>CAYLMT010000022.1:0-15839 GCA_964384855.1 uncultured Salinivenus sp.
AGGAGGACACAGATGACCGAGTCGTCTACATCGTCATCCTCGCATATTCGCCGCGTGGCACCGCGTTTGGGAAGGTTCGACGGATGGCGTCAGTCGTCGACGAATTGAGAATTTCCCGCCGCAAGAACGAGAACGGCCGGGGCCTGTGCCTCATTCAGGCGAGTGCGATCAGGAAGCCGAGTGCGGCACAGACGGCTGAAAGGGCCGCAAGAACCAGGAGGTGAGCAAACGACACGGCATCCGAGGGGGCCTCCTCCGGAAGGCTCTCCGCGGAAACGGGCGCTGGAGGGGGCGCGTCGGCCTCGGCCACGACGAGCGCCCCGACCTTGTGCGGATGGTCTTGCACCCACGCTCTTGCAGGCACGCCCCGAAGGATCCAGAGAATGAGAATGTCTCCGGCCGCCGCTACCAGCATCAGAAATCCGTAGAAGGTCGCCGGCCAGTTCCCCGTCAATAGCCCTACGCCCAGTGGTATCCCGCCCAGCACGAGGGCGGGGAGGGCCAGGGCGAGGCGGTACGTGCGGGCCCGCGTGGGAACGGTGCAGCGGGCGTAGGGAGTGAGGGCCGTCCAGTGCATGCCGAACTCGATGTCCTCCCACGAGGCTCGTCCCCACACATGACCGAGGCCGTGAAGGGCTTCATGCAGAACGACCCCAAATACGAATGCAGCTCCGAACAGCAGAAGGGGGCCGGGATCGGTGGGGAAGGCTGGGGTTGGGAGGCCCCACAAGGCCAGGTAGGGGCCGATCGACAGGAGAGCGATGGGGGCCAGGAGGGCCGTGCCCCGGAGCTGTGCGTCGGTCGGGGGCAGGACTGCGTGGGAGGGAGGACGGGGCCGATCCGGGCGGTCGGAGGAGGTGGAAGGAGAAGAACTGCCGATGGGATCGGACGGGTTCGTACGAACGACAACTGACGGACGGCTCCCGCTTTCTCGGGGGCGTTTCTGATAGAAAACATTGCAAGAACTACACCAATTCGGCACTTCTTCCGCCACCAGTTGTGGGGGAGACGAGGGGTTGGAACGACCGGGTCGCCGGGGATTTCGATGATAGGTACAGTCGGTCCCCCGCCTCCCTGCGACGGCTGCGCCCAGAAATGATTGCCCGGCAACTCCAATTCTCACACCCGTCCGTCCTATGCGCGCAATCGTGATGCAGGTTGAGGTCCAGACCGTTCCCTTCGGGTCCGAGGAGGGGGAGGACCGCTGGGATTTGTTCTCGGGTCCGGATCTCTACTACGAGGTATACGATCCGGACGGGACGCATCTCCACACGAGCGAGGTTGTCAATGATGTGCGCCCCCGAGATCTGCCACTGACGTTGGACGCTGGGTTCCGCGTGGAGAACCCAGGCCGGCACGTCCTGCAACTGCTGGACGCAGATCTGGGCGAGGACGAGGTCGTGGGTCACATGGGCTTCGCGCCGGATCGGATCGCAGATGAGGCCCCGGGATCCACCCCGCCACGAGCCATTCAGCTGAGTGACGGCGACCTCACGCTACAGGTCCGTCTGGAGTGGACAGAAAAGTCGGTCTGACACGGTCAGTGTTTGCCGGGGACGAAGGGTTGGGGAGTGCGTGGAACGGTACTTGCTTACGATATGTCTCCGGCCTTTAGTGTCCCACTGTCCGGTCCCCTTTGGGGCAAGCCAGTGCGTGGGGGTCCTTGTTCTATCGAGTGGGCGTGTGAGGGACAGGCACTGGGACGTCCGTAGAGAGGTCGGCGTCCTGTCAGATTCGGGCATGTGGACGCGTCCCGCAGGGGGAAGTCCGTTCCGTTTCACCTCGTCGCAGAACTGCGATTTATGTCGTCATCCGCTCCGCTCAGTAGCCCCGTATTTTGGGGATACCTGTTGGCGTTCGTTGTTGCCAGCCTCGCGTGCCTAGGCGCCGCCTGGCGGGCCTCCTATATTCCCTATGCGAGCACGCGCCGGAGCCTGGTCACGTTTTTCCTTACGAGTGCGGGATGGGCAGCCGCGTATATCGGATTTCTGCTCTCGCAGTCTCCGCTCGGCAAGCACGTGTTCTATCAGGCGAGCCTGATTGTGGGATTTGGTACGGTGTGGGCGTGGCTGTGGTTTTGCTCCGCCTACACCGGGCGGTCGCTCCACCGCAACGCCTCGGCCCAGTGGTTTGCGATTGTCGTCTTCGGGAGCGTCGTACTTCTGAAGGTGACCAATCCCTACCACCAGCTTTACTACACGCTGGAGCCGGGGCAGGGGGAGCTCTTCGATCTCGTCGTCCGTCACCGGCTCCTCTACTGGGTCGTGATGGCCGGGGCTTACGCGTTGGCGACGGCCGGCTACCTGATGCTGTTCGAGCTATTTTGGAAGACGGAGACTCGAACCGGCCCGCTGATGGCTCTCACGGGCCTTACGGCCGTCCCGGCGGTGCTCAACATTCTCGGACACGTGAACCCTGCGCTTCAGGACATTACTCACGAGCCGCTCGGCGTGGCGGTGTTTGCGGTTGGGGTGCTCTTCGTGTACACGTACCAGTTCCAGGCCGTCCGGCTGGCGGGAAGCCTTTCGGCCCCGACCCTCATGCTCAGTGCCGATGGCCGCATCAAGGACTACGGACGGCGGATTGTTGACTTGTTTCCGGACCTAGAGGATCGGTCCGTGATTGGCGAGCCCCTCGAGGCAGCCCTTCCGGAACTGGCGCAGAAGCTGGAAGAGGACCGCCCCCTCTTGGAGACGTCCGACGGGGCAACCCCCCGGTACTACCGAATCGTCGAGACGAGCCTGGGGACCACGGGGGGGAGCGACGTGGTGGTGCTGTCCGACATCACGGAGCGTGAGCGTCGCGAGCGTGCCCTCCGCGACCGGCAGGAAAAGGTGGAGGCCCTCTACGCGACCATCAGTCGGCTACTGCGGGCCCGGGACAAGCAGGAGGTGGGCGACGTCGTGCTCCGCCTCGTGAACGAGGTGTTCGGATACCCGCTGGTGGGTGTCCGATTCGCCGACGAGGGGGAACTCGTGCCGATCCAACACTCCCCGGAGGTCGCGGAGCACATGCCGGCCCGGCCCCCGGTCGACATTGACGGGGAAAGCCTTATCGCGGAGACGTACCGGGCGAATGAGCCGCTCGTGGTGGGGGATCTCCGCACCGTGGACGATTCGCTGGACTACGGAGCGGCCCGCACCGCGGCCTTCTTCCCGGTGGGCGCGCACGGCACCATTTCGGTCGGGGATGTTCAGGAAGGGACCATCGACTCGTTCGACCGCGGCCTGATTGAGGTACTCGCGGCCCACGCCGCCGTCGTGCTTGATCGGCTTGAGCAAGAAGACGCGCTGCGGGAGGCGAAGGAAGAGGCCGAGGAGGCGAGTCAGATGAAGTCAGCCCTTCTGGCGAACACGAGCCACGAAATCCGCACGCCCCTGACGTCGATCATTGGATTTGCGGAGGAAATCGGCACGTTGGCCGAGGAGGACCAGGCCCCAATTGGCCGGTTCGCCGGGCACATCGAGAACAGCGGACGCCGTCTACTGAGCACCCTCGACGCGATTTTGAACCTCTCGCGACTGGAGGGCGGCGAGATGAAGCATCCCTCGCAGCCGGTTGATGTGGCCGCCGTGGCCGAGGAGGCCACCGATCAATTCTACCCCGAGGCCGCGGAGGAAGACATTGCACTACGGGTGGAAACGGACGAAGCGTCGGTCTGGACCCGGGCCGACCGCAAAGGACTTCGGATTGCTCTTCAGAACTTGATCTCCAACGCGGTGAAGTACACGGAGGCGGGCGGTGATGTGTGGATCCGCACCCGTGCCGAGGACGAGTCCGCGGTTTTGGAGGTCGAAGATACGGGGGTAGGCATGGATCCGGCGCGGGCCGAGAGGCTCTTCGAACCTTTTCGTCAGGAGTCGGAGGGCATGGGCCGGGAGTACGAGGGCACCGGGCTCGGACTCGCGGTGACGAAAGAGGCCGTCGAGCAAATGGGGGGAAGCATTGAGGTGGACACCGAAAAGGGAGAAGGGTCCTGCTTCACCGTGCGACTTCCTCGGGCGAGTGCTCCTGAGGGGGCGTCGGTGGAAGCGTAAATTGCTCCCTTTCCGGCCGAGGGGGACGCAGTTCTTGCATCGCTGGAGGTGTCGTGAGAAGAGAAGGAGAATGGTCCCTGGAGCCGACGGGAAGAGGAACTGTTGCCTTGTCATAGAATTCGCACGTGGGGCGTGTTGAGTGTGCGCCCGCATGGTTACATTCGCCCTGTTCGTACGCCGTTAGAAGGAGCCTCAACTGCTCGTGAGTATTCTCGCCGTGGGGACTGTCGCCTTCGATTCCATCGACACCCCGTTCGGGTCCGCCGAACGGGTTCTGGGGGGCAGCGCCTCCTACTTGACGCTCGCTGCCCGGCATTTCTGTGAGGACGTTCGCCTCGTGGGTGTTGTGGGGGGGGACTTTCCCGACGCGTATCGCCAAAAGCTGGCCGACGGCGGAGTGGACCTTGAGGGCCTCGAGGTCGACGAGGACGGAAAGACCTTCTTTTGGCATGGCGAGTACCACTATGACATGAACGAGCGGGACACGCTCGACACCCAGCTCAACGTTCTCGCCTCCTTCGACCCCGAGCTTCCTGAGAGCTACCTCGACAGCAATATCGTGTGCCTCGGCAACCTGGAGCCCGGCATCCAGCGCGACGTGCTGGATCAGGTGGACGACCCGGCGTTCGTGATTGCCGACACGATGAACTACTGGATCGAGAACACCCCGGATAGTCTCCGGAAGACTCTCTCGCAGGTCGACTGTTTTGTGATCAACGACGCGGAGGCCCGGGAGCTCGCCGACGAGCCCAACCTGGTGCGGGCCGCGTCACTCATCCGCGACATGGGTCCCGAGACGCTCATTATCAAAAAGGGCGAGCACGGAGCGCTCCTCTTTACCGATCACTCGGTCTTCAGTGCGCCCGCCTATCCGTTGGAGGACATCCAGGACCCGACCGGCGCCGGGGATGCGTTTGCAGGGGGGCTCGCGGGACACCTCCACCGGTCTGGCGCCTTCGACCAGGAGGCCCTGCGCCGTGGGGTGATCTACGGGAGTGTGATGGCGTCCTTTGTGGTGCAGCGCTACGGCCCCGACAAGCTGCTTGACCTGACCCGGACCGACATCACCGAACGTGCCCGGTCGTTCCGCGAGCTGGCGGCCATTCCCAAGCTGGTCCCGCTCGACAAACAGCTGGCATAGCGCTCGACCCTCTGGGCGGCCGTCATGCCGTCTGTCGTTCCGTCGTATTCCTACTTCCATGTCCGAGTCTGCCCCCGACGCCGACCCCCCGCTTTCCGCCGACCACGCTACGACTGGCACAGTCCGCCTCGTCAACGCCGTCTTTTACGGTCATCACGGGGTCATGCAGGAGGAGCACCGCGTGGGTGGGCGGTACGAGGTCGACGTGAGTGTGGGGCTCGACTTTGAAGAGGCGGCCCTGCACGACGACCTGACCCGGACGGTCGACTACGAGCAGGTCTACGAGTTCGTCCGCCAGCTGGTGACGGAGAACAATTTCTACCTGATCGAAAAGCTGGCGTACCGCATCGCACACAAGGTATTGAAGACGTACCCTGACCTTGAGGGGGTGGAGGTGACGGTGCGAAAGCCCAATCCGCCGGTTGGGGGGCCCTGCGACCGGGCCGAGGCAACCTACACCATTGACGATCCCGGTACGTGACTGCACGTCACGCGGAGCGGGCGGATGACCGGTGTCGCTCGTCGGGAGGGACGAGAGGGGCCGCGCTCGTGCCGTCCTTGGGCAGAAGCGTGACGGGAGCGACCGACGGGTGGGGACGAGCAACGAAGGTCATGAGGAAGTCGTAGAGCAGGTTGTCCACTGCCGTGGTGTCCGCCAGGTTGTTGAGGACCCGCTGCACGGTCTCTGCGTCGGGGAGCGCCGAGCGGTAGTATTCGCGGTACACGAGGATGCGCTCCCGTTCCCGCTTTGCGTCGAGCTCGCTGTGAAATTGCGTGCCGTACACCGGCGCGTCCTCCAGTCGGAAGGCCTGGTAGGGCTGATCGTTGCGGGCGAGCTCCGTCGCGCCCGGCGGGAGGTCGACCACCCGGTCGTGGTGCCCCATGTTGGCCTGGAAGCGGGACGGGAACCGGCAGAAAAGAGGATCGGTGGCGCCGGCCTCCGTCAGCTCCACCCATCCACAGCCCAGCTCGGAGTGGTCGGGATCGTGGACCACGCGCCCGCCGAGCGCTTGGGCCAGCACCTGATGGCCCCAGCACGACCCGAGCGTCGGCAGGGCCCGGTCGATGGCGCGGCAAACGAGGTCGTGCAGGCCCTCCGTCCAGGGATAGGTTTGGGTTACGGAATACTTTCCGGCCCCCCCGAGGAAGAGGGCGTCCACGGAGTCGAGCGAGACCGACGCGGGATCGTCGCCCCGGGCGACGTTGACCGTGTGGAGCTGGTCGGGACGGAGGCGGGCCCGCTCCAAAAAGCACGTCTGCTCCTGCGTCTCCATTCGGGGAGCACTCCGGCACTGGACGAGGAGGACGCGGAGGGACGAGGACGTAAGGGGCGAGTCCACCATGAGGCCTGCCGGTTCGCCCGCCGTGGACCGACGGGAAGCGTTCGGTGAGCGAGAACATGAACAGTATCGGCACACCCTCTATACGCCGGACGGCGGGAAAAGGTTGAGAGCCAATGAACCGTTAGTGTGAGGGGGCTCCCAGGAGGTCGGTAAACGATTCGTGGAGTGTCCGGTAGAGCCGGCGGAGGGGGAGGCCGACGACGTTGTAGTAGTCGCCCTCGATGCGGTCAACGAAGAAGGGGGCCGTGTGGTCTTGAATCCCGTAGCCTCCGGCCTTGTCCATCGGCGATCCGGATGCGACGTAGGCGTGGATCTCTGCGTCCGAAAGGGGGCCGAGCACCACGTCGGTGGCCTCCACCGCAGTGATCTTCCGATCCGAGTCTGCGTGTGCGAGAGCCAGGCCGGTGTAGACGGTGTGGGACGTGTCACGGAGGCGGCGGAGCATGGCCCGGGCGTGGGAGGAATCTGCGGGCTTGTTGAGAATTTCTCCATTGTGGGCGACCACCGTGTCGGCAGCGAGGACCAGGGCCGACGGGCGGTCGGTCGCCACCGGGCGAGCCTTGCGGCGCGCGAGGGTCTGCACCGCCTCAGCGGGTGACATCGGCGTCGTCAGGGTCTCATCGACGGGGCTCACCTGAGCCTCGAAGGGAACCTCAACGCGCTCGAGCAGGGCGCGGCGGCGCGGCGACTGGGAGGCGAGAATGAGTGGGCAGGAAAGTTGCAGGAGTGGGTTCATCGGACGAGTCGAGACCTCACCGGAGAAAACACGCTGGGGAAACGTGAGGGGGGCGTAAAAGTTACTCTCTTCTCCTCCAGCGGCGGCGGAGTCCTGCATCGAGGTTGACACCGGTCCGGAAAGCGGCTACTTTTCTCTCCTCTGTCTCCACCGGCTGTTTGTGCCATGACCGTCCTGTCTGTCTGCAACCACAAGGGAGGCACCGGAAAAACGACAACGGCCATCCACGTCGCGGCGGCGCTGGGGCTGTCGGGGTGGCGGACGCTCGTCATTGACCTCGACCCGCAGGGCTTTCTCACGCACACGATGGGGATCGACGAGCCGGCCCCGGAGCAGTCAGTGGTCGCCTTTTTCGAGGCCGAGGCCGATCCGCGGCGCATTCAGATCCGGGAGGCCGCAGGGTTTGACCTCATCCCCTCCTCCAGCACCCTGACCCGCCGCATGCGGGACCTCAACAAGCCGACCGACGTCCTCTGGGTGCGGGAGGCCCTGCAGCGGCTCGACCTGGAGTACGACCTGTTGCTCTTCGACACGGCCGCTGCCGTTACGGTCTACAGCCTCAATGCGCTCGTCGCGAGCCAGCACGTACTCATTCCGGTGTTGCCGGAATACCAGTCCGTGGTGGGGGGCGAACAAACCTATCAGACGGCTCAGCTCGTCGAGAACAAGCTCAACCCTCGTCTCGACAGCCGGCAGTTTCTGTTTACGCAGGTCGACGCCCGAAAGCGGATACACAAAACCTACCGCGAGTACATCCGGGAGAAGTACGAGGGCGAAGTGATGGACTCCATCATTCGCACCAGCACGTCGCTGGCAAAGTCACGGGACGGGGCGACGACGATTTTCGACCACGATGCCAGTTCCCGCGGCGCACTCGACTACGCCAACGCCACCGACGAGTTGGTGGAGCGTCTCCACATGGCCTCGGACGACACTGGCGAGGAGACCTCGACGGCGACAACCGCTCCGGACACCGTCCCGGCGGAGGCCGCCCCGGAGGTACGTGAGATGTTGAATTCGTGACCTCCGACACTCCGTCAACGCTCAGCGGGGAGCGCATCCGGAAGGAAACCGCAGTGCTCGGGGAAGGGAATCAGATCCGCACTCCTAGAGCGTGTCGAGCCGGTCGATCTCCGTTCTCGACCACGCGTAAAAGTGGCGATCCGTCGTCCGGAGGGTGTTCACGCAGTCGTTGTAGGCCGCCCGGGCCGCCTCTACGTCCGGGTGAGTCGGATCCGGGTGGCTCTCGATCCACCGCCGGAGGTCGAGGAGGGCGCGGGGGGAGTACGTGTCGAGGTCGTCCTCCGTCTTGAGCAGGGCCAGCTTCGTGTCCTCCTGGCGAAGCGTATAGACGAGCGCCCAGATCGAGACACCGAAGAAGGCCAGGACGCAGAAGAGCATCGTGGCCCATACGTCCAAAGACAGTCCGAGCATGGATTATCGAGCGTCTTCGTGAGAGAGAGAGTCGTGACGGCCCTCCAGGTACGACATCAGCGCGTAGCCGAGGATAGGGACCCCGAAGAAGACGGCGACGCCCCCAATCATTTCCGGCGTGCCGAAGTTCGCCCAGGCGTAGTTCGCGACGATTAAGACCATCACAAGGGGGATCACGTACTGCACGACGGGGCCCCAGGCCGACCCCACGTACAGCCCAGCGTTGCGGTTTACCTCCAGCACTCGGAGCTTTTCGGGGCCGAGGTGGCCCATCGACCAGCCGATGGCTCCAATGATGGCGAGGGTGGAGAGGGGGAGGCCGAAGTTGCCGAAGACGAAGTCAAGGAAGCCCAGCACGCCCGGCCAGTACGCGCTCGCGAGCCCGAGGAGCCACACGACGCCGCACACGCCGAGCACGGTCTGCTCTCGGCTGAAGGCCGTTTCTTCGCTCAGGGTGGTCACGCTCACCTCCGTAATGAGGATGGCAGAGGTGAACGCGGCGAGGAAGAAGCCGACGAAGAACAGGATGGCCCACAGCGCACCCCCGGCCATTTGCGGAAAGACCTGCGGCAGCGACACAAATGTCAGACTGGCCCCCGATCCCGGATCCAGGTCAAACGCAAAGACGATGGGGAAAATGGCGAAGGCCGCCAGGATGCCGATGCTCGAATTGCCGATGACGGTGAAAACCCCTCCGCCGATCGGAATGTCGTCGTAGTCCGGCAGGTAGCTGCCGACGGTGAGGGCAATTCCCCACCCGAGCCCAGTAGAGAAGAGGACCTGCCCGAGGGCCGTGATCCAGGTCTGACCCAGCCCTAGCTTGCCCCATTCGATGCCGAACGTGAATGCGAGGCCGTCCGCCGCCCCCGGCAGCGTGAGGGCCCGAATCATGATGGCGACGAGGGCGAGCACGAGGCCGGGCACCGCGTAGATCACGAGTCGCTCCACCCCCCGCCGAATGCCGAGGTACAAAATGGCTCCGACCAGGGCCATCACGGCCGTGTGGGTTCCGATCGACAGGAGGCCGCTTGCGCGAAAGCCTTCCCAGAACGCTTCCGGCGCAAAGCCCGCCGACGTGAACGTAAAGAGCAGCGAGTGCACGGCGTAGTAGAGCGTCCACCCGACGACGGGGGAGTAGTACGACATCAGGGCGACGTTCACGACCAGCACCACCACCCCTAGCCCCACCATTCCCCGCGACGAGGCCACTTTCCGAAAGGCCCCAATCACCCCCTGCTCGGCGTAGCGGCCGAACGCCACCTCGGCGATGAGGCCGGGAATGGCCAGCACGAGCAAGAGCACGAAATACGCGAGGAGAAAGGCCCCACCCCCGTTCTCGCCGGTGACGTAGGGAAAGCGCCAGATGTTGCCGGCCCCCACCATGGCCCCGAGCATCGCCATCAGAAACCCGAAGCGGGACCCCCACTGGGCGCGGGAGAGCTCAACGTCTTGGTCGGACATCGCCGCGTTGTCGCTGTGTAACAAGTGCGAGCGGCCCCAAAGTAGGGACGACGAATCGAAATTTCGAACGATCGTCGGAGTGGCAGTAGAGACGATGAAATGGGCGGTTGGACGCCGAGGGCGAACCTCCCGTGAGGGGCGTCGGTTGCCGAATACGTCGCGGACCGACGTCTCGTATCCACGCACATCAATCCACCGGGCCGATGCTCGATTCCATCAAGTCTGTCGCCGAAGACGTATACCCGGAGGTCGTAGCGCTCCGTCGCACGCTCCATCGTCGGCCGGAACTGTCGGGGGAGGAGCACGAGACCGCGGGCCACGTGGCGGAGCGGCTGGAGGCCCTCGGTCTCGACGTGCGCACAGGGGTGTACGGCACGGGCGTGGTGGCTACGCTGGATGGCGGCAGGCCGGGGCCGACCCTCTTGCTGCGGGCGGACATGGACGCGCTTCCCATCCAGGAGGAGACGGGCCTCACGTTTGCCTCTGAGAATGAGGGCGTGATGCACGCCTGCGGGCACGACCTTCACACGTCGTCGCTCCTCGGCACGGCCATGATTCTGACCCACCACCGTGAGGAGGTCCATGGGCAGGTGCGGTTCTGCTTTCAGCCCCACGAAGAGCGCATTCCGGGTGGGGCCAAGTTCATGATTGAGGAGGGCGTGCTCGACGCGACGGACGGCACGTCAGCTCCGGCGGCTGCCTTTGGGCAACACGTGAAGCCGGACCTTCCGCCGGGGACCCTCGGCGTGCGGGCCGGCAGCTTCATGGCGTCGACCGACGAGGTCTACGTGACGGTGAAGGGCGAGGGCGGGCACGCGGCGAATCCGCACGAGGCCGTGGATCCGGTCTACGTCGCCAGCGAAATCGTCGGTGCGCTGCAATCACTCATCAGCCGTCGGTGCCCACCGGACGTGCCGTCGGTCCTCACCATCGGGCGCCTGGTGGCGGACGGGGCCACGAACGTCATTCCCGAGACGGCCCGGCTGGAGGGCACCTTCCGGGCGATGGACGAGAAGTGGCGCTTCCGGGCGCACGCCCTCTTCCGGCAGCTCGTTCAGCGAACCGCCGAGGCGCACGGGGCCACTGCCGAGGTGGAGGTGCGCGAGGGCTATCCGGCGCTCTACAACCACGAGACGCCATCGAGGCTCGTACGAGAGGCCGCCCGGGAGTACGTGGGGCCGGAGCGGACCGTGGAGGCGGACCGGTGGTTCGCGGGCGAAGACTTTGCCTACTTTCTGCGCGAGTGCCCGGGCACTTTCTACCAGCTCGGCGTGGGCAGCGAGCACGGCCTCCACACGTCCCGATTCAACCCGGACGAGGAGGCCCTCCGTACCGGTGCTGGCTTCATGGCATATCTGACGTGGCGGTACGGCAGTACAGAGGCCCAATGAAAGAATAACCCCCTCGAGGGCATCGCTCGTTTAGGGACATCTCTCTATTTTTGTCCGCCGAAATTCCACTTCGCACTGAGGGCCTGTTTCACTGGACCAGGAGCCCGAGCTGCACAATCCCAGGAGCGGTTCACGGGCCGCCTCGACGATGATCCGCGGCGGGTTTCCCCCTCTCATCGGCTTCACGTCTTTCGTTCCCTGCGGCCCCGTGCGGCTCGCTGGTTGAGACGGTCGTACACCTCGTCGGCCTCTCGCCGGAGCGACTTGGAAAGTGAGGTCTCGTCTACCGAATGCGTGCGGGGCGGTTCGAGACGATCGGACTGAGAGACGAGATCGACCTCCGGGACGTCGAGGGCCTCGGCCAGCTGGGCGAGGGCCGGTTCTGGAGCCTCTGTCAGCCGGGCATACGGGAGGAGAACGGTCGAATCGTCGGCGTGGCGCAAGACGTGTCGGTACGCGGCGATCCAGTAGCGGAGCCAGAAGTCAAGGCCCTCGGAGGAGGAGGGGGCGTCGTCCAGCCAGTCCTCGAAGTTGATGGGCTTGAGTCCCTCTCCAAATTCATGGTGCCCAATCGCTTCCATGTATTCTCGGACGAAGTCGTCCTCTGCGTGGATCTCCAGAAAGCGCTCGTGCTGACGGTGCATGGACGCGGCCTGCTGTACCGGGTCCCGAAACGGAATGAGGAACGTTCCGCCCTGCATTGAGGGCGGCGGAGCGGCGAGGCGGGCGATATTGAGGTTGTTCTTTGAGACGTACCGCCGCTGTTCGCGTCGGTCCTCCTGCCGGACGGCGATGATCTTCCGCATGTGCGTCTCGAAGAACGCGTCGAACTCCGCGTTCTGATCGTCGGAGCGCCAGGGCCGGATGCGGTCGTCCTGGTAGTGCTCGGGCCAGAAATGCTTCCAGATCATCTCTTCGAACGCCTCTGGGCTCGTCTCCGAGACCTGAAGGCCATCGCCGTGGGCCCGCTCGCGGGTCGTCTCTTCCCCGCGAAACTGCCCGGTGTACTGGTCCCACAGCAAAGGACACAGCACGAACGGCATGTCCTGGTACGTGTGGCTCGCAAAGTGGCCCGAGTCCCAGAGCAAGCGAAGGAGGATGGTGGTGCCGGAGCGGGGCAGGGCCGTAACAAAGACAGGATGCTCGACAGCGATGTCCGCCAGTGCATCCTGATATATCATCTCCTCCACATCGGCCAGGGCGTGCTGGGCCGTGCCGGCGCGGAAAGCGGTGCGGTGGAGGAGTCGGTCGAGCCAGCTATAGCGATCCTCGAAGGTCATGAGGCCCGGAGCCGTTGGACGAGGAAATAGGCGAGCAGTCCCACGGCGGTCGTCCCGGCAAGGAAGTCGATTCGCTGCAGGACGGCGAGGGTGTCCTCGAAGGACCCAACCCCCACCCGTCCGAGGAGCCACACGACACCCAGGGGCAGGCCGAGGGCGAGGACGCTTCCACCCGTCAGAATGCCAAGGAGCCGAAAGAGATGGCGTGAGCGGTCCTGTAAGGCCGTCTCCTTGTCCGCGTCGCTCAGCGACTCGTCCCGCAGTACGTCGAGCGACGCCGTGCTGTGGCGACCCACGTCGCGGGCTCGTGCCGGAAGGTGCAGGCGTTCGATCGTGACGGCAAAGCCAACCACGACGAACACGGCCAGCGCGAAATTCATCCGCCCGAAGACACGTCCTCAGAGGTGGGGATGGCGTCCGCCTCGTCATTGGTCATGCTCTTATAGAGCCGCTTCAGCGGAAACCAGATGAAGCCCAAGAGGGAGGCGAGAAGGGCCACCACGGCCGCGAGTAGGGCCCCAATTCCGGAGATGACGCTTCCCGGTCCCCCGTAGGCGTAGGTGGGTTCCGGGGCGCCGACGGCGGCGAGTCCCATGATCAGAAGTGCAAGAAGAGTGCGGGAGAGGGAGGTCATGGGTTCATTCGGCGCGTGTAGTGCTGGGAGTTCGAACGAAGTCTTGGGAGGAGCAGGGCCAGGATTCGACCTCTGTACGCGTGAGATTGTACCGTGAGCCTTCGGAGACGACGGGCACATTCGAGTCGCTATGGGGGGCTTTCACCCACTCCCAGACCGTACGTCCGTCTGGGGTCACCTCCACGACGCGTCCCGCCATCGACTCGGTGAGCAGCAGATTTCCGTTTTCCAGGGACTGCCATTTGCCTCGAATGTCGGTGTAAAACGGATCCGAGTGGGACGTGGGGAAAATCACTCTCGTCGAATCCGTGTGGGGCTGGAGGGCCAGGATGCGGCTCCCGCCCAGCATCTTTCCCCGGGGGGTAAAATCGTCACGGTTGTCGAACACGCCGATCCAGCCGTCGCCGATAAAATCCGGGTCGTGTTGCTGGACGAACGGCGCCGTCGCGTGCCATTTGATGGTTCGGGACTGCGGGTCGACGACAAAAACCATGTGGAGGTCTCGAAGGGACACCACTAGGTCGCCGGCTTCGAACAGCGGATATTCGTCCGCCATTGACGCCGGGAGCGGCTCCACATCGTTCATGTGGGTCACGTCCTTCGTCCTCGGCCCATCGGTCTCGGCTTCCGGCTGGTACGTTTGAGCAAGATGGTATTCCAGGTCGTTCGCGTAAAGAAGGTCAAGGACGTTGATTCTGTCAAGGACTCGCCCGTCCGGGGCGACGTGAAGAATCTGATCCAGCCACGTCGGCTGATCGAGCCCCGGGAAGCCCTCGGGATAGCGCTCGGTCGTGGCTTGTGGCGCTCGGGTGGTGCCCGAAATCCAAAACGATCCGTCCTCGGCCCGGGCGAGCGAGTGGTGGCTTCCGTACGGCAGTCGCCATTGAACGCGGCCGCAGGCGTCCAGGCGGGCCGTGCCGATGTACTGCAGGTTGACGAGCAGGTCCCCGTTGGGGAGGAGGTGGGACCCATGGAGGACTTGTCGTCCGGGGAGTCCTCCTCGCACCGTAGAGGAGTCGGGGAAAAGGGCACTCCGGTCGATTCGCCAGCGGTGCAGGGCGTTTCCCTCACCATCGATGAGTCGCACTTCGGGGGCCCAACCATTCGCGCCGTTCCAGGAAGAGGTGACCAGCGTGACCCCCGGCTGTACGGCGTCCGGCTTGAGGGTTCGGCTCCCGGCCCGGTCGTACACGCGGTTGGCCGAGGCCGCGGGCCCGGGGCCCCATGCCTTTTGCAGACCCGTGGCCTGTCGGGAGGCGCGCTCCAGAAGGGCATTGGGGAACCAGCCGTGCCAGCGGGCCGCGAAGCCGAAGACGAAGGCCAGCACCATCAGCGAACAGACGAAGCTGACCTTCGCGAGGGACGAGGTGTTCATTCAGCAGAGGAGCTCTTCGAACAAGGGTGGGGAGAGCCTCCTGGCACAATAAAGCTGATAGTGGGCCTGCACAGGTGTTTTACAAGAACGTCGCTCCAGACTCGATCTGGACTCATATTTCAGTCTCAAGCAATCTCTGTTGCAACGGAGTCCTCTTCAGTGGAGCGAAGCGGCACGAAAAGATCTCCCCGAATGCAGCGGACACCTGGGGTCGAAGAGATTCTCCGGTCTTCCGTTTCCCGTCGGAATCCCTCATCGTGCACGACAGACCTCTTGAATGTGCAATATGAATCGTAGGCTCAATACCAGCGAAGCGTCCAGAATTCGGAAAAGCATGGGGGGGTTATTTCATTACACCAACCTACGGGCCGGTCAATCAGAGACGCAACCAGGGACGACGCTGGACGCCGCAGAGAGAAGCTATGTCGCCTCTACCAGCTCCCGGAGCGAATCCTCGTCCAGCCGGTGTCCACCCTCGAACGTGGAAACCGTTACTGGAATGTCGTGGGCCCGAAGGCGCCGCCGCACCGCGGTCCGTCGCTCCTCGGTCACGTACGGGTCTTCCGTGCCCGTGACGAGGGTCAGGTTCAGAGCGCGCAGTGTATCGGCGTGTTCGGCGAGGTCGAGGTCGTGGGCCGGCGCCCCACCCCACAGCACCAGACGTTCGATGGTCGTGTCGCCCAGCAGCGCCCATCGGCTGGCGGTGGCCGCGCCCTGCGAGAAGCCGAGCACGTGGAGGGGCGGGGGCGTGCCGTCGGCGAGGTGGCGAATTGTGGCGTCGAGTGCGCCGACGTAGTCGTGGATTTCGGCCGCCCGCGCCTCGCGGGTCATCCAGGAGGCGCCCACTTGCTCGTGTGCGTCCATTCCGTCCACGTAAAACCGGGAGAGTCCCTCCGGCGCGACGACGCAGCGGTCGGGGCTCACGATGGGCTCAAACGACCGAACGAAGTCGGCGGCGAGCTGGCCGTAGCCGTGCAGCACCACCCACCACGACGCGGCCGTCTGCG
>CAYLMT010000022.1:15939-20520 GCA_964384855.1 uncultured Salinivenus sp.
GCGAACCGGCCGTCCCGCAGCTCCTCAAAGAAGGAGAGGAGCGTGTCGTAGAAGCCGTCCACGTTCAGAATGGCGATGGGGCGGTCGTGGTAGCCGAGCTGCTTCAGGGTGAGGACCTCCATAAACTCCTCCAACGTCCCGTAGCCGCCGGGCAGCACGGCGAACGCGTCCGCGTTCTGATACATAATCCGCTTGCGCTCGCGCATCGTGTCGGTCACGATGAGCTCGTCGGCGTCGTACGCAATGCCCTCGCGGGCCTGCAGCTTCGACGGAATGACGCCCGTCACCGTCCCGCCCGCCTCGTGGGCGGCCTCGGCCATCACCCCCATCAATCCGACCGCACCCCCTCCGTAAATCAGCTCGTGGCCCCGGCGAGCCATCTCCCGCCCGAGCGCCTTGGCGACGGGAGGATAGACGTCGGCGATGTTGTCGCTCGACGAGCAGTAGACACAGATGGAGGGCATGATCGGCAACGGGAAGCGTGAGAGGGTCAGAGACGTGTCCGGATCGGGGAGGCTCGGCGCCCCTTCGCCGGGCCCCGGGACGAGAACCAGACGGCCCCAACGGGCCGCCGTTAGGACGAGCGGACGGCGCGGAGGGTTCGACGGGCCTGATTCAGGTGCCGGCGCTCGTGGGCGAGGGTGGCCTCGAACCAGGCCCCCATGCTGATGCGGAGGAGGGGAATGGCGGGGGAGCCGAAGCGAATGCGGCGCAGGTCCAGGCCCTCCGCGGCCTCGACACACTCCGCGAGCTGATCCTGCAGCGCCAAAAACTCGTCGATCACTTCAGTTGGATAGAGCGTGTTGGGCGCGTCCGGCTCAAATAAGGACGGGGCGTCGAAGGTCCAGCCCGAGGACGGCTTCAGCACGTGCACAAACCAACGGCTCACGACCCCATACTCGAAGGGCGGCTCGCCGTACGGCCCGTCGTCGTGTCCCCGCTGAATTTTCTCCTCCATTGAGCGAAGCAGCAGCCACCCGGTCGTGTTCAGGTGATCGATGCACTGGACCACGGACCACCCATTCGGGTCCGGCCGACGTTGCATCGTGTCGGCGTCCACGTCGGTCACGAGCGCAGTCGCCTCGTCCTTGAACTCCACGAAACCGGTGCGGTAGCCATCGAGCTGAGGGTGCATGGGGGCAAGATGGGGGAAGACGATCGGTAGGGCGCTATGCTGCGTCCCACTCCAGGAGGCCCTCATTGACCAGGTCAACGAGCAGGTCGACGAGCGCCGCATCGTCGAGGTGGGGCGCGACGGCGTCACTCGGGATCTGCTGGTGCCCCGTCACGAGCCGGGCCGCGTAGGCCAGATCGGAGGGCAAATCGATACACGTTCCGTTTGCGAAGAGGGTGGCCGAGCCGTCGTCGTGCTCGATGAAGGCCAGCCGGGCCACCGGTCCCTGCCGCAGTCCGTGGCCGGCCCGCAGCGTGTCGATGAGCTCCTCGTCGGTCACCGGGGCCTCCGGGGGCACCGCCTCGCGGTCCCGATCGGGTCGCGTCAAATACTGACCGAGCCATCGGTCGAGGACGGCGTCGTCCTGCACGAGCCCGCGGAGGAGGCGTCGGACCTTCCGGCGGGCCTCCTCGTGAAGCTCACCGGGGTGGTCGACGGGCGAGAGGTCGGGGTCACTGTAGCGCGCGTCGGAATCGATCGTCTCGACGGCGTGCTGCAGAAAATTGGCCACGAGGTCCTGATGGCGCGGCGCCCGGAAGCCGACCGAGTAGGTCATGCACTGGTCGTCCGCGGCGACGCCGTGGTGAGCCACCCGCGGCGGCAGGTAGAGGAGGTCGCCGGGCCCGAGCACGAACTCCTCGTCCGGCTCAAAGTCGGCGAGGATGCGGACGTCGAGGTCGGGCACGATCTCTTCGTCCTCCACCGGCTCGCTCCCGATCTCCCAGCGCCGGTGCCCGGCCCCCTGCAGCAGAAAGACGTCGTAGTTGTCGATGTGGGGGCCCACGGTCCCGCGCGTGGGGGCGTAGCTCACCATGACGTCGTCGAGTCGCCAGTCCGGCAGGAAGCGGAAGTAGTCGAGCAGGGCGCCGACCTCCGGAATCAGACGGTCCACCTCCTGCACGAGCAGCGTCCAGTGCGTCTCGGGCAGGTCGAGGAAGTCTTCCGAGGCGAACGGCCCGTGCCGGAGCTCCCACGGGTATTCGCCGCCCTCTTCGAGGATGAGCCGACTCTCGACGCCCTCCTCACAGGCCAGGCCGGCCAGTTCCTGAGGGGAGAGGGGAGACTGAAAGTCCGGCAGTGCGTCGCGGACCACGAGGGGGTGCTTCTGCCAGTACGTATCGAGGAAGTCGGCGGGCGAGCGGTCACCGAGGACCTTCGAGGTGGGAGTCGTCGGGTGCATGGGGAAATGGGATGCGAAGAAAATCAAAGGGCCTGCGTGGAGTGCGTCGCTCCTTCAGAAAGCGGGGTCCGTGGGGCGGGATCTAGCAACGGGTCTACATCTCGCGCATCATCCCCCGAGCAGATACATGAGCCCCTTGATCGCGGGCCAGAGGAGGAGCAGCGCGAGGATCCACGCGACCCACTGTACGCTGGCACTGCGCTGGGGAAACTCGTAGCCGCAGTAGGGGCACTCTTTCACGTCCCCAGTGTCTTCGAATTCGAGGGCGCAGGAGGGACACTCCCGGTAGGACGACATGACGGCAGCACCTTCGGATTCAGGGGGGCGATCGGGTCCAGGCTAGAGCTGCGAGGCCAGTTCATTCAGCAGCATTTCCACGTCCTCCTCGGCAATGTCGTCGGGGTCGGGCCCCGGAACGCCAGGGTCCGCGTCCGACGAGGCAGCGTCGAGGTCGAGCTGATCGAGAAGGAGGGCAGCCACCCCGGTGGCCGCGGCGGAGAGGAGGAGGGCTTTCGTGAACTTGCACATGGCGAGGGGCGGGACAGATCGAGAAACGAGCGCGTCACCTCAACGAGAAGGGAGAAGGGGAGTTCTCCATTCAAGTCGAACCTGAGCGGGGCGTGTAGGTTCGTGATACTGCGCATATTGACAACTCGTCGGTTCCCGGTGCTGATGCTGCGCTCTCTTCTGATTCGTCTCCCGATTGTGATGGGGCTCGGCCTCGTGGGGATTGTCATGGGTGCGCCCACCGCGTGGGCCCAGGGCGACGCGTCGGTGTCGGTGGCCCGCGTGAAGTACGACGGCGGGGGCGACTGGTACAGCGACGAGGAGTCGCTCCAGGAGCTCTTTGCATTTGCCCGGCAGCACACGCTCCTCGACGTGGGCCCACGGGAGGAAACGGTCGAGCTCAATACCGACAAGCTCTTTACGTTTCCGTACCTGTACCTCACCGGTCACGGCAACGTGACGTTTTCCGAGGCGGAGGCCGAACGCCTGCGGCGCTATCTGCGGCAGGGTGGGTTCCTCCACATCGACGACAACTACGGCCTCGACGAGCACATCCGCCCCGAGCTGGAGAAGGTCTTTCCGGAGAAGGAGCTCGTGGAGGTGCCCTTCGACCATCCCATCTACACCACGCCCTACGACTTTCCGGAGGGACTTCCCAAGATTCACGAGCACGACGGGGAGGCGCCGAAGGGCTACGGCTATTTCGACGACCAGGGACGGCTCATGGTGTTCTACACTGTCGAGACGGACCTCGGGGATGGATGGGAGCCGGCCTCAGTCCACAACAATCCGCCGGAGAAGCGCCGGGCGGCCCTCCGAATGGGCACGAATATCCTCGTGTACGCCATGACGCACTAAGTGCCGTTTCAGTGGGCAGGCACCGTCTTTGCACTTGGGTTCCCTGACACGAATGAGAAAGCTTCTGCTCGTCCTCGTGCTTGTGGGAGGAGGACTCGTGGCCACCAATCCGGGCATGGAGGCCTTCCAGGCGTTCGTCCGGACCCAGGCGGCGGATCGCATCGAGCGGGAACTGGGGGCCGGGGCGCTGGCGGACCTGCTGGGTGGAGCGGGCGGTGAGCTTCTCGCGAGCAACGCGTCGGCGTTTACAGAGCGGCGGTCGTACCTCGTGTGCAGCGTCTACGCTGTGGATCTGGACCGGGACGGTGACGCCGACGGCCGTGTGCTTGGGGTGGCCCGCCAGTTCATTATGATCGACGAATTTGGGGTGGACGACTGAGCGGACGTGCGTTCCGGGCGAGAGGGAGAATTGAGCCCGAATCTCGTCGCGGGGATTCACCTTTTCCCTGCGCTGCCATATGTTGCAAGGGCTTCGGCGAGCGGCCGCCGGGGCCGCCCTGCACCGTTGTTTTCACAGTTTGACCGTTCCGATGAGTGCGCTCCGCAATCAAGATCCCGAGATCTACGACGTCATCCAGAAGGAGGTCCAGCGCCAGAACGAGGGGCTGGAGCTCATTGCGTCCGAAAACTTTGCCTCGCGGGCGGTGCTGGAGGCGATGGGGACGGCGCTCACGAACAAGTACGCGGAGGGCCTGCCCGGCAAGCGCTACTACGGCGGTTGTGAGTTCGTCGATCAGGCCGAGGAGCTGGCTCGCGACCGGGCGAAGGCGCTCTACGACTGCGACTGGGTGAACGTGCAGCCGCACGCCGGGGCCCAGGCCAACGCGGCCGTCTACCTCACCCTCCTCGATCCCGGCGACAC
>CAYLMT010000023.1:0-20483 GCA_964384855.1 uncultured Salinivenus sp.
ATCCAGCGCCACCGCTCCATGTTCACCGCCACCTGCTCGGCCCGGGCCGCGGCCGACACGTTGAGGGCAGTCCGGGTGGCCGGCCCCACCACTCCGTCCGCCTCGAGGCCGTGCCGCTCCTGAAACGCCTCGACCGCCCCGAGGAGCGCAACGCCAAACGAGTCCGGGGTCTGCTGGTGTCCAGCCGACAAGTCGCCGGTCCGGGCGAGCCGTCGCCGAAGGCTGTCGACCCGAGGGCCGTGCGCCCCCTGCTTCAGGGACGGCCCGTCCGGCACAGTGGGCCAACCCCCCGTCGCCGCGAGGTGACGATACCGCTGTAGGGCCATGCGCAACTGAGCGTACTCGGGTTGCGGGGGGCGAAGCGTCTGAAAAGCGTCCGCAATGGTCCCGCTCCGTACAGCCTTCTCCAGCACCGGGTGGAGGTCGGTCTGCCGCCCCGACACGTTCCAGGTCGGTGTGAGCTCAGTCGGTGAGACACGCCCCGTGAGCAGATGTCCCCCAAATAGCAAGAACGCATCGGTGCTCAATAGCTCCAGGTCCGAGAGGCGTCCTGTATCGTGCTCGCCTCCATGCCGGGCCCGCTCCAGAAGTGTCCGAAGAGCGTTGACGTGGTACTCGGCGGGGCGAAGCCCGTCGCGATCGGCCCGCTCGAGCGTAGCGAGAAGGCTGTCGACCGCGGCGCGCGGCCCGTCGTCATCAACCCACACCGGTGCAAACTGGCGCTGCTCGTAGAAAGAACGAACGGAGGACACGGCACGGACCATTTCCCCACCGGCCGCTAGCGCGTCGAGCCCCCGACGCTCACCCTCAATGCGAAGTCGGAGCTGTTGTCCGACAGCCGCCGAGAGCGACTCCTCCGCTCCCCTCGGCTGCGCCTGGGCGGGGCCCGACACGCAGCCAATGCCCAGGAGAACAGTCAGAACGAGACGTATCAACATGCAAGAAATGAGATCATGGAAAAGGGACAGAGGAATACTCCCCGGAAGATCCCGGGTTCTTCGGCCGGAAATCCACCGTCGTTCGCCGTTCTCGTCCGTAACAGCGCCGTCATTTAGCGACCTCGTTCTGCCACCACGCCCGAACGAAACTCCCAAGTAGGGCGAGCCCCGTCAGTGGAACGACGAACGCCCACATGGCTGTGCTAAATGTAGACAGAGCCTCGTGCTCCGTGGTGGCGAGGAGCAGATAGGCCGTGTACGCGCCGTAGTACCCAAGGAACAGTGCCCCTTCCCACCGCGCCACGACCTGGCCCGTAAAGAAGATGGGCAGACAGGCAACGGCTGTCGCGATCATGACGGGGAGGTCGAACCACAGGACCGACTCGGACACAGGCACACCGCCGGGTGCCACGAGGGCCGACAGTCCGAGGACGGCAAGAAGATTGAGCAGGTTGCTTCCCACAACGTTCCCCACGGCGATCTCTCGCTTTCCCCGAATCCCCGCCAGCGTCGAGGTCGCCAGTTCCGGAAGGGACGTGCCCCCGGCTACGATCGTGAGGCCGATGACGAGTTCACTGACCCCGAGCCGCTGGGCGATGTCGACCGCCCCTGTCACGATCCAACGGGCACCGAGTACGAGCAGTGCGAGGCCGCCGAGCACCAGTACCCCGTTGCGTGTCCAGCGCGGCACCTCCGAATTCTCCGTCTCTGCCTGCCCTTCCGGATCCGCCGCGGGACTCATCTGCGACTGACGAACGAGCACAACCGTGTATGCCACGAGTCCCCCAACCAGTACGAGGCCATCGCCCCGCCCGATGGTGCCGTCCAATGCGAGCAACAGCGTCCCCACCCCGACCCCAATGCCCAGCGGAACGTCCAGCCGCACGAGGCGGGCCGACACCACGATAGGCGTAAGAAGGGCCGTGAGGCCGAGGGTAAAGAGAACGTTGAAGATGTTGCTGCCCACCACGTTGCCGAGCGCCAACTCAGTCTGTCCCCTCAGGCTCGCCCCCACGCTCACCGCCAGCTCCGGCGCACTTGTCCCGAGTGCCACGACCGTGAGCCCCACCACGAGCGGCGAGATGCCCAACCCGGTGGCCAGCCGGGACGCCCCCTGCACGAGCCCCTCGGCGCCCACAACCAGTACCAACATTCCTGCGACAAGAAAAAGAACGGCCATAAAACGGAGACGCGGAACGTACGATCTCACCCGGAATGCAAACGACGGATCCGACCGATGAAGATAGCGTAGGAGGAGAGCTTTTCAAATATTCGCTCTCTGTCGTGTCGGCACATCCCGACACCCCCGCATCTCTTGCACGCTCCCCGACATTTCCCGGCCACTCTTCCGATGAACAGTTCTCCGTCGCTCCCCCGGCATCTCGGTTTCCTCGCTGCACTCATGCTGCTCCCGCTCGCCGGTCTGCCCTCAGCGCAGGCCCAGCATTTTGGCCGCAACAAGGTCGTCTACGATGATTTTGACTTCGAGCGCATTCAGACGGAGCACTTCGACGTCTACTACTACCCGCCAATGACCCCGGCGGCGCAGGACGCGGCGCGAATGGCCGAGCGATGGTACACACGGCTGAGTCAGGTCTTCCAGCACGAGTTTACCGACCGGAAGCCGATCATCCTCTACGCCGACGACACCGACTTTCAGCAGACAAACGTCATCGGCGGCTTTATCGGCGAAGGGACCGGCGGGGTCACAGAGGGCGGCCGTCAGCGCCTCATCATGCCCCTCACCGGCTCCTACGACGAGACGGACCGAATCCTCGGCCACGAGATGGTCCACGTCTTTCAGTACGATTTGTGGAAAGAGAATCCACGAGCCTTTCAGCTAGGGGCACTCCCGCTCTGGCTCATTGAAGGAACCGCCGAGTACCTCTCACAGGGTCGGACCGACCCACATACGGCCATGTGGATGCGCGACGCAGTGCGCAATGAGGATGTCCCGACCACGCGTCAGCTGACACGTGAGCAAAACCGGTACTTCCCCTACCGGTACGGACAGGCACTCATGGCTTATATCGGGGGCAACTGGGGTGACCAGACGCTCGGCATTCTGTACCGCCGAGCCGGATATGCGGGACTGGAGACGGCCTTCCAGGAAGTCCTCGGACTCACCGGAGAGGAGCTGTCCGCGTCGTGGGCCGAGGCGCTCCGGTCTACGTACGGACCGCAAATTGAATCTCGCACGCCGCCGTCCGAGGTCGGACAGCAGGTGCTAAGCCGCGAGACCACCGGGGGTCGTATGAACTTCTCCCCCGCCATCAGTCCCGACGGGCAGTACGTCGCGTTCTTCTCGGAGCGGGACCTCTTTTCGGTCGACCTGTACGTGGCCAACGCGGAAACCGGCGAGGTCATCCGCCGACTCACCAAAAGCGGCACGAGCAGCCACTTCGACGCTGTCCGGTTCATTAGCTCGGCCGGCTCCTGGTCGCCCGATGGCCGGCGGCTCGCCTTCGTCACCTTCCGGAAGGGCAACAACCAACTCGCCGTCCTTAACGCCCGTACCGGACGCATCGAACAGCGCTACCAGGTGCAGCGCGTGAGCGGCATCAACAACCCGGCATGGGGCCCGGAGGGCCGGCGCATCGCCTTCTCGGGCAACACGGGCGGCCTTACGAACCTCTACGTGCTTGACACCGAAACCGGACAGGTCCGTCAGCTCACCGACAGTCGGTACGCAGCGCTGCAGCCGACCTGGTCCCCGGACGGCACGCAACTGGCCTACGTGACGGACCGCGGGCCCGGCACCAATTTCTCCCGTCTCACCTTCAACGAGATGCAAATTGGCCTGGTCGACGTGGAGTCCGGGTCGCCCCGGGTCCTGTCCCTGTTCAACGACGCCCGTCACATCAACCCGCAGTTCAGCCCCGACGGGCAGAGCCTCTACGTCGTGGCCAACCCGGACGGGCACAGCGATGTCTACCGATACCAGTTCGCAGACGAGTCGCTCTACCGCCTCACGACCCTGGCTACCGGTGTCAGTGGCATCACCTCTCTCTCACCGGCACTGTCGGTGGCGGGGCAGTCGGGCGACCTGGTCTTCTCCGTCTACGAGGACAACGGGTACACCATTCACCGGCTGAACGCAAGCGAGACGACGGGCGAGCGGGTGGAGCGGTCCTTGACTGCTACCCGGACAGCCACCCAACTGCCCCCACCAGAGTCCGACCAACCCGGGCTCGTCGGCCAGTATTTATCCGATCCTTCGGGCCTACCCGACGAGACCCGGTTCGCCAGCACGCCCTACCGGCCCCGCCTCCTGCTCGACTACATCGGCACACAGGGCACCGTGGGGGTCGGCTACACCTCAGGCCTCAGCCGCTTCGACACGCAGGTGGGCGGTGGCATTCAGTTTCTCTGGAACGACCTGATGGGCGACCACACCGTGGGAGCTACCGTGATGGCCAATGGTACGGTCAAAGACATCGGGGGCGGCGTGGCGTACCTCAACCGCTCCGGCCGGTTGCAGTGGGGCGGCTCCCTCAGCCACACGCCCATCCAAACCGGGGCGTGGAGCGTCCGGCGCGAGCCGATCCAGATCGGCGACCAGGTCTTCCAGTCGACCCGGATTGACCAGATCCTGCAGCGGACCTATATCGACGAGATCTCGGCCCAGACGGCCTACCCACTCAACGTCAATCAGCGGCTGGAGGGGAGTGTCGGGTTTACGCGCCTGAGCTACGACTACGAAATCGAGACGACCCGCCTGGTGGGCAACCAGGTGATCGAATTTGATCGAACAGACGCCCCGTCTCCCCCGGGTCTCAACCTAGCGGACGCATCCGCGGCCTTCGTGGGCGACTACTCGTTCTTCGGGTTTACTTCCCCCATTCAGGGCCGCCGGTACCGGCTGGAGGTGGGCTCCCGATTCGGCGACCTCTTTTACCAGAGCGTCCTCGCCGACTACCGAGAGTACGCCTTCGCCCAGCCCGTCACGTTCGCGTTCCGTGGACTTCACCTGGGGCGATACGGTCCCGACGCGGAGGACCCACGCCTCACTCCCCAGTTCCTCGGCAACGGCACGCTCATACGGGGCTATAGCTACTTCTCGTTCGACCCTATCGAGTGCGGGGGCAGTCCGGGAGCCTGCCCGGTGTTTGACCGCCTGGTGGGGAGCCGCACGGCCATCGCGAGCGCGGAGGTGCGTTTGCCTGTGCTCGGCAGTCGCGAGTTCGGGCTTGTGTCGTTCCCGTACCTGCCGACTGAGCTCGTGGCCTTCGTGGACGGAGGGATGGCCTGGTCGAGCGACGACCTGCCGGTCTTCGAGTTCGCTCGCGAATCGAACGAACGCATCCCGGTCTTCAGTACGGGCGTGAGCGCCCGCGTGAACGTGCTCGGTTTTGCGGTGGTGGAGCTGATGGGGGTCTTTCCCTTCCAGCGTCCAGACAAAGGATGGCACTTCGACTTCCAAATCTCGCCGGGCTGGTAGCCCCCTGCGACCCCCTCTATTCTCTCGGAGCGAGGCCCCAATCGGTTTCCGTTATTGACACCGTCCGGGATGGGCCGTTGATTGAAGGACGAGCCTTCTTTCCCCACCCCGCTCCCCGTTCCATGTCCGACGACGCTTCCTCCCTCAGCCCGGAGCTTGAACTCTCCCTACGGGAGCTGCGCGACCACCTGCAGGCCTTTCAGGACGACTATTTGGAGGACAAGAGCGACGAGACGGTGGGCACGTACCGCCGTTCCCTGAGCTCCTTTGAGAAATGGTTCGTGCAGCAGAACAATTTCCGGTTCACGGAGGACGACGTACGCGAGTACAAGCGCTACCTCATGGAAGAGCGCGAGCTCAGTCAGGTGTCGGTCTCCACCTACCTCACGGCCCTCCGGCGCTTCTGCCAGTACCTCACCGACATTGGGGAGCTAAGTGAGAACCCGGCCACGGGCGTGAAGGGCAACCGCCGGCCCGAGACGCACTCGCGCTCGGTGCTCACGGAGTCCGACATCGAGAAGCTGAAAGAGGTCGTCGACGACACCACTCAGATCGACAAGCGCGACCGCGCGATCATCTCGCTCATGCTCTACGCGGGCCTCAGTGAGATCGAACTCGTGCGGGCCGACGTGGAGGACCTGGAGCACACCCTCATGGGGCCAGTGCTCCGCGTGCAGGGGAAGGGGCACGAGGTGAAAGACCAGGAGGCGCCACTCGATCCGCCCGTCCTAGAGGCCGTGGAAGCGTACCTGGACACTCGGACGGACGTGCACCCCGAGGATCCACTGTTCGTCTCCCACGGCCACCGCTCAAAGGGAAAGCGCCTCAAAACCCGGTCGGTGCGAAGCCGCATCAACGGCTACCTCAAAGAGGCTGGCATCAAGCGCAAGGGCGTCACGCCCCACAGCCTCACCCACACGGCGGCCCTCCTCTGGCTCAACGACGGCATGCCGCTCGAAGACGTGAAGGAGCGCATGCGCCACGGCACGCTGGACACGACCATGATCTACTACAAGAAGCAGGGGCTGCTCAAGCGCGACCCCGAGGACCTGGAAGACCTGGACGTGTAGCCTATGGGAACGCCTCCCGCCTCCTCAGGCACTGAGGGCCCGGATGGTGCGTCCGAACGCCCGCACCGTGAGCACGGGACAGGTCCCGTGCCGGATGACGGCCTCTGCCACGCTACCCAGGAAAAAGCGCTTCATCCCCGTGTGGCCGTGGGTCGACATTACGACGAGGTCTGTGCCCTCCGCCTCTATGACTTCGTTGATCGTGGGCGCCGGCGTGCCAGTGCGGACGTGAACCCCCATCGGCACGCCGAGTGCACTCACTCGTCGCCCGATGTCCATCAGCGCCCGGCGTGCCCTTTTCTCGGGCGCGTCCTCGTCGGACGTTGTGTCGTCGGCGGGGGGCACCTCTCCCTTCCCCGTCACCACGTGCAGCAGGTCCACCCGGGCGTCGTAAAGCCGGGCCCACTCCACGGCAACCTGGCTGGTCTCCTGTACGTACTCCGAGAAGTCGATAGGGACCAGGATGCGTTCGATCTCGCCGGACCGAATGGTGCCCCCCTCCCGGTCCCCCCGCACGGTCAGAACCGGACGGTCGGCACGGCGAATGACCGCCTCGGCGACGCTTCCGTGCAGCAGGCGGCGGGGCCCGTCCCGCCCGTGGGTGCCAAGAGCAACGAGATCGATCTCTTCCTCACTGGCGTATCGGAGAATGGTGTGAGCCACACCGCCCTCCTTTTGGGACACGCCCTTTATCGGGACCGCCATCAGGTCCTCCGCCGAGGCCACCCCGGCCTGCTGCAGCTCGTCGCGGACATCGGGGATTTCGCGGGCGGGGTACGGACGGTCGTCGCGGTCGGTGACGTGGAGCACATGCAGCCGGGCCTGCATCTTCGCGGCGAGGGCCAAACCGTGACGCAGTACGCGGGCCGACGCCGGCGTAAAGTCGCGGGCAATCAGGATGTCGTCGAGAACAAGCATGGGTCGACGGGCGAACGAGACCGGTGCGTGCGGGACGCCTGCGCATATACAGCACCCCGGCAGCCCCCCGTGAAGTCGTTGGGCTCTTGCGCACGAGCGTGAGCGCGCGGGGATCCGCCCCGATCGGGTTCGGGACCGGAGCCGTTCCCAAAAACTTGGACCACCCTCCGGGCCGGACGGGAACCAATCCGGCACCTTCCGTGCCGACCCTGTTGTATTCGTCCGCTGCCCCCTCTGGGCGGCGCGGCCGCGGCAGCCGTCTCAGCCGGAAGCCACGTTTCGTTAAACGCGACCCGGAGGAACTGGACGAATTGATGCCCTGACCAAAATCTGGCCGTGGAATCTAGAAGAGTTTGACGCAAGGCACCGGAGAGGAGACGCCCGAAAATCGCGAGGAACTCCTAAAGGACTCGACGAAATGCCGCTCCCAAAGCGTACTGTGGGCTGACGAACGTCCCCACCCGTCCACGTCCGTCGCGGTCGAATCACGAACCCGGCTCAAGGGGAACGCTCGCGTCCCGATCTGGGTGGACAGAGCCATGATTTTCCTTCGGCGGCCGCGAATGGCCGTTATGGGGGGTTCGGTGAACCCCAGTAAACTCGAAGCGAGCCCCGCCTTCTCGTCCGGACGTCACGGAAACGTCCCATCCGTGGGCCTCCGCGATCGTCTTCACGATGCTCAACCCGAGCCCTGTGCCCTCCTCGCCCGAGGAATACCCGGCCTCAAACACTCGTTCCCCGGATTTCGGCGGAATGCCAGGACCATCGTCCTCAACGAAGAACCCGTCCGACAGCGCCCCAACGCGGACCGCCACCGATGCACCTCCGTGCTCCACCGCATTTCGAAATAGATTTTCCAACAGGCGCTGGAAACGTCGAACATTGGCAAGAACGGCCGGATTGTCCTCCACCCGTAGACGAGCCTCGGGGGCATCAATGTGCTCCCAAGACGTTTGGGCGACCTCCCCAATTCGGACATCTTCTAGATCCCCGGCCTCAATTCCCTGCCCACCCCAAGTGAGGGTGAGCACGTCCTCAATGATTTCATTCATCCGTTCAAGAGAGTCCCGGACGACCGCCAAGTGAGCAGAGTCCCGCTCCTCCCGGGCCAGCTCGAGCCGCCCCCCGGCCACATTCAACGGATTGCGGAGGTCGTGGGAGACGATCTTCGCAAACTCCTCGAACTGTTTGCTCCGACGACGGGCCGCCTCCTGCCGAACGCGGCGTTGCTCAGCCAGCCGTGCCTGCTCAATGGCTCGCGCCTCGAAGAGACCGATGGTAATCCCGCCCGCACTTCCGACCGCCACGGCAAAGAGCCCCCACATGATGTTATCGAGAGCACCTTGGGTCCAAGTGATCATTAATATCACGTTGACGACCAGAAACATGATCGTCACGCCGAAAAACCACTTACTGATACGAGGCAATCGGCGCCGAGAAAGACTACTCCGTTCGAGCCAGTACCCCCCGTAGATCGGTACCACAGCAAAGGGACCGGCAATGAGCAAGTGGAAGGCCAGATGAGCGAGTGTGAGGCCAAAGCCGACATATAAAATGACAGGAATGACGAGTAGAAACACCCCAGTTCCCATGACGACGGTCGGTAGAGATGGACGCCAGATGGAGGACATGAGTCGAAGGGTGTTTGGTAAGATGTTCGTAGATCGCCCGCAGGATCATGCTGTCCTCCCCCAACCGGTTCGGGCCCGGGGATTCAAACCGAAACTGGTGCCGACCACGTTGCCTCAGAATCCCGAGACCTCGTCAACGGGCGTCTCATCGACCAGTACCCCACCGAAGTCAATACCTCTGATACGCCTCAGCACGAAATCACGCACCGACCTCTCCTTCATCCTGTTCAAATTGTGTGCCGCAGCGGAGATCTGGACGTGTGAACGGAGTCCTCACTACATCTCAACTTCACAGTCGAGAAAAAATTCAGAGACTTGGTACGGAAATCATACGCACTCCCCGGCGACCTGTTGTGCAGACAGGGATGCGGCCAGCCGGCGTTATTGAGAGCTACCGTGAGGGCCACGCATTCTTTAGGTGAATCGGCGACGGATGTGCGCTGCCCCCCTCCGCCGCGACCGCCGCAACGGGAGAGCCTTGCGTATCACAGTAGCTTGAACGCAACTACAGGAATTCCCGCCCGAGTAAGTAGGTGTGTTGGGATCGGAGAGGGAGAATACTCTAGATCCTCCCGAAACTCGTCACTGGCCCGTCGGGAAGGGACTCCCCGAAGCGAGCCCGTTCGAACCGGGAACGCAACCCGACGCCTTCCGTGCCAACCGTGTTGTTTTTGTCCGCTGTCCCCTGGTTGGACAGCGCTGATGCAGCGGATGTCGCCGCTGGAGCTCGCGTTTTGTTGTCTCTCTTCCCAGGCACGCGCCCTCTTCACACATATGTTTGAGTGGATTAAAAACCTGTTCGGCGACCCGAATAAGCGGGAGCTCAACAAGCTCTGGCCCATCGTCGAGGAGATCAACGAGCATTACGAGGAGCTCCGGGATCTGACCGACGACGAGCTCCGCGCCAAGACCGACGAGTTCCGCGCGGAGATTCAGGAGGCCGTGGCCGACATTGAGACCCGGCAAGACGAGATTCGCGAGAAGCTGAAGCGGGCGCCGGGCCCGGAGGGACCGGTCGGCGGGGATGGCCAGGTGGCCGAGATGGAGGGCGAGCCGCTTTCGCTCCAGGAGCGCGACGCCCTGTACGACGAGTTCGACGAACTCGAAGAGGAGTGGCAGGACATCGTCGAGGACAAGCTGTGGGAGCTCATTCCCGAAGCGTTTGCCGTCGTGAAGGAGACGTGCCGACGCATGCTTGGCGAGACGTGGATGGCCGGTGGCTCGAAGATCGAGTGGGACATGGTGCCCTACGACGTGCAGATCCTGGGGGCCATCGTGCTCCACCAGGGCCGCATCGCGGAGATGAAAACCGGCGAAGGGAAGACGCTGGCCGCCGTAATGCCCCTCTACCTCAATGCCCTCACGGGCCGGGGCTGCCACCTCGTGACGGTAAATGAGTACCTCGCCGAGCGCGATACCGAATGGATGGGGCCAATCTACGAGTTTCACGGTCTCACCGTTGACTGCATCAACCGATACGACCCGCACACACAGGGTCGCAAGGAGGCGTACGAGGCCGACATCACGTACGGCACCAACAACGAGATCGGCTTCGACTACCTGCGTGACAACTCGTTCGTGGTGCGGCCGGAGCAGCTGATGCAGCGGGGCCACCACTACGCCATCATCGACGAGATCGACTCGGTCCTGATCGATGAGGCCCGCACGCCGCTCATCATCAGCGGCCCGGTACCCGATCAGGAGAACGACGAGTACCACGAACTCCGCGACCCGGTGGAACAGCTCGTGGAGGCCCAGCGCCGTCTCGTGCGATCGAAGGTCAAGGAGACGCGCGAGCTGCTGGAAGAAAAAGAGAAGGCCGAGGACGAAGGCGACACGCGACGGGCCCAGGAGCTGGAAGACGAGGCGGGCCTCGCCCTCTTCCGTGCCTCCCGGGGTTACCCCAAGAACCGACAGCTCCAGAAGCTCCTCAACGAGCCCGGCATGGAGCGCCTGCGGCAGAAGACCGAGAACTTCTACCTGCAGGAGAACGCCAAGCGCATGCCGTTCGTCGATCAGGAGCTCTATTTCTCGGTCGACGAGAAGAAGCAGACCGTGGAGATGACGGAGAAGGGGCAGGAGTACATTGCCAAGATCATGGACGAGTCGTCGGATCTGTTCGTCCTGCCCGTCATCGGTGACGAGATCGCCGAGGTGGAAGACGAGTACCAGGAGAAGGTCGAGGAGCTCGAAGAGGAGCTTCAGGAGCGGGACGACCTCTCGAAGGAGAAGCGCGAGAACAAGTACATGAACGACAAGCGGGAGCTCGAAAAGGAGCTCCAGGAGAAGAAGCGCGAGGTATACAACACGTACTCGGAGCGGGCCGAGCGCGTGCACGCCATTGAGCAACTCCTGAAGGCGTTCACCCTGTACGAGCGCGACACCGAGTACATCGTGCAGGAGGGCAAGGTGCAGATCGTCGACGAGCACACCGGCCGCGTGATGGAGGGCCGCCGCTACTCGGAGGGCCTCCACGAGGCGCTGGAGGCGAAGGAGGAGGTCGAAATCCAGAACGCCACGCAGACCTACGCCTCGATTACGCTCCAGAACTACTTCCGCATGTACGACAAGCTGTCCGGCATGACCGGCACGGCGGAGACCGAGGCGGAGGAGTTCAACGAGATCTACGACCTGGACGTGGTGGTCGTCCCCACCCACGAGCCGGTACGCCGAGACGACAAGGACGACCTCGTCTTCCAGACGAAGCGCGAGAAGTACAACGCCATCGTCGAGAAGGTAAAGGAATACAACAAGCGCGGCCAGCCGGTGCTCGTTGGATCGGCCTCGGTGGAGGTGTCCGAAACGATCAGCCGCATGCTGAAGCGGGAAAACATTCCCCACAACGTCCTCAACGCCAAGCAGGACCGCGCCAAGGAGGAGGCCCAAATCGTGGCCGAAGCCGGACAGAAGGGCTCCGTCACGATCGCGACGAACATGGCGGGGCGTGGGACCGACATCCAGATTACCGACGAGGTGCGCGAGCTCGGCGGGCTGGCCATCATCGGCTCAGAGCGCCACGAGAGCCGCCGCATCGACCTCCAGCTGCGCGGCCGCGCCGGGCGCCAGGGCGATCCGGGCGAGAGCCAGTTCTACGTCTCCCTCGAAGACGACCTCATGCGCCTCTTCGGCTCGGACCGCGTGGCCAAGGTCATGGACAGCATGGGCATCGAGGAGGGCGAGGTCATCACGCACCCGTGGATCAACAAGAGCATCAAGCGGGCGCAGTCGAAGGTGGAGCAGAACAACTTCGCCATTCGCAAGCGCCAGCTGGAGTACGACGACGTCCTCAACTCGCAGCGCGAGGTCATTTACAAGCGTCGCCGGGAGGCCCTCACGGGCGAACGGTTCCACGGACAAGTGCTCAACATGCTGCACGAGTACATCGAGGCCCTCGTGGAGCGCCACTATGGCCAGGGCAACATTGCAGGCTTGCGGGAAGACCTCCTTCGCACCCTCGCATTCGACCTGGAGATGGATCGCGAGGAGTTCGTTCAGCTCGGCGAAGATGGGGTCGTGGAGCACGTCTACGACGTGGCGACCGACTATTACCAGCAGAAGCGCTCCAACATTGCCCAGCCGTTCTACCAGACCCTGCGCGGCCTAAAAGAGGAGCGCGGCGACGACATGATCGAGCAGGTGTTCGTCGACTTCACTGATGGGCAGGATGCGATCCGGGCCGTGGCGGACGTGGACGAGGCCCTCGAAACGAACGGGCAGGAAATCAACGAGGCGCTGGAGCGGACGGCCATGCTCCAGACGATCGACGAGAAGTGGACCGACCACCTCCGCGAGCTCGACGAGCTGAAGGAGGGCATCGGCCTCCGCTCGTTCGGCCGCAAGGACCCGGTCGTGGAATACAAGATGGAGGCGTTCGACCTCTTCTCCGACATGATGGCCGAGATTGGCCAGGAGGTCGTTTCCCTCGTTTTCCGCGCCGGGCCTGTGGTCGACGACGAGGTGCAGACGGAAGGCCAGGGTCCGCGCCGCCGCCTCAGCCAGCGCAACGCCCAGACCCAGCACGACTCCGCGCAGCCCGACTACAGCGTCGACACCGACGGGCAGGGTGGAGAACAGGACGGTGAGGCCGCCGAGCGCGACCCCACGGTCCAGGAGAAGCAACCCGTCACCGTGGCCGACGAACCGGGCCGCAACGAATACGTGACGGTCCGCAACAACGCCAACGGCGAGACCACGGAGATGAAGTGGAAGTACGCCAAGAAGAAAATCAACCAGGGCGGCTGGTCGCTCGTCTCCTGAGATTAATTTCGAATGTCAAATAATGGATGGCGAACATTCTCACCACGTGCATTGAATCTGTAGTGGATTCCCTTACTCGCCATGCACAGACTTTTTCCCACTCTACTCATTCCTCTTCTCGCCCTAACTGCCTGCGCCCACCCGGAGCAACAGAGTCCCCAGGCACTCTCGTTTGCCACGTTCAGCCAGGAAATTGAGGCGCCCCCCTCTGTCGTCCGGGAAAACGCCTTTGCCTACGCGCAGGAGAACCGTTATTTACGAGGCATTGCCGACGAGGGGACTCGGACTACACCTCCAGCCCTGGTCTCTGGGGACCTGCTACTCCACTTTCACGAGGCTCCGTTCACGCTCTATCTTCGCCCGACGAATCATCACACAAAAGCCTTCCTGAAGAGCCAGAAGATTGACTTGTCAAAGCAGGAACGGCAAGAAGCCCAATCATTTCTGCATCGATTGAGTGAACAGGTCGCCAGGAATCGTACCGAGGGCTGACGTTTTATTCCCCCTGTCTCTTCCCACGTGGAAATCGGAATGCGAATTGTGGAGTGCGTGGCGACTGTTTGACGGCCCCTCTCCAAGCCCATTCCACACTCCAAACTCCACACTCGCCGATGTTGCAGTCGCTGACCGTCCAGGACTATGCCTTGATCGAGGAACTGGAGATGGAGTTTGGGAGTGGGCTGAACATCATTACCGGCGCGACGGGTGCGGGAAAGTCGATCCTAATCGGCGCCCTGCGGATGATCCTGGGCGAGCGGGCCAACACGGACGTGGTGCGCGAGGGAGCCTCGAAAGCTGTCGTCGAGGGCATCTTCGACGACGCGGACACCGAGCGCATCCGGGCCGTCTTGAAGGAGAACGAGATTCCCACCGATCCCCTCCCCCGCGTCATTCTGCGCCGCCGCATTACGGAGCGGGGCAGCCGCGGGTTCGTCAACGACACCCCTGCCACGCTCGACGTGATGCGGACCGTGGCGGCCGAGCTGATCGACCTGCACGGGCAGCACGAGCACCAGAGCCTCCTCCACACCGAAACTCACCTCCGACTGCTCGACAGCTTCGGGGGGCTCAGTGGGCTCGTGGAGAACTACCAGGAACAGCGTGCCCGAGTGGCCGAGCTCGTCGAAGAGCGGGAAGAGCTGGCCGCCCGCGAACGGGAGCTGCGGCAGCAGAAAGAGCTTTACGAGTTCCAGATCGAGGAGATTGACGCCGTCGACCCTCAGCCGGGCGAAGAGGAAGAGCTTCGGGCCGAGCAACGGGTCCTCGAAAACGCCGAGCACCTCTATGCCTCCACCAAGGAGCTCTACGAGCGACTCTTCGAGAGCGAGAACGCCCTCCACGACCAGCTCGTCGTTTCGAGGAACGACCTGCAGGATCTTGCCCGCATCGACGACGCGTTCGAGGAGCACGTTGACGAGATCGAGTCGGCCCGCATCATCGTCAGCGAACTGGCCAACTTCCTACAGGACTACAACGCCCACGTCGAGTTCGACCCGGAGCGCCTTCAGGAAATCCGCGAGCGCACCACCGAGATCGAGAAGCTGAAGCGGAAATATGGGGGGACGCTGGAGGCTGTCCTGGAGCACCGGCGCGAGATCGGTGAGAAGTACGAACTGGCCCAGGACTTTGAGGGCAACCTAGAGCGCCTCGACGCGCAGATCGAGGACGCGAAGGCCGAACTCACCGACGTGGCGCAGCGCCTGTCCCAGAAGCGCCGGGAGGTGGCCACCCGCATTGAGGACGCCATCCTTGACGAGCTGGGCACGCTCGGCATGCCCGACAGTCAGTTCGAGGTGCGCTTTACCCGTCAGGAGGAGCCGGACGGATGGATTCAGCCCGAGGACGCGGATGCCAACTATCGGGCCTTCCAGAAGGGAATGGACCAGGTCGAGTTCTTCATCTCCACCAACGTGGGCATCTCGCCTATGCCCCTCGCCGAGGTGGCGTCCGGGGGCGAAATCAGCCGTATCATGCTTGCACTCAAGACGATCCTCGCCAAGAGCGAGCGGCTGCCCATCCTCGTGTTCGACGAGATCGACGTGGGAATCTCCGGCAACATGGCCCGCCGGGTGGGCGAGAGCATGCACGACCTGGCCCGCTACCACCAGATCATTACGATCACCCACCTCCCCCAAATCGCCGCCCTCGGGGATCGCCATTTCAAGGTCGAGAAGATCGTGGAAGATGGGACCACGAAAACCACCATTCACCGGCTCGACCAGAACGAACAGGCCACCCAGGTCGCCTCTCTCATCAGCGGCGAGGACATCACCGACGCTGCTCTGAAGAGCGCCCGCGAGCTGATGGCCGCTGGCGAGCGGGAAGAATGAGTTGAGTGTGGGCGTACCAGCGTTCGCTGTTTCATCTCTCCACGCCCGTATTGGTCAACGGTCGTTCGCCTCGAAAGGAAGCGTGCGCCACCGAATCTGCACCTCCGAGACACTGAAAATCGCACCCTCCCGCAAGACCTGTGCGTGACGCTCCAGCAAGTCTTCGAGTCGCCGGTTCACGTTGGTAGGCCGCATACTGCGGAGCCGAAAGATTACGACACTCGGCAACGCCATCCCGGCTCCCGCGACGAGGTCACTGAAGTCAAGATCGTGAACGAGCAGGATCCGATTCTCCTCCTGGGCGAGTGCAAGAACTTGGTGGTCCTCTAGTTGCTCCTCCCCTCGGTCCATGAGATGGTCAGCCTCATGCCCACGCTCTCGCAGAAACGATACGGTTTGGGGGCTGATCCCCATGTCGGCCAGAAACCTCACGCGACCTCCTCTACGTTTTCCTCGGCCAACCACGCGACGTACTGGAGTGCTTGCTGAATGTCCTCGGCCTCGAGGTACGGATACGCCTCCAAAATCTCCTCCCGCGACATGTCGTCGGCCACGAGGTTGACGATGAGCGAGACAGGAACGCGCGTCTCTCGAATGCAGGCCTGTCCCCCCATCACGTTCGGATCAAATGTGATGCGGTCAAGATCGGTCATGGGCCGCAGAGAAACGATGGCTCGGAGGAAAGATCCTCAACATGGGCGAGCAGGCCGACAGATTTTCTAATTGAACCTAATTCGTCCTATCATGGTCCTCGGGAACACGAGTGTCACTGGTCTGCATCGGGGACCTCCCTCGCCACCGTCTCCAGCGCCCGACGGATACAGTCTAGTCCCTCGTCCACCTCGTCCTCACTAATCGTGAGAGGGGTGCGGAACCGAATGGAGCGCTCGCCGCAGCCGAGGATGATGGCCCCCTCCTCGTACGTCTGCTCCTTCACCCGGTTGCGGTATTCGGGACTTGGAAGCGTAAATGCCGTCATTAACCCCTCTCCGCGCACGTTTGTCACAGCAGGAAATTGCTCGGCCAGCTCGTAGAGACGATCCTGCAGGTAGGCCCCTACCTCCCCGGCGTGCGCGACGAGTTGGTCTTCTTCCATAATCTCGAGGATGCGATCGAAGCGCACCATGTCCACAATGTTGCCCCCCCAAGTGGAGTTGATGCGGCTGGGAACCGCAAAGACGTGATCGTCCACCTCGTCGAGCTTCCGGCCAGCGAGGATGCCGCATACCTGCGACTTCTTGCCGAACGCAAGGATATCGGGCTTTACGCCGAGGACCTGATGCGCCCAGAATTCACCGGTAATGCCGACGCCGCTCTGCACCTCGTCGAATACGAGCAGAGCGTCGTTCTCGTGGGCAAGGGTTTTGAGCTCTCGTAGAAACGTGGGCCGAAAGTGGTTGTCGCCGCCTTCTCCCTGAATCGGCTCCAGAATCACGGCGGCAATCTGGTCCTCGCGCTCGTGGAAGTGCCGCTTGGCCTGCCGAAGGGCTGTCTCTTCGTGGGCCCGTACACGCTCCTGCTCGTCGGCGTCGAGAGGAAAGTGGATTTTCGGATTCGTGATGCGCGGCCAGTCAAACTTCGGGAAGTACTTCGTCTTCCGCGGATCGGCCGTGTTGGTGAGCGACATGGTGTAGCCCGTACGCCCGTGAAAGGCCTGGTCCAGGTGTAGCACCTGGTGACCCACCTCGCGACGGTATCCCTTTTCGTGGTTCTTGCGCACCTTCCAGTCGAAGGCCGCCTTCAGGGCATTCTCCACGGCTAGCGCGCCGCCCGAAATGAAGAACGTGTACGGCAGATACTCCGGAATCCCCACGCGGCCGAAGGTGTCCACGAACCGCGCCATCGCCCCCGTCATGACGTCGGAGTTGGTGACCTTGTTGAGGGCCGCGTCGACCAGCCGCTCCATAAACGCCTCGTCCTCTGTCATCTTCGGATGGTTCATCCCAAGTGGGCTGGATGCGTAGAACCCGAAGAGATCGATGAACGTGCGGCCGGTCTTCTCGTCCCGCAAGCGCACTCCCTGACTCCCCTCCATGTCGAGCACAAGGGACATCATGCCCTTCGTGAGAATGTGCTCGGACAAAAGCTCTTTGACCTGCGTGGGACGGATTGACTCGGAAGAGACGGCTTCCATAAGGGCAATAGACTGGGGACGAAGAGCGGGTGGAAGGGACCATAGAAATTCGCCAGGTCCGGGGACGTTTCCCTCCGGCCCGACTCCTCACTCACCCGTGTACACCACTTCTCCCCCGACGATGGTATAGTCGACCGTCGCTTGTCGAATGCGCTCCGACGGCCCCGTCAGAATGTTGTGAGAGAGAACGGTCACGTCGGCCAGCTTGCCGGGCGTCAAGGTCCCTTTCACCTCTTCCTCAAACGCCATGCGGGCGTTGTTGATCGTATAGGATTTGAGGGCCTGGCGGCGGGTGAGGGTCTCGTCGGGAGTAAACGTCGTGTCGGTGCCCGGCACCTGACGGGTGACGGTGCAGTGGTAACTTGCGAGAGGATTGATCTTTTCGACGGGCACGTCGGTGCCGTTGCCCACCACGACCCCGTCCTCCCAGAGTGTCTTCCAGACGTACGCGCCCTGTTCAACCCGCTCGGCCCCGAGGCGCTGGTAATTGTAGGGGGCGTCGGAGCAGGCGTGGATGGCCTGCATGGAGGCCATGACCCCCAGATCAGCAAAGCGGGGAATGTCGTCGGGGTGCAAGTGCTGGGCATGCTCAATGCGCCATCGGAGGTCTTCGCCGTTCACTCCCGTCGAGTCAAACAGTGTCTCGTAAAGGTCGAGCGTCTCCCGATTCGCCCGGTCGCCAATGGCATGGACGGCGATCTGGTAGTCTTCCTCGAGTCCGATCTCGGCAATCTCCCGCACGCGCCCCATGGACGTCACATTGATGCCCGTGTCGTCGGGCGCGTCGTCGTACGGCTCCAGCATCCAGGCGCTGCGCGAGCCAAGGGCCCCATCGACCGTCACTTCGCCAATGGCCCGGACGGTCAGGTGCTGATCGGCGGCCCCCACCGTGCGGATCTCCGCCAGACGGTCTCTGGTCTCGGGCGTGACCTCGCTCTGTGAGACCATCGCGTACATCCGAATGCCGAGATCCCCGCGCTCGGCCATCTCTCGGTACAGATTGATGGTCTCGAAGGACGCGCCCTGATCCTGGAAGCTCGTGACCCCGTTCGCGAGCGCCTCGTCGGCGGCCAGGCGCACTTGTTTCTCGCGGCGGTTTCGCCGCTGCTCCGGACTCATGTCACTCTTGGACGCTTCGAGGGCCTCCTGGACCAGCCCCTCCGCCGTTTCGAGCAGCACACCGGTGGCCCGTCCTTGACCGTCCCGCACGATGGTTCCCCCCTCTGGATTGGGCGTGTCCGGGCCAATGCCTGCCGCCTCCAGGGCCGCGTCGTTGACAATGGCCGCGTGGCCACTGGCATGGGTGAGGTAGACCGGATTCTCGGGGGCCACCTCATTTAGTCGCGCATTCGTCGGGAATCCCCGAACCACCCGCTCGGGAGTCGCCTCCCATTTCTCCTGGTGCCAGCCCCGTCCTTCCACCCAGGTACCGGACTCGCTGTCCGCGACAGCCGAGTCGACCTTCGCCACGATCTCCTGCCAGCTCATCGTGTTCATCAGGTCGAGCTGCATCTGGGCCTCGCCCATGCCCATAAAGTGGCCGTGCCCCTCAATGAAGCCCGGCACCGCAAGGCGTCCCTCGAGGTCGACGACGCGGGTGTCCTCTCCCGTGACGGCCCCGATTTCCTCGGCACTGCCGACGGCCAGGATGGTGTCGCCCGCCGTGGCCAGGGCTTCGACCTGGCCGTGGTCGTCGTCGAGGGTGGCGATAGTTCCGTTCGTGAGAACGAGGTCGGCGGTGGGGCTAGATGAGCAGCCGAACAGGGCGAACGTGAGAAATAAAACAACCGATCGGAGAGTCATGGGTCTGAAAATCAACGAAGGAGATTAATACCGACGTTCATCCCGATGCGCAACGGACCCCTTAGTCTCACGAATCGGGTCCACCATGTCAAGAGACATTGTCGTCTGGTCCCACAAAAACGCTCCTTTTGGACCACACACCGGCTCGAGCGAATTGCCGAAGGTCCCCCATTCTTTCCAACCTTTCCGGAGACCCCGCATACTCGGCTGTGAACGACCTTCCTCTCTCCGACGGATTTTTTCTTTCTAGCGTCGAGCGTCGCGACAGGGAGGCATTGGTGGAGCACCTCCAAGAACGAGAGATCTGGCGCAATACCTTCCGTATTCCGTGGCCCTACACCGTAGACGACGCCGACACCTGGATCGACGAACGAATCCATCGTCGGAACGAACAGCCCGCGGAGACCACCTTTGCGATTCGCGAGTCCGGCGGTCGTCTCGTCGGCGTGGTGGGGGCCGATGACCTCGACGTGGGCACGTCTCACCGGGCCCGAATTGGCTACTGGCTCGCGAAGCCCTATTGGGGCCGGGGCCTCATGACCGAGGCGGTGATCCGGTTCGTGGAGCATGCGTTTGCGAAGCTGGACGTGGTACGGCTCACGGCGGAAGTGTTTGCGTGGAACGACGCCTCGGCCCGGGTCCTGGAGAAGGCCGGATTCACACAAGAGGGCCGCTTCCGAAAGCACCGCAAGAAGGACGGCGCATTGGTGGATGTCCTGTACTTTGGCCTGCTGCAGACAGATTTTGACGAAGACCACTGAGTGGCCTTCCCGATACGCAACCAAAGAGACTAACTCGACCTATTCCCACCTGCTCGGGAGGTCCTGTTTGAGGTCTGGAGCTTCCCCGTGAGAGGAACGGGCGGCGCGGCCCCTCGTACCCGTTCCTCCGTACGTTCGTGCCGATGCCACCGGGCCGTTCGCCCGGCCGAGGGGTCGGTTGATTGACCCGTTTTTTCTGC
>CAYLMT010000024.1:0-20377 GCA_964384855.1 uncultured Salinivenus sp.
GCTCCGGTGACGCCTCACAACGGGCGGCTGCGCAGGCACTCGGAGGGGGGGCGGGCACACCGGGACGTCTGCCCGTCACCATCCCGGACGTCGCCGAGAAGGGCGACGGCCTCCATCTCGCTTCCGTCTCTCCTCGCGAAGGATTTCCCGAGTCGGTGGGCATGGACGGGTCGCGACTCGCCCGCCTCGACACGCTCCTTCGCTCGGCTATGCTCGACGGGGCCTTCCCAGGGGGCACCGTCGCCGTGGGACGTGGGCCGGCGCTCGCAAAGCTCGACGCGCATGGCTACCACACCTACGACGAGACGAAACCGGTGCAGGTCGGCACGCAGTACGACCTCGCCTCGCTTACGAAGGTGGTGGCCACCACCACCGCCATCATGAAGCTCTACGAGCTAGACTCCCTCGAACTGGATGCTGCGGTCTCCCGGTATCTCCCCGACTTCGCCCAGAACGGCAAAGAGGCGGTCACCGTGCGTCAGCTGCTCACCCACTCGTCGGGCCTTAAGCCGTACCTGGATCCCGACGAACGAGGCTCGACCCGCGCGGCGCTCCTCGACACCGTCATGGCCCAGCCGCTCACGTACCCGCCCGGCACCCAGTCCACGTACAGTGGGCTCAATGCGATTACGCTCATGCGCATCGTAGAAAAGATCAGCGGCCAGTCGTTCGATGCATTCTGTCGAAGTCACATTTTCGAGCCGCTCGGGATGGATCAGACCGGGTTCTACGACCCCGACGTCACCCGCGAATGGGTCGCCCCCACGACCGACACATCGGGCACGCGGTACCGCGGAAGTGTACACGATCCAATGGCTCGCGATATGGGCGGGGTATCGGGAAACGCGGGGCTCTTCTCCACGGCCGCCGATCTAGCCCGCTTCGGATACATGCTGACCCACGAGGGACGGATCGACGGACGGCAGTTCCTGGAGCCGGAGACGATCGAAACGTTCACGACGCAGGCTGACGTGCCGGGTAGTACGCGAGCCCTCGGGTGGGACACGAAAAGCAGGGAGGGCTACTCGTCGGCGGGGGACGAATTCTCCGCGGCAAGTTTTGGGCACACCGGCTACACGGGGACCTCTTTCTGGGTCGACCCGGCGGAGGACCTCTTTTTCGTTCTCCTCACGAACCGGGTCTACCCGGACGACACCGATGAGCAGATCACGCAGGTTCGTCCCCGGGCGGCCGACATTGTCCACGGTGCGATTGAGGGGCCACCCCGGCCGCTACTGCCCGGGCCGGCTCCCTCCGAGAAGTGATCGCTCGTCTGGGTATGGACAATAAGTTGTCCCAAGAGGCGAACCGGGCTGCGTCTTCGAACCCCGAAACACGCTCCTGTAACCTTTTTATGGTTGTCGAAGTATCGAACAAGTGCGATTGCTCTTGGGCGTAATGGTCTAAGAGCCTGTCTTCAAACACAAAGGACTGCAAATGTCCCTGCACACTGCCTTCGGCGTTTCGTGGTGTCGACGACACGTAGCATTGCCTGCTTCGCGTGCTTTGACGGCGATGTGCGGTTCTCATTTGCATCTGACTTCCTTCGATTGAATACAGGCTCTGAGCCTCGCCTTCGGGGTGCAGGCCATCCCCCTCGTCGGGTAAGTATACGACGCCTCGTTTCCCTCGTCACTTCGCGAATTAAACGGCAACTGTACGATGAGCGAACGGTCAAATCCTGTCGTCGAACCCCTCAACACGAAGCTTCTCATGACCTCAAGTGCAGGAGTGCTCGGTATGCTCGGGCTAGGGGCACTATTGTTTTCTCAGGAGGTTCTGGATGCCCTCGGCGCCCGTTCCGGGGGGGAGCTGGTCACGCTCGTCGGAATTGTGGGCACTCTTTACATGGGCTTCGCTCTGCTCAATTGGATGGCCCGGGAAAAGCTGATCGGGGGCATCTACAGCCGGCCCGTAGCCATTGGCAATTTTACGCACTTCCTGGCAGGGACCGTCGTGCTTGCCGATCAGGTCGTTTCAACGACATTTCCCCTTATTCTCGGTACGGTCACCGGCCTGTATGCCCTGTTCGCCGCTGGTTTTGGGTATGTCGCGTTTGCCGGAGGGGGAAGTTGTGGCTGATCTGTGGGTCAAGGGTCCCGGTGACTGCCCAAACGGGGGTTCGAGTGGGAGCATTCCTCGTTTCGTAAAGAGGTGTTAGCCGGGAAAGAACTGTTCGTAAGAGTCGGCTGCGGTCCTGGTAGGTCCCGCTCTCGATTGATCCGCCCAACGAACCGGAGAAGAGTGGGGGGGACCGCTTCCCTCTTGCAGATGGGCGTTCCACTTCCGTTCTTCAGTGCCTATACTGATCCCGTTGTAATGAGGCTACTGACGAGTAAGTGGTCTTTGGCGGCGAGTCGACGATAGTTTCTGGTCTCATTTTCGAAACGGGTACGGCCCTCGTGTCCACCAATCACGTTTTCGTCGGCCTGGATGTCGGAGGCTCCACGACGGAGCTTTGTGCCGTGTCCGAGGAGGGTTCAGACCGGATGCAAAGCACGGGGCCTGGAGCCAACCTGCAGCAGCAGGGGATTGCGCCGACGGCCCAACTGTTGGCCGATCTCATCCGGAACGTACTTCCGTCGGGCAGGTCTGTCGATCGACTGTCGGTGTGTGCGGGCGTGGCCGGGGCGGGACGACCGGAGGACCAGACCGCCCTTGCTGATCGGCTTCGCCAGGCCCTTGTGGGGGTAGCAGACCGCCTCCGAATGGGGGTAGTACACGACGGCACGATCGCCCTGGATGCAGCCTTCGGCGCGGCGAGCGGCGCGGTAGTGATTGCCGGGACGGGATCCATCGTGTGTGCCCGGACTCCCGACGACACCGTGCATCGTGCCGGTGGGTGGGGGGCGCGCCTCGGGGATGCGGGGAGCGGGCGCGCGCTGGGACGGGCCGGCCTCCGGGCGGTTGTGGCGGCGTTCGACGGAGGACCCGAAACGCGGCTCCAGGAGCGGATTTGCGAACACTACGACATTGATGGGCGGGATGCCCTCCTGCGCCGGGTTTACCAGGACGAGGTACCCCTTCCGGAGGTTGCGCCACTCGTGCTCAAGATGGCTGACGACGATCCGGTGGCCGCCGAAATTGTAGATGCCCAGACGGCCGACTTGGCCCGGCAGGTTGAATGGCTCCACCGCAGGGCCGATACTGTGGCCCCCCGTGCTGTTCTGCATGGAGGGCTCTTCCAAAACGAGCGCTACACGCAGCGATTTCGGCAATGGCTTCATGATCGACTGCCGGCGTGGACGGTGGAGGCCCTGGACGAGTCGCCGTGCCTCGGGGCGTTGCGTCGGGCCCGTCGTCTCGATTCATGAGAGCCCCATCGATTCGAGTGTCCTTCCGTTTTCAATTTCGATCCTCCGATGAGTGTTAACCGTCGCGAATTTCTCGGAACCGGTTCCGCCGCCCTCGCGGGAGCCGGGCTTTCCTCGTGGTCCTCATCTCCCTCTGAGGGGTCGTCCGTCCCACCCAGCGACCAGCTTCGCTTCGGCGTCATCGGTGTCAACGGCATGGGTTGGAGCAACCTGCAGGCCCACCAGCGGATCGACGGTGTGGAGTGCATTGCGCTCTGTGACGTGGACCGCACCGTGCTTGAGGAACGGGCGGCCGAGTTTGAAGAACAGACGGGCTCGCGGCCCGATCTCTACGAAGACTACCGACGCCTGCTGGAGGATGACGACATCGATTTTGTGATCATCGGGACGCCGGACCATTGGCATTGTCTGCAGATGGTGCACGCCTGTCAGGCCGGGAAGGACGTGTACGTGGAAAAGCCGCTCGGCAACTCGATTGCCGAGTGCGACGTCATGCGGCGGGCCGCAGAGAAGACCGGTCGCGTCGTACAGGTAGGACAGTGGCAGCGCAGCGGGGAGCACTGGCAGAACGCGGTGGATTACCTGCAGTCGGGGGCCCTCGGGGCCATCCGGCACACGAAGGCATGGGCCTACATCGGATGGAAAGGGCGGCTTCCGAACAAGCCCACCCAGGAGCCTCCCGAGGGGGTGAACTACGACTTGTGGCTCGGCCCGGCGTCGAAGCGCCCGTTCAATCCCAACCGGTTCCACTTCACGTTTCGGTGGTACTGGGACTACGCCGGCGGCCTGATGACCGACTGGGGCGTGCATCTGATTGACTATGTTCTGAAAGGGCTCAAGCTGGGCAATCCGCAGTCGGTGGGCTCATCGGGTGGCAAGTACGGCTTTCCGGAGGACGCGCGGGAGACCCCCGACACACAGCAGGCGATCTATACCTTTGACGGAGTCAACATGGTATGGGAGCACGCCATCGGGATCGAGAACGGACCCTACGACCGCGGTCATGGGGTGGCCTTCGTCGGAAACAAGGGCACGCTCGTCATTGACCGGGGCGGCTGGGAGGTGCTTCCAGAGGTGGAGGACGGCGAGTACAAGACGGAGGCCCTGCCGCCCCGGAGTGGAGAGGGCGGACTCGACGCTCACGCCGAAAACTTCGTCGCGTCCATCCGGGGTGACGAGACGCCGAACGCTCCCATCGACGCCGCGGCCAACACGGCCGTCAACGCCCACCTCGGCAACATCGCCCTCCGGGTGGGGCGGGACGTGGAGTGGAACGCCGAGGCGCGGCAGTTTGTGGACGATCCGGAAGCCAACGACCTCGTCCGTCCCACCTACCGAGATCCGTGGACCCTGCCCCGCGTGTAGTCTCGTGATTGAGGCCCATTGTTTTTCTCCAATCGCACTTCTGACTGTGATGTCTACCTCCTCGTGGCTCCTTTCCGTCGCGTTCATTTTGGTCGGCGTGTCGCTTTCAACGTCAGCGACGGCCCAGCCCCGCAATCCGGTGTACTGGGAGATTCACGACACGACCCGGGCCCAGCCGCCCGTCGTGGATCCCGGCCCGGCGCCGGCCGAGTCGCAGCCCGCTCCGTCGGACGCCGTCGTCCTCTTCGACGGGGGTGACCTTGACGCCTGGGAGCATCCCGACGGGGGCCCGGCATCCTGGACCCCTCGGGAGAACTACGTGGAGGTGGACACGGGGCGGGGCGACATTCAGACGAAAAAGGCATTCGGGGACGTGCAGCTTCACCTCGAATGGATGACGAACCCGTCGGTGACGGGCAGCGGGCAGGGACGGGGCAACAGCGGGGTGTTTCTAATGGGGACCTACGAGGTGCAGGTGCTCGACTCCTACGACAACCCCACGTACCCCGACGGCCAGGCGGCGGCCCTCTATGGCCAGTACCCGCCCCTCATCAACGCCACGCGTCCGCCCGGCGAGTGGCAGACGTACGACATCATCTTTCGGCGGCCTCACTTCGACGAGGACGGGTCGGTGGTGACGCCAGCGCGCGTGACGGTCTACCACAACGGCGTGCTCGTGCAAGATCGGGTCGAGCTCACCGGGCCCACCGCTCACTACGACCGGCCGCCGTACGAGAAGCACGCCGCCCGCCTTCCGCTCCGACTGCAGGACCACGGCGACGGGGCCGTGCGGTACCGCAATATCTGGGTGCGTGACTTGGAGTAGGGGAGGAGTTGACGGGGGAGGTGTGAAAACGGAAGGGGGATTCACTTCCCACATTGCAGTGCTTCCGTGTTTTCCGGAAGGGTGGGGGATATCGGCGTCTTTTCCTTCTGCATCTTGAATCGTCGCCCCGCCCATGCTCACGACGCTGGATTTCGTCGTCCTCACGGTGTACCTGCTCGGCGTGGCTGTCTTTGGCATCTGGGCGGGCGGACGACAGCAGTCCACCGAGGACTATTTCCTCGGAGGCCGGGACCTGCCGTGGTGGGCGGTGTGCTTTTCGGTGGTGGCCACGGAGACGAGCACGCTCACAGTGGTCGGCGTTCCGGCCGTCGCATACGGGGGGGCGCTCACCTTTCTGCAAATTACGCTCGGGTACCTGGCGGGGCGCATCCTCGTCGGGGTATATTTCCTGCCCCGCTACTACGCCGGTCAGTTGGAGACGGCCTACGCGTTTCTCGGCAATCGCTACGGTTCCACGATGCAGGGGGCCGCGTCGGTCACGTTTCTCGGGACGCGCCTGCTGGCCGACGGGGTGCGGCTCTTTGCCACGGCGATCCCACTGAAGGTGATTGCGGACATGGCGGGCCTGGAGACCACCTATTTCCAGATCATCCTGGTCATTGGTGTCGTGACGGCCATCTACACGCTCGTGGGGGGCATCCGAGCGGTCGTGTGGATGGACGTGGTGCAGATGCTGCTCTACGTGGGCGGGGCGCTCGCGGCCATCGGATTTTTGCTTGGGGACGTGCCGCCGGGATGGTGGGGGGAGGCAGTGGCGGCCGGGAAAACGAATTTGATCGACCTTGGACTGGACGAGTCGTTCGGGCGCTGGTGGACGCAGCCCTATACGCTCGGTACGGCCGTGGTGGGCGGCGCCATTTTCTCGATGGCCTCCCACGGCACCGATCAGCTCATCGTGCAGCGCCTGCTGGCCTGCCGCGACGAGGCGGACAGTCAGAAGGCGATCGTCGGGAGCGCCCTCATCGTGATGGTGCAGTTTGCCCTGTTCCTCGGGGTGGGACTGCTGCTCTGGGCACACTATGAGGGTGCGTCCGTCGAGGCGCTCGGGCTTCAGCGGGGGGATGAGGTGTTTCCCAAGTACATCATTGAGGGTTTGCCGGCGGGGCTCTCGGGCCTCATCCTGGCTGGCATCGTGGCGGCGGCCATGAGCTCGCTTTCCTCCTCGCTCAACGCGCTGGCCTCCTCCTCGGTCAACGACCTCTACGAGCGCCTCTCGGGGCATTCGATGACGGCGGATCGGGGACTACTCGTCTCTCGGCTCCTTACGCTCTTTTGGGGCGTCGTCTTTATTGGCTTCGCGAGCCTCTTTCAGGACAACAACAACCCCGTTGTAGAGCTCGGCCTATCGATCGCCTCCTTCACGTATGGCGGCCTGCTGGGGGCCTTTCTACTCGGCCTCTGGCACGATGGAACGCGTCAGATCGACGCGCTCGTGGCATTCGTCGTCTCGATCGGCGTGATGGTGCTCGTCATCTTCGGCGTGTGGCACAGCCCCACAGAGGGGTGGCACTTTGTGTTGAATCCGTCGGACGCGCACGTGCAGGAGGCGAACCTGCGGACGATTGGCTGGCCCTGGTACACGGCCCTCGGCACCCTCGTCAACCTAACGGTTGGAAGCCTACTGGCGTTGCGGTACCGAGTTGCCGATGAGAAAAGAACGCCGTAGGGAACCGTCCCTGGGCCGGACAAAACAAAGGGAAAGACGCAACGATCGGGGGAGCCGTGGATCCTGGATTCATTAATCGCCGTACGGATCCGCCCCGATTTTAGCCGTAGAACCGTGTGGGACCATTCGGGTCCAACTACTTTTCGTGCACTGCGTCGCCTAGACCCCCAATTGATTCATGAACGACAGCAAAGGGTGGATTTTTGCCGCCGGCGTGCTGGCGCTCGCCCTCTCCATCTACCTTTGGTTCAATGACAGCAATCAAGCCGCAATCTTTGTGGGTCTGTGGGTCCCATCGCTCTGGATTTTAGCCGATCTCGTTGACCAGGCCGAGTCTACCGCCCAATGAAGGTATTCGTCGAGTACGTCGGACTGTTCGTTTTTGGCTTTGTCGTCTTCATCGGGGGGCTCGTGGCGCTCCCGGAGGTAGGTGCGCCCGATACGTCACTCGGCAAGATGTGGGAGCTCATCCTGGTGTTCATCGTCATCATGGGAGGCTTTTTGTGGTATTACAACGCCGACCTGCCTTCAGGGGCCCGGACCCCGTCTCGCGGCCGGCAGGGCCCCGATGCGTCTTCCCGGTAAGGGTTAGTCGTTTCCTCCGGTTTCGACCCCAAGCATAAACTCCTCCCCACAGAAGTCGCACCGGAGTTCAATGGCCTTTTGGGGGCCGCCCTCCATGCCGGTGTCCTGAAACTCCGGCGTGCCGTCGGGGCGGGTGGTCTTGGGGGTTACGTCTTCGAAAGAAAAATCGCCGGTGAGCACGTTCGCGTGCCCGACCGTGCGGTTGCATTCCGGACACGAGAAGGGCTGCTGAGCGGATCCGTCGCCGGTCGATGACCTCTGAGGAGGTTCCATGACGAGAAGAGAGATTGGAAGGGGCAGGATACATCGAAAGCCCAATGCGCGGTGCTCGGCACGGCGCCTAGAAGTACTCGTGGAGTTTGTCGTGCCCCTCGGGTGGCACGCCGAGCTCCGCTGTGTTCTGGGTGCCCAAGTGAGGAACTTTGCTCACGCTGACTGGGAGGTCCGAAATTGGCTCCTCGGCCCCGTCGAGGTGCACGGTCATCCGGGCGGGCTCCACATCCAGGAGGGCCTCCTGAAGGGCGTCGGCAAGGTTGGTGCGGTCGGTCTTTAGGGTGAGGCGGACCGAGTAGCCTTTCGGCCGGTCGATGGTCTCGTCCGGGTGGGGCGTGGCGGAGAGAATGCCCTCCTCCAGGGCGTCGGTAATGTCGGTGTAGGAGGGATCCGACGCTCGCTTCCACGCGATCTGATGAATGGAGCGGGGCATGGGCGACCTCGCTGGTGACAGAGGGGCGGACTGGGATGGGGCCGGAGGGTTTCTGAAAGCCGTGGAGGAGGGAAAAGGGTGGGCCCGGCAGGGCTCGAACCTGCGACCAGCCGATTATGAGTCGGCGGCTCTAACCAACTGAGCTACGGGCCCGTCCTCCGTAAGCGTGCCCACGAAATGGTGCCCGTCGAGTTCCGGTGGCGTCGGGGACGAGAGCGCGACCGCTGAGAAAATTCGCCGCCGATCCACTCGACGCCCGCAACATGGGTCGAGACGACCAATAGAGGTATTCCCGGACGTTCTCAATCTATTTTACTTCCACAACCGTTCTTCTCCCTTTCCATGAAGTGGAATAGTGCCAAGGACCTCATGACGACGGACGTGCAGACCGTCGACGCCGACTGGCCGGTCGACCGGGTTGCACAGTTCTTGATTGACCACGACATCTCCGGCGCGCCCGTTGTAAAGGATGACGAGCTTGTAGGTGTCATCTCCCTGACGGATATTGCGCGTCACAGCAGCACGGCGGGCGAGCCGGCCACCGCCGATCGCCCCGCCTCGTTTTATCGCTCTGAGCTCGAGGCCAACTACGCCGAGGAGGACCTCGAGAATCTTCAGATCAGTGAGGGTGGGGAGACGACCGCCGAGCACGTCATGACCCCACAGGTCTACGACGTGAACGAGCACACGTCCGTCCAGCAGGTGGCACAGGTGATGCACCGCGGCGGCATCCACCGAGTCTTCGTAACCACGAACGGAGAGGTTCGCGGGGTCATCACGGCGCTCGATATGTTGAAGGTCGTGGCGGCGATGTAGAGGAAAAGGGGCGGCGAGTGCTCTTCACACGACCGCCCTTCTCCCTACCGATCCTGGCCATACTTGGCAGGCATCCCCGCTTCCGGGGTCGAGTCCTCGATGAACTCACGGATGTCCTCGTTGGAGGTCTCCAGGTCCTCCGAGCGCAGGTACATCATGTGACCGCTCCGGTAGCCCTCGAAGCGGAGGCGGTCGCGCAGTTGCGCCCGCGTGCCGAGGTTCCACATCACGTACTTGGCCGAGAAGTAGTCCGTGGCGCCGTCGTAGTAGCCGGACTGCACCATGACGTGGAGGTAGGGGTTTTGAGCCATTGCCCCCCGGAGTTGCTCGCCGGTGTCATTGTCCTCGTCGTCCCACGGATAGACGGAGCCGAAGGTGTTGTACTGCAGGTCCGTCTCAAAGCCCAGGTCGTCACGCAGGTAGTGATTGATGGCGGGGGTAAACGCGTGGTTCCAGGCCGTCAGCTCCGCGGGATAGTCGTACTCGCTCCCGGCATTTTTCACGTCCATGCCTTTGTAACGGGAGTCGAGGCGGCCGACCGTATGTCCCTCATCCTGAAGGAGCTCTTTCCAAAAGGCGTCGGACGGAACGGCGAGGTTGTGGTTGAGCACAAACTGCTCGGAGAGCCCCGAGTAGCGGGCCACCTGCTGCGCCACGGTCTGTCGACGGGCGTCGTCGATGAAACCACCCCGCGTGACGGCCGGGATGTACTCCTCAACGGTGTAGTTCTCCACCTCGGACAGTAGGTCCTCAAGGTCCCGGTTCTGAAGGTCGGTGGGCAGTTGCTCGTGGTACCAGGCCGTGGCCGCGTAGTAGGGAAGCTTGAGCGCTTCGGAGCGGGGTGAGGGGCCGGCGGGTTCCATCCCGAGGCCGGTGGGGGAGACGAGGATCACGCCGTTCAGGTACATCCAATGGCTGTTCTGAAGCTCACTGGCCAGGCCCGAGACGCGCGTGGTGCCGTAGCTTTCCCCGATCAAGTACTTCGGCGAGCGCCAGCGCCCCTGCCGCGAGACGAAGGTGTCAATCCAGTCGGCCAGGTAGTCCACGTCGGCGTTGACCCCGAAGAACTGCTCCTCGTCCGTGTCCTCGTCGATCACCCGGGAGAATCCGGTATTAACGGGATTGACGTACACAATGTCGGCCACATCGATGATGGAGTGCGAGTTGTCTTCCACCCCGTACGGCTGCACAGGGTATCCCTCGTCACTGATGATGAGGTGTTTGGGGCTGGTGTAGCCGAGGTGCATCCAGAGGGAGCCGGAGCCGGGGCCGCCGTTGAACGAGATCATGAGCGGTCGCTCCGCACGGTCGTCCACGTCGGTGCGCCGGTAGTAGGTGTAGTGGAGCGACGCGACGGCCGAGTCATTCTCGCCGTACACGGGTTGGGTGCCGGTCATCACCTCGTAGGGCACCTCCTCGCCCTTCACCGTCACGCGATCCGTTTGCGTGATGGTTGTGTCGGGCGGCAGGGACCGTTTGAGCGGATCCGCGTCCTCGTTTTGCGCCTTCGAGGGACTGACGAGTAGGAACAGCGCAAGTGTACCGAGAAGAACCGTTTGTATCCGTGTCGGCATGGAGAAGCTCATACAGAAGTCAGCAGATCGGATTTTTGGAATTACTGTTGGTTGTGGGTTGTTGGTTGTGAAGCTTCAGGTCGCTCGTGCCGTCAAATAGCAATCCCTCCTCAATGTAGCGAAAGCGTCTGACCGGTCCCGAATGTCCGACAATCAACCCTCCACAACCAACAACCCACCAGCATTTAAATAACGTCGTGTTCGCGGGCCACCTCCGTGAATGCGTCAATCGCGCGGTCGAGCTGCTCTTTCGAATGGGCTGCGGACATCTGCACCCGAATGCGGGCCTCGCCCTCCGGCACCACGGGGTAGCTGAAGCTGATGACGTAGATGCCGCGGTCGAGCAACTCGTCGGCAATGGCGCCGCTCGTCTTCGCGTCGTAGAACATGATGGGCACGATGGGATGGTCGCCCGGCTTGATGTCGAAGCCGCGGTCTTCCATCTCAGAGCGGAAGTAGCGGGCGTTCTCCCAGATCGTCTCGCGCCGCTCGCCGCTCTCTTGCAGCATCTCCAGCACCTTGAGGCTGGCGTTGGCAATCATCGGCGCGATGGCGTTGGAGAAGAGGTAGGGGCGGGATTCCTGCCGTAGCAGGTCGATAATTTCCTGTCGCCCCGTCGTGAAGCCGCCGGTGGCACCGCCGAGCGCCTTGCCGAGCGTGGAGGTGATGATGTCCACCTCGTCGAGCACGCCGTTCGCCTCACTGGCGCCGCGGCCCTGCTCGCCCATGAATCCAGTGGCGTGGCATTCATCCACCATTACGAGCGCGTCGTATTCCTCGGCCAGGCGGCAGATCTCGTCGAGTTTCGCCACGTCCCCGTCCATCGAGAACACGCCGTCGGTCGCAATCATGCGCGTCTCCGCGTCCTGAGCCGCCTGCAGCTTCGCCTCCAGGTCCTCCATGTCGCTGTGCCCGTAGACGTGCAGGTCGGCCTTGCAGAGCCGGATGCCGTCGATGATGGAGGCGTGATTTAGCTCGTCACTGATGATGGCGTCGTCCTCGTCGAGCAACGTCTCGAAGAGGCCGGTGTTGGCGTCGAAGCACGAGTTGTAGAGAATCGTGTCGTCCGTGTCGTGGAAGTCGGACAGGGCGTGCTCCAGGTCTTTGTGGACCGACTGGGTGCCGCAGATAAAGCGGACGCTGGCCACCCCGAAGCCGTACCGGTCGACCCCCCGCTTGGCGGCGTCCATGATCTCGGGATGGTTGGCGAGGCCGAGATAGTTGTTCGCGCAAAAGTTGATGACGTGCTGGCCCCCCTCGACCTCAATGTCGGCGTCCTGCTGCGAGGTAATGACGCGTTCTTCGTTGTAGGTGCCGGCGTTCTTGATCTCTTGCAGCGTCTGCCGAAAGTCGGCGGCAACGTCTTCGGTCATTGGCATGGCGCGTATTGCAGGTTGGTTCGGATTCTATGTGTGAGCAGGTGGGGTAAAAGGTCGTTCCGGAAGAGAACGGCGTGGGGGAAAGGGAGACAGGGCGTGGGTGTGAAGGGTGTGGGGCGCGGGGGTTTGGGGGAGCGTACCTTTCACGCCTACGCTCTCAACCCCGGTGCTCTCAATTCCCACGCTTCCCTTCCGCCACGCTCCCGTGCTCTTGTGCTCCCTCTCGCAAATGATCGAGCATATCTTTGGTCATCGCGTCCAAGTCGTACTCGGGCGCCCAGTCCCAGTCGTCGCGGGCCGTGCGGTCGTCGATGGACGAGGGCCAGTTGTCGGCGATCTGCTGGCGCTCATCCGGCTCGTACGTGCAGGTGAACCCGGGCACGTGCGTCTGGATGGCCGCGGCCAGCTCGGTGGGGGAGAAGCTGAGCGCTCCCACATTGTAACTGTCCCGAACTGAGAGGGCTGTCTCATCGGCGTCCATGAGGGCGAGCGTCCCCTGAATGGCGTCGGGCATGTACATCATCGGCAGCCGCGTGTCGGGCTCCAGGAAGCAGGTGTAGTCCTCGCCCGCTGCAGCTCGGGCGAGCATGTCCACGGCGTAGTCGGTGGTGCCACCGCCCGGGGCGGTCTTGTAGCTAACGAGGCCCGGGTAGCGCAGGCTACGTACGTCGAGGTCGTAGCGGCGGTGGTAGTAGCGGCACAGCAACTCTCCGCTTCGCTTGGTGACCCCGTACATGGTGTCGGGGTCGAGCACCGTGTTCTGGGGCGTTTGGTCCCGCGGGGTCGAGGGCCCAAACACGGCGATGGAGCTGGGCCAGAAGACCTGCTCGACGGAATGGGTTCGGGCCAGGTCGAGGACGTTCTTGAGGCCGCCCATGTTTACGTCCCAGGCCCGGTTGGGATGCTGCTCGCCGGTGGCCGAGAGCAGGCTTGCCAGGTGGTAGATCGTGTCGACCTCGTAGCGTGTAATGACGTCCGCCAGCGCGTCCCGGTTGCGCACGTCGGCCACCTCGAAGGGGGCATTCGGGGACTGGCCGTTTGGTGTCGGGGGGGGCTTGAGGTCGAGCCGCACCACGTGCGAAGGGCCGTGCCGCTCGCGCAGCACCTCGACGAGTTCGCTACCAATCTGGCCGTTGGCACCGGTGACCAGGATGCGGGGCATGCGTCTAGAAATGTCCGGTGAGAGGGGAGAGAACGTCGGGAAGAATCGTATCGCTCGCCGGAAGATCGGGTTCTCAGCAGAGGTGCGTACGGGGCGTGCGGCGGGACCGTTGTGCTGAGCATGTGAAGCACCCTCCTCCCCCGTCACTGTGGCGCGCGATCTCTACGAATGGGTGTCGCTCTCGTTCGGAACCGCTTCCGGAAGTTTGGTAGAGAATCGTGTCGACAAAAGAAGCGCTTCCATCTGGGTTTTTACGTCTTCTGCAAAATTATTTGTATGTACGGCTTGACAAACCAAAGAAAGTGAGGTAGTGTGGGGGCGACGCAAAAAGAAATAGGAACGACAGCGCCGTGTCGCACAGCATTGACGAAATCGACGCGAAGATTTTGGAGCTGCTCCAGCGCGACGGACGCATGCAGCGCAGCGACGTTGCGGAGGAGGTCGGCCTTTCGATCTCGGCCGTCAGCGAGCGTATGCGGAAACTCGAAGAGCGGAACGTGATCCAGGGCTACACGGCCGTGGTTGATGCCAAGCGCCTGCGGTACGACATTACCGCATTTATCCGTGTATCCGTCGATGGATCGGAGCACTACTCCAACTTTGTGGACCGCGTGGCGGAGATGGACCGCGTGCTCGAACTGCACTCCATCACCGGCGAGGGGTCGCACGTGATGAAGGTGCGCACCACGGACACGACCGCCCTGGAGCGGTTCCTGTCCGAAATTCAGGCCCTTCCCGGCGTGAGCAAAACCACCACGAGCATCGTGCTCAGCACCTTTAAGGAGACGCGTACCGTGCCCACGGAGCCGATGGAGTTGTACGACTACGAGGACACGGACTCCGCCGACGAGTAGGCGGGTCGTTCCGGCTGATTTTCCTCTTCACCTGTTCCCGCCCGAACCAATCTTACGACCATCAATGCCGACCAAAACCGACGTCCTTGAGCAGATCGAGGCCAGAGACGTTGACTTTCTCCGTCTCCAGTTTACCGACATCTTGGGGACGGTCAAGAACGTCTCTGTTCCCGCCCACCAAGCCGAAAAGGCCTTCGACGAAGGCATCTACTTTGACGGATCCTCCATCGAGGGCTTCGTCCGCATCCAAGAGTCGGACATGCGCCTGGATCCGGATCCGGACACCTTTTCGGTTCTACCGTGGCGGAGTGAGCGCGGTGACGACACCGTGTCGGCCCGTCTCATCTGCAACGTCATCGACACCGCCACCGGCGAGCCCTTCGAAGGGGATCCGCGCTACGTCTTGCAGCGCGCCATCGACCGGGCCGCCGAAATGGGCTATGAGCTGAACGCGGGTCCCGAGCCTGAATTCTTCGTTTTCGAGAAGGACGAGAACGGACGGGCCACCACCGAGACGCACGACTCGGGCGGCTACTTCGACCTCGCGCCGAAGGACCTCGCGCAGGAGATTCGGGCGGAGGTCATCTACACGCTCGAAGCGATGGGCTTCGAGGTGGAGGCGAGCCACCACGAGGTGGCTCGCGGCCAGCACGAGATTGACTTCAAGTACGCCGACGCGCTGAGCACGGCGGACAACATCGCCACCTTCCGCTCGGTCGTGCGGGCCATTGCGGAGTTGCACGACGTGCACGCCACGTTCATGCCGAAGCCAATTTCGGGCATCAACGGGTCGGGAATGCACACACACCTTTCGCTCTTTGACGACGGGGAGAATGCGTTCCACGACGACGGCGATGAGTTCAACCTGAGCGATACGGCCTACAGCTTCCTCGGCGGGATCCTCGAACACGCGCCGGCCCTGACGGCGATCTGCAACCCGACCGTCAACTCGTACAAGCGGCTCGTGCCCGGGTACGAGGCTCCGATCTACGTGGCCTGGAGTGACGTCAATCGCTCGGCCCTCGTGCGGAAGCCGGCCGCCCGCGTCCCGGCCGCCTCGCGGATCGAGCTCCGCTCTCCGGATCCGTCCAGCAACCCGTATCTGGCACTCGCGGTGATGCTGCACGCCGGGCTCGACGGCATAGAGAAGGGGCTCGACGCGCCCGATCCGGTCCGCGAGAACATCTACGAGTTCACCGAGGCGGACCGCGAGGCCCGCGGCATCAACACGCTCCCGAGCACGCTCGGCCAGGCCATCACGGCTCTGCAGGGGGACGACGTGATTCTCGACGCCCTGGGTCCGCACGTGAGCGAGAAGTACGTGCAGGCCAAGACGCAGGAGTACACCGAATTCCTCGCGTCGGTCTCGCAATGGGAGCTCGATCGGTACTTGGAGACGTTCTAACGCCCAAAAGTGCAGTGTCCATGTGCACGCTAGAGCGGCCGGTGTCCCATGGAGGGCATCGGCCGTTTCTATGTGTGGTGGTGCTCTCGTCCGGGCAGGTCGATCACCTTTGTTTCTGTCAATTTTGAAGGCCTGCCAATTTTTCGTCTCCACGTGGCGGCGTTTCCGATTCTGCTGGCATTCCCCGCCTCCGGACCGTTACCTTACGCGCAGAGACAACACTGCACACGTTCTGTTCTGAGTTTCTTCCCGGCCCCGAATGATCGACCGTTATACCCGCCCGCCCATGGGCGACCTCTGGAGCGAAGAGCAGAAGTTTCAGTCCTGGCTCGATGTGGAACTGGCTGCTTGTGCCGCCTGGAGCGAGATTGGGGCCATCCCGCCCGAGGACGTGGAGACGCTTTACGACGAGGCCGACTTCGACATCGACCGCATCAAGGAGATCGAGCAGGAGACGAAGCACGACGTCGTGGCCTTTACCCGGGCGGTGAGCGAGACGCTGGGGGAGGAGAAAAAGTGGGTCCACTATGGCCTCACCTCCACCGATGTGGTGGACACCGCCTACATGGTGCGCATCAAGAAGGCCAACAGCCTGATCCGCACCCAGCTCGACGCGATGATCGAGACGCTGGCGGACAAGGCGCGGGAGCACAAGCACACCCTCACGATGGGCCGCACGCATGGGGTGCACGCCGAGCCCACGACATTCGGCCTCAAGATGGCGCGCTACTACGACGAGATGAAGCGTCAGAAGGAGCGCTTCGAGCGAGCCGCGGAAGAGATGCGCGTCGGCAAGCTGAGCGGCGCTGTGGGCACCTTCGCGCACATCCCACCAGAAGTGGAGCGGCTCACGTGCGAGCGGCTCGGCCTCAAGCCGGCGCCGATCTCCACGCAAATTCTCTCTCGCGATCGCCACGCCAATTACCTGAGCGTCATTGCCGGTATCGGGGCCACCCTCGAAAAGATGGCCGTGGAGGTGCGGCACCTGCAGCGGAGCGAGGTGCGAGAGGCCGAAGAGTCCTTCAGCGCCGGGCAGAAAGGGTCCTCTGCCATGCCCCACAAGCGCAATCCCGTCGGTTCCGAGAACATCACCGGCTGCGCGCGACTGCTCCGCGGCTACATGAACAGCGAGTTCGACAACGTGGCCCTCTGGCACGAGCGCGACATTAGCCACTCGTCGGTCGAGCGCATCGTGCTGCCCGACGCGACGACCCTCCTGCACTACGCCCTCCGTCGCTTCCGGGGCATCATCGACGACCTCGTGGTCTACGAGGACACGATGCGCGAGAACATGGAGGAAACCTACGGCCTCTACAACAGCCAGCGCCTCATGCTGAAGCTCATTGACAAGGGCCTGAATCGGGAAGAGGCCTACGACCGGGTGCAGCCCCTCGCCATGACGGCCTGGGAGGAGGAGCGTCCGTTCCAGGAGGTCGTGGCCGAGGCCGACGCGATCACCGAAGTGCTGTCTGCCGACGAGATCGAGGACGTGTTCGATCCGGAGTACCACGTTCGCAATGTGGACCGGATCTTCCGACGGGTGGGGTTGGAGGAGTGAGCGCGGAGTCACGTCCCGTATTGTCACGTGACCAGCGGCGGGCTCCATGGCGGGGCGCTTGGCACCGATCTTAGTTTCCCCGGGGAACGGGATTCAGGGGCTCGGCGGCCTCTACGTCGGGGATCGCCACGTAGACGTCAGTCGACACGATCGACGTGCGCAGATCCTCCGACAGGAAATCCCAGTCGAAGTAGCGAGGCCGAAGGGCCCGCATGTCGATAATTGTGATCTTCCCATCCTGGAGGTGGTCGGTGAAGGGGCTCTCGTCACCGTCCAACCAAGCGGTGCATGTTCCACCGCCGCCCTGTCCGGTCTTCGGAATTTCTCCTCCGTTGCAGTCGGCCAACACGTGGAACGTGTCCTCGCCCCGAACGCGGGCCCACTCGGACATGAAGGCCCCGAGCGTGATGTAGATGTCCTGCCGTGGTCGTTTGGAGGTATGCGCGTTTTTGTGGAAGACCTTCGGCGCCTCGTTGTGCTCGGCCTCCCAGGTCCGGATGTGTTCGGTCAGTTGCTCCTTCATCAGGTTCTCGCGGCGCGTTCTGCTTTCGAAGAAGGTGCTCGTGTCCCGCACGTACGGGGCATAGATTGCGTTGCTCTCACGGAGGGCGTCGATGCGTGCCAGCGCCTCCGCGTCGCCGCGCGGCGCGAAGGCGGCCCGTAGGTCCTGCAGGGCTGACGGATCCGCGGCCCCGAGAGCACGTCCTCCGGCGCCGCCCCAGTCGTTCTTCATCTTCGTTCGGGTTTGCTGGACTGCCCGCCGCTCGCGATCAGTCTCGGCCTGGTCGGCCAGCGCGTCCAGGTGCATTGGGAGGCTAAGAATAAACTCATAGTCGATTCCCCAGAGGGTGGCCCCGGCCTCGACCATGCGGGCGGCCATTTCCGACTCCTCGCGCAGGTGAAGAAACGGGATCGCCGGGGCCTTGTAGCGTCGAATGAATTCCTTCAGGGCTGGAAGGCCGCCTTGCGACAACGCCTCGTTTGCTGCGTCAGCCGCGAACGGGCCAATTTCCAGGGCGACGGGGCCGTAGCCGTCGTCGGTTAGCCGCTCGTAGAGGCTGGCGGCGACCGCGGGAATCTGGACTGTGCCGTGGCGCTCCGACATCAGGAAGTGATCGACCTCCCGCCCCCGCGCCTCAAGCCAGTCGGCGCCCGGCCCGGTGAGGTGGCCGTCCTCGAGTGTTGCGGTGTAGGTGTTGGCCGTCACGATGCTGTCGAAGGCCGCGCGCACGGCTGCCGAGTCCGGTTGCTGGGCGTGGGTGAGGGCACTCCCGGAGCCGAGCAGTAGAACGGCAACGGTGAGAGAGACGCGGAGGGCATTGCGGATCGACATTGTTGCTGTGGGGGCAGAACGAAACAGCCAGTGAACGGAACCCCGTCTCCGGGTGAAAACTCGTGGGGTGCCCCGAAGGACCTTCAGGGACCGAATGCAGGAGACAGGGGGAAATGCTCACAGGTTGCATCGGACCCATGGAGTGGACGTGGGGCCAGACCGACCGAAATTTCGGCGCGTCTCTTTCTGCCCGATGAGATCGTGAACCCGGACAGCTGGTGTTGCTCAGAGGGTCTGTCGCTCCGACTCCTCACGAGCCATCGATAGACGGGACACTCCCGCCGCCGACGATCCACCGGTGTCGGCCCGGTTTCGTGCTGGAGTCAAGGTCTTGCGAGAGTTTCGCTCGCCAGTTGGGGGATCTCTTCTGCTCCACAGAATGCCATAGCCCTTATTGGCTTGGCCCAGTCGGTTGAGGAAGACCTGGAAGCCGCTCTTCGAGACTAGCTTTCTACGAGTTGCGTGGGCGGTGCCAGCAGTTGTTCTGCGCGCCACAGTCATCTCCTTTCAAGGAAGATCTTCCTCAGCAGCATCTTACAGGCAGCCTGCTTCAGCGAAGTGGGATATTGGAAGACGAGACCGTCGGACACAGACGACGCGGAGAGTGCCTCGTAGCGATTATACATGGAATTGAGGCCGTTCAGGAGTTGGTTAGCTACGCACTCGCGTGTAGCCTTCTTCTGCCATCGTTGCCCCCATCTCGTCGTAGTCCGAAAGATCCGACGAGGCAACGGTGTCAAGCCCGTCAACATACCGGTTGTACATGCAGAAAGCCGAGGCGATGAGTACCGTGTCGTGGATCTCCTTATCCGTGGCCCCCTCCGTACGCGCCTGGGCCACAGCGGCGTCTGTCACGTCTTTACCCCCTTTCTGGACCTGCCCGGCAATTCGAAGCAGCGCCTTGAGTTTGTCGCTGATGGGGGCATTGTCCGGGCTCGACCAGACTTTCTCAATCAGGTCGAAGTCGCTTCCGAGGAGGTGCTTGGCCGCGGCCCCGTGCGAGCCGGCGCAAAACATGCAGTCGTTCCGGTTCGACACGTAGGTAGCGATAAGCTCACGCTCGCCCGCCGACAATGTCGAATCTCCTCGAAGCAGGGTCTGAGCCAACTCCAGAAGTGGCTTTGCAGTCTCGGGAAACTTGTTGAGCGGTCCTCGGATGCCGGGGACCCCGTCAGGAAGGTCAATGTGGGGCATAGGACAATTTCACTCGATGGATGATAGGTGGCACGCAAGTAGAACGTGAAACACAACTCAGGGACGCTTTTCAACGCCTCGGACGTGGGGCCAAGGGTAGAAATTACCACGGATGCGTCGTAAGCCCGTATCCCTTGGCGGCCAGGGCTTTTCCGTGCTCGTCGTATTCCTCCTCGGTCTCGGGGAGTTGTGTGTCCAGGCCGTCGACGTAGCGGTTGCACATCGAAAAGACGGCCGTAATCAGCACAGTGTCATGAATCGCCTTGTCCGTGGCTCCATCCGCCCGGGCTCGCGCTACGTCCTCGCTCGTAACGTCTTGGGGGGCTTCCTGTACCTTTGCCGAGATGGCGAGCAGTGCCTTCATCTTTTCGCTAATTGGGGCCGTTTCCGGATTGGACTTTACCTGTTCGACGAGGGTCTTGTCACCGAGAAGCTCCCCTGCAGTGGCACTGTGGGCTCCTGTACAAAACGAGCAGTCATTTCGTGAGGAGGTATAAGCCGCAATCAACTCTCGTTGTCCCGGCTCGAGGGGCGAGGGACCGCGGAGCACCTCCTCAACCAGCTTACTGATCAGCCTGCCGGTGTCCGGATACTTCTTCATTGGGCCGAGGATGCCCGG
>CAYLMT010000025.1:0-20242 GCA_964384855.1 uncultured Salinivenus sp.
TCGATGCCAACTGGGCGCTCTACTGCGAGAACTACCTGGAGGGGCTCCACATCCCCTTCGTCCACCGAAAGACACTTGGCGGGACGCTCGACCAGGACGGCTACACGACCGAGCCGTTCGACTATTCGAGCCTCCAGTTGGGCGTCGGCAAATCGGGCGAACACACCTTTGATTTGCCCTCGGGCCATCCCGACGCGGGGACGGATGTGGCGGCGTATTACTTCTGGCTCTTTCCCAACCTCATGCTCAACTTCTATCCCTGGGGGCTCTCGGTCAACATTGTTCGCCCCTTGGGGCCGACGCGGACGAAGGTCTCGTTTCGCTACTTTGTCGCGGATGAAAACAAGCGGGATGCTGGGGCCGGGGCCGAGCTCGAGCGTGTGGAGTTGGAGGACGAAGAGATCGTGCAGCAGGTGCAGCGAGGCGTCGAGTCGCGTCTGTACGATCGGGGCCGCTATTCGCCGAGCGGAGAGGTGGGCACACACCACTTCCATCGCCTGCTTCAGCAGTTCATGTTTGAGGATGTGGGCAACACAGACCGAGACGCCTCCTCGTCCGTGTGATCAAGGGGGCTTCCTATGCCCGATCCCTGCGAAGTCTACAGCAATTCGTCCGTATAGGCAGGGCTGAACGTCTCTTCAGCCGAACGCACGACCGTACAGTGGGTACGCATCATCTGTCTAATCTCCTATCTACGCGGGGCGCCCCTGCGGCTCTCCCAACTTCCAATCCGCCATGAAGCAGACTGACCTTCGCGACATCGCCATCGTGGCCCACGTCGACCACGGCAAGACCACGCTCGTGGACTCGATGCTGTGGCAAAGCGGCATCTTCCGCGACAACGAGGAGGTGCAGGAGCGGGTGATGGACACGATGGACCTGGAGAGGGAAAAGGGCATCACGATCATGGCCAACAACACGGCCATCCGCTACGAGGGCAAGAAAATCAACATCGTCGACACCCCCGGCCACGCCGATTTTGGGGGCGAGGTGGAGCGCACGCTCCGCATGGTTGACGGCATCATGCTCCTGGTGGATGCGGCGGAAGGCCCGCTCCCGCAGACGCGCTTCGTGGTGCAGAAGGCATTGGAGCTGGATCTGCCGCCCATTGTCGTCCTGAACAAAATTGATCGAAAGGACGCCCGCCCTGAAGAGGCGCTCGACGAGATCTACGACCTCTTTATCGACCTGGGGGCGGACATGGAGCAGCTGGAGTTTCCGGTGCTCTATACCGTGGCCACAGAGGGGCGGTGCACAACGGATCTGGAGAACGAGGAATGGACGACCCTGCGCCCACTCTTTGAGACCATCATCGACGAGATTCCACCGCCCACCGGCGACCCCGACGGCACGCTGCAGGTGCTCGTCACCAGCGTGCAGCGCGACGACTACTTAGGTCCGGTGGCCATTGGGCGTGTGGAGCAGGGCACCCTGCAGGATCGGCAAAAGGTGACCCTTTGCCATCGGGACGGCAGTACGGAGCAGGCGGAGGTGAAAGCCCTCTTCACGTATGAGGGGCTCCAGCGCGAGGAGACCGACTCGGCCGGACCCGGCGATATTGTGGCGATCGCTGGGGTGCAGGGCATTGGGCTGGGCGAAAGCATTTCGCACCCGGAGCACCCCGAGCCGCTCACGCCCCTCGACGTGGACCCGCCGACCATGTCGATGGAATTCCGAATCAACGACGGACCCTTCAGCGGACAGGAGGGGGAGTTTGTGACCTCGCGCCAGCTTCGCGACCGCCTCTTCGACGAGGCCCGTAACAACCTGGCCATCCGTGTGGAGGAGACCGATACAGCCAACGCCCTGCGCGTTTACGGCCGCGGCGAGTTGCAGATGGCCATTCTCATCGAGCAGATGCGCCGCGAGGGCTACGAGTTCTGCGTGGGCATGCCGCAGGTAATCACCAAGGAGGAGGACGGCGAGACCCGTGAGCCCTACGAGACCGCCGAGATCGACATCCCGGAAGAGTACATGGGCGTGGTGATGGAGCGCCTCGGGGAGCGGAAGGGGCAGATGGAGCACATGGTGCACCAGGACAGCGGGCGGGTCCGGCTCACGTTTCGGGTGCCAAGCCGCGGCCTCATCGGGTACCGGTCGAAGTTCCTCACGGACACGAAGGGGACGGGGCTCCTCACCCACCGCTTCGAGGAGTTTGGGCCGTGGGCGGGAGAGATCCCGCACCGCACCAGCGGAGCCCTCGTGGCGGACCGGGAGGGCGAGACCACCGCGTACGCGCTCCTCGAGCTCCAGGACCGCGGCGACTTCTTCGTCGAGCCCGGCGACCGCGTCTACAAGGGCATGATCGTGGGTGAGAACAATAAGCCCCAGGACCTCGACCTAAACCCCACGCAGGAGAAGCACCTCACCAACATGCGGGCCGCCGCGGGAAATGAGTTAGAGCACGTACCGCCCCCACGCGAGATGTCGCTGGAAGACGCGATCGAGTTCATCCGCGAGGACGAGCTCGTGGAGGTCACGCCCAAAGCCTACCGGTTGCGGAAGCGCCACCGCAAGCCGAAGGCTCGCCGACGCGCGCAGAAGGAGCAGGCGGCGGGATAGGCGTGAGGACCGAAGACATTGCCTGGGTTTCAGTCTAGGGGTTGCCGTCGTTGGGAGAACGGCTCTTTCTCGGGGAGGTCGCGGTGGATGTATCGCGGGGAGTCTGGAGGCTGGTGAGCGCTTCGCGCGACCGCTGGGCAGCGGGATGATCCGGCCCCTGGAGCGACGTTTGGATCGAGAGCGCCTTCTGGTACAGCTCCGCAGCGTGGGCCTCTTGGCCCATCGCCTCCAGTACGCGGCCCCGCTCGAACAGCGTAGAGGCAGCATCCATGTTCTCGGGGCCGTATAGGGTCTGATAGATTTCCTGAGCCGCCCGAAAGAGGGAGTCGGCTGCGTCGTACTCCTCTTTTGCCCGCCGCAGTCGCGCTCGGTTGTTGAGGCTCGTGGCCCGTGCCGGATGCACCTCCGGGAATCGATCCTTGCGAATTCTCCAGGCCTCCGCCAGCAGCGGCTCGGCCGCCTCCGTGTCGCCCTGTAGGACCAGCACCTGGCCGAGCCGGTCGAGCGTCTCGGCCACGTAGGGAGCCTCGTCGTCAACGTGACCGCGGCGGATGTCGAGCGAGCGGCGAAGCATTCGTTCGGCGACATCGAGCTCCTCAGTGAGCACGTGCAACAACCCGAGCACGTGCAGCGCCGTGGCGACCTCCGGATGATCGGGACCGTGCAGCGACCGCCGCATCGACAGAGCCTCACGGAAGAGGGAGTCGGCCTGGTTGTAGGCCCCTGTGCGGGCGGCGATAATGCCAAGTTCAGACAGGTTTTCGGCCACTTCTGGATGGGGAGCCTCTCCGACCTCCGCTCGCTGTGTGGCCAGCGCTTTGCGATAGAGGCGCTTGGCTCGCTCGACCTCACCCTTGTGCCGGAGAAGACGGGCCAGCTCGTGTAGGCTTTGGGCCTGTTCAGGCGCAGGGGTGGATGGCTGCTTGCGGTGCACCGCGAGGGCTTCCGTTAGCAGTGGCTCAGCCGCGTCGTAGTTTCCACGCTGCCGGTAAAGGCGTCCGAGCGTCCGCAGCATTGTGGCCTGTACCTCCGGCTGGCCGGACAGCTCGTTCCGTGCCCGCTCTGCCCCTCGCGCCAGAAGCTCGCCGGTGGTAAGGGTATCGCTGTACACCTGGGGGCCCGCCCTGTACGGGTCCGTTGGTTCGAATAGGCCGGTCAAGAACTCGGTCGCCTGCTCTAATTTCTGAGCCTCTTCCTGCGCCCGGTCGAGTGCGGCCTGCGTCCGTTGCGAGTACCACGTGACGGTGGCTGCGTACCCGGCCAAAAGCGTCACGATGAGAGCCGCCATCGCGACGCCCCAGCGGTGGCGACGAACAAATTTTCGGCCGCGATAGGCCCAGGTGTCGGGGTGGGCAGAGACCGGACGTCCGTCCAGCGTGCACCGGAGGTCCTCGGCCAGCTGCTCCACCGCCTCATAGCGACGCTCCGGCTCCTTGCGAAGCGCCTTCATCACGATGGCATCCAGGTCGCCGCGGAGGGACGTGTGGCGTCCGGCGGGCCCTCCTGTCCCGTCATCAGCGTCGGCGGATTGAGAGGTCGCTGTGCTTGGCCGCGTTGGGCGCTCTTCGCAAATGATGCGCTCGACGTCGCTCGGCGTTCGTCCCTCCACGCGGTAGGGACGGCGCCCGGTTAACAGCTCATAGAGCACGACACCCAGTTGGTACACGTCCGAGGCCGTCGTGATGGCCGTGCCGCGCACCTGTTCGGGACTCGCATAATCAGGCGTCATGGGGAGCAGGCCGGTGCGCGTCCGGGGCGCCTCCCCAGGAAGCACGGCGTCTGGATCGAGCAGCTTTGCGATCCCAAAGTCTAGAAGCTTCACCTGGGCGTCGTCGGTGACGAGGATGTTTGAGGGCTTCAGGTCGCGATGCACGACGAGCTTTTGGTGTGCGTACTGCACGGCGTCGCACACGTCGAGAACGAGCCGAAGCCGCTTGGGGAGAGAAAGGCGGTGGGCCTCACAGTACTGGTCAATGGGCTGCCCTTCGACCACCTCCATCACGAAATACGGTTGACCGGCCTCCGTCACGCCGCCGTCGAGCAGCCGGGCGATGTGTGGATGGTCGAGGGTCGCCAGAATCTGCCGCTCGGCCAGAAAGCGAGTGTGGGCCTCGGGGGAGGGGAAGCCCATTCCCAACAGTTTTAGGGCGACGTGCTGGTCGAACTGGCCGTCGGCACGGCGGGCCAAGAAGACGCGTCCCATGCCGCCAGAGCCCAGTTCTTCGATCAGTTCGTACGGGCCAATCCGGAGGCCTTGCAGCGCGGACTCGTCCGCCGGACGGTGAAGCGAGGTCATTTCGGCCATTGCCCGATCCACAGGTCCCTCCGCTTCGTGGGCATGCAAGAGCGACTCCACCTCGGACCGTAGCGCAATGTCCTCCGCACAGGCGTCATCGAGAAACGCGTCGCGCTGCGGGGCCTCTGCCTCCAGGGCCGCGTCGAAGAGGGTTTTCACGGCCTGCCAGCGCTCCGCGTCCAGGTCGCTATTCATTGTTCTCACCGTTCCCATTCGTGAGTTCGCGGTTGAGCCAGGCCCGGGCCATGCGCCAGTCGCGTCCCACTGTCGAGGAGGAGATGCCGAGCGCGTCGGACGTCTCCTCGATCGTGAGTCCTCCAAAAAAGCGGCATTCGACGACGCGGACCTGTCGCTGGTCGATGGCCTCTAGCCGTTCCAGAGCCTGATGCACGGCCAGCACATCGTCCAGGACGACCGCCGTCGCCCCGTCCCACTCTTCCAGCGGAACGCGGTCTTGGTCTCCGCCCCGCTTCTCTGCGTTTCGCTTCACGGCATAGTCGACGAGCACATTTCGCATTACGCGGGCTGCCACGGCAAAGAAGTGTCGCCGATCCTGCCAGTCGACGCGATCGAGGTCCACCAGTTCCATATACGCCTCGTGGACGAGGGCTGTCGTACGGAGGGTGTGGTCGCTTCTCTCGCCCCGCATGCGCCGACGGGCAATCCGCCGGAGTTCGTCGTAGACCAGCGGGAAAAGCTCGTCCATCGCGTCGGGATCCCCCGACGAGTGCGCTTCTAGCAGTGCGGTGATGTCCCCTTGCGCCATTGCCCGGGCGTAGACCTGTCTCGATTCGCCTCGAAAAATGTGAAAGAATAGGAAAGATCAATGTTTCGTGAGCAAGTCGAGGCGGATTTTCGGCTTTACCTAATGGGGGACATTTCGTCTCACCTCCGATGCCGAATGGAGTCTCGGCGTGTCTGACCGAATCAGTGGGTTGTGTTTAGGATGGAAGAACGAAACCGGATTTCATCACCTCCCCTCAAGATTCACCTCCTGGGTCGGTTCGGGGTCGATGTTCGCGGGCAGTCCGTTCCTGAGACGGCTGTAAAGGGACGAAAGGCGCGATCCCTACTGAAACTCGTTGCCCTCCAGCGTCAGGCCCGCATCACCCGGGATGAGGCCATGGACGTACTTTGGCCGCATCTCGAGGAATCAGCTGCCGCATCTCAACTCTACAAAGCGCTGCATCATATTCGTAGCGCGTTTGTGGAGGAATCCGAAGAGGCGGATGAATGGATCGAGATCACCGACGATCTTATCCGTCTCGAGCCCCCCGGTGAGGTCGTCATCGATGTGCATCGGTTTGAGGAGTCGGCTCGGTCCGGTCTGCGGGATCGTCGTATGCAGGAGTTGGAACACGCGGTCTCTCTCTATGCGGGCGATCTCCTTCCCATGGATCGGTACAGCGAGTGGGCGTCGGTTCCCCGCGAACACTACCGGCAACTCTACCTCGATGTCCTGACGACGCTGGCTACGCAGTACGAGCAGCGGGGAGAGCTTTCCGAAGCGGCTCAAATGTTGCGCCTGGCCCTCGAGAAGGATCCGGCCCTGGAATCGGCGCACCGGTCGTTGATGCGAATCTTTGCGCGCCAGGGTCAGTCGACCCGAGCCTTTCGACAGTATGACATGTGTCGGGAGGTCCTCCAGAGCGAGTTGGGGGTCGGTCCGTCGCCGGAAACGAAAGAAGTTCTGGAGGCCGTACAGGAACAGCAATTCGCGAAAGGTCGGGAGGCGAGTCCAATTCAGGCGACGACCCCGGCCCCAATGCCTCCTCTCGTGGATCGAGCCCGGGAGTGTACGGACATCGACCACGCGCTGGATCGACTGGCGTCCGGCGAGGGAGGGACCGTCGTCATCTCTGGAGGCATGGGGCTGGGAAAGACCCGCCTCATCCAGGAACTGGCTCTTCGATCACGACGACGCAACCTTCGTGTGTTTTCGGCCAGTGCAACGGAGGGGACGAGTGCAGTTGCCTACGGTCCCTTTGTTGAGCTTTTTGAGGTCATTCTTCGGGAAAAGCCGGAATTACAAGAGGTGCTGCCAGCGGAGCTCGGCCAGCTCGTTCCGAGTTTTGCGGGCGATGGCGCTCCAGTTCCTCATGCGGACCAGCTGGCTGCACAGGGATACCTCTTTGCTCAGGTCCAGCGCTTTCTCTCCGACCTGGTCGACGACGGCCCTGTAGTGCTCGTGATTGAAGATCTTCACGCGGCGGATGAGGGAAGTCGCGAGCTCTTTTCGTATCTAGTCCGACACGGGACGGAATTGCCCCTGCTCCTGGCCGCAACCACGCGCGAGGAAACCGTGATCCCTGTCCCAGCGGGTCGTCCCTCCGGGGAGGAGAACGGAGTCACTTGGCTTTCGCTCGATCCCCTTACGTCCAATGAACACGCGAGCCTGCTGGAACAACATTCGGACCGTTCGACGATCTCGACGGAAACGGCCAATCGCATCTTTCGCCTTTCGGAGGGGAATCCGCTATTTGCTCTCGAGCTCCTCCAATTCCATTCGGAAGAGGAGGGAGGGATCCCTTCCACCGATGAGTTGGGGGTTGGGCAAGAGGGCTTTGCGTCTTCACTCGAACGGGTGCCCTCGTCTCTTTCCTACGTCGTGGACGAGCATACGGGGGGACTTTCGACGCCGGCAAAGGATCTGCTCTACATCGCCGCCGTCATTGGTCGTCAGGTTTCGTTCGACCTGTTGGCTTCAGTATGGAGCAGTGCTGACCCCTCGGACGGCGAGGGAATTTTCGGGGTCCTCGAAGAGGTGACCGAGGCTCGTCTGCTGGTTGAACGCGGCCTCGAGTACTCGTTTCGCCATGCCCTCGTCCGCGAAGTCATCTACGCGTCCATTTCCGAAGCGCGGCGACGATCGCTGCACGGCCGCATCGCTAGGCAACTCGTTGCAGCCTCTGAGGAGGCGGAGGAGGAGCCGGTCGAGGAGATTGCTCATCATTTCGTTCGTGCCGGAGAGGTTCGGCAAGGTGTTCGGTACCTCGTGCGCGCTGGGGAACGGGCTGAGGCCATCTACGCCCACGAGGATGCGCTCCAGCGGTACCGGGAGGCCCTCGTGGTACTCGAGGATCGTGACGATACGCAGGCCCGGCGCCTGCGGCGCGGGGTCCTGGAGCGAATGGGGGATGAGTACCGGGCTTCCGGTCGCGTCGAGCAGAGCTACGAGGCCTACGAGGAAGCCGTCGAGCTTGCGGAAGAGGTGCCCTTGAGCAAGCCAAATCTGGTGGAGCTCCACCGAAAGATCGCGGTCGTGGGGATCTTCAGAACCGATCTCGACCGGTCCGAACAGCACTTGGAAGAGGCGTTCGATCTCGTTGGAAAGGATGCGCAGGCTCGTGCGCGCTTGCAAATTACGAAAGCACTCCATCTGTGGCACGGCAACGAATTGGAACCGGCGTATGAGGTGGGGCGCGAGGCCTTGGCGCTCGCCGAACGTGCCGAGGCCCCCCCAGAAGTTGCGCAGGCCTGCGAAATTTTGGCCATGACGTGCCTGCCGCTCGGACGGTGGGAGGAGGGCTTGGAATATGAACGGAAACGGCAGGTGCAGGGATGGTCTCCCGAGATCGTCGTGGCGACCGACGCCCATCTCTGTCTATGGGAGTATCACATCACCGGAGATCAGCCCTTTCAGCAGGCACGGTCATTCATGGAGCAGGTGGCCGATCAGGCCGAAGAGTTTGGAAATCTCCGGTGCGTCGCCATTTGCCACTACGCACTGGGTACGATGCATCTGTGGCGGGGTCAGCACGAGGAGGCGGTGGACGAGCTTGAGGCGAGCCTGGAGCTTCACGAGCGCATCGGATCGCCCGCCGGTAAGGCCTATGTCCTGGCTCGTCAGGGAGTTCTTCAAACGATGCAGGGAGCTACGGAGTTTGGGTGGGAAGCGGTTCAAGAAGGCATTGAGAACGCCAAGCGGGCGGCTGTTCGCGACCATTGCCTACAGCGACTCTATGGGATTGGAATCTGGAATAGACTCGAAGCGGATGATCTCAGCACGGCGCGGAATCTCGTCGAAAAGAGCCGGGAGCTACTGAACGACATGGGCGCCTGCGCTGCATGTGCGCTTGACCTGTATCCCTGGCTGGCTTATTTCTATCTCGACGCCGGTGAGATTGACCGTGCTCGAATGTGCGGAGACGCCGTGTCCAAACTTGCTGATAAGACAGGAAATCCCATCGGGAAGACAGCGGGCGCCATGATTGAATCGAGTCTGTTTATGGCGGAAGAGAAGGAGGAGCAGGCGCACCAACGACGCCGGGACGCGTTCGATACAATCACCAGTGCAATCGAGGAAGCCACCCACTCGCCAATTGCCTATTACCTGGATCGCATGGTCGATCAGCAGGCCGAGCTGCGGTAGAGGTAGATGGTCGTAGGGAATTCGTGGGACGTGTAAGTGAAGCTCCTCGCTCCTCCGGGGAGTGCATCGTCATCGTTCAACGAGATAGCTGTTTACCAGTCGGAGCCTCTTCCGTCCCAAGTAGCCTCATTCCGGATGTCCAGATCCTACTTGTTTTCTGAACACCGAACATAGCCGTATGCAGTCGGAAGCAGCCTCGAAGCGAATAGGCCGACGCTGCGGTCGGCTCCCGAGGGTTTCCAACATCGATCCACTTACAAATCAAACCACATGCCATGACGCCCGACCCAGCCGACGTACGCTCCCGCCAGGCGCCGTTGCGTGAGCAGTATCAGGAGTCGCCCGAGGCCGCCCAGGTCACCGACCGGGCAAAAACAACGGGATATGACCTGGCCGATCCGTGGCACGGGGAAGTGGACCCGGGAAGCGAAGATCACGGCGAGACGTGGTCATTTGGTGTACACCGGGCCGTCGGCGGTCTCCACGACGCACCTGTGCCAGGAGATATTCTTTGCGCCGCGCTCGCCACTTGCCTGGACTCGACCCTTCGCATGATTGCCGACCGTCTTGGCGTCGCGCTGGAGGCCCTCGAGGTGGAGGTCAACGCTGACGTGGACGTACGTGGCACGCTGACCGTGCGGCGGGACGTGCCGGTCGGCTTTCAGTACATGCAGTGCCACGTGCATATCGAGCCGGCGGAAGGAACCGACCCAAAGCTCATACGGAAGCTCCTGAAGGGGGCGGAATACAGTTGCGTGAACTTACGAACGCTGCGCAACGGCGTCCCCGTGGATACCACCATTGACATCGACGGAAACGAGGCCGCTCCCAACCACGATTGAGCGGGCATAGGGGCATGTGACGTTCCCCTCCACCGGGTGGGGCGTCAATCGCATTCTCGTAAGGGAGCGGGTGCCTCTCGCGTTCTGGATTGAGAATCTGTTTGGCGGCCTTTCTTCGACCACGACAAGACCGCCGCGAGTGGCAGACATCCGCAGATAAGGTCAAGACCACATTTATGGCGGAAACGCTGGTTGCAGCCCCCCTGGAGGAAGAAGTCGATGCACTTCTCGACGGTTTTCACCGGCGGGACTATTCGACCGAATCGGTGGAGGTCGGAACGCTGAAATGCACGGCCGTTCCATCGCTCGACGTGGTTGTAGCCCATGGCGGGCACGGCAAGGCGCAATTTGCCGTACAGGCGCAACATCTCATCGACCACAGCCCCGATGCAGAGTATCTTTTCTGTGTCGGAGCCGCCGGGGGGCTCACGGAAACCCTGGAGGTTGGTGACGTCGTGCTCGGCACCACGACGATCGAACACGACTACAAGCTCCGCTTCGTTCGTAAACCCCGACCGCGCCACAAGCCCGATGCGGATCTGCTCCGGGAGTTTCGTGAGGTGAGACGTGCGGAGTCGTTTCCCTTCCGCCTCCACTTCGGCCCGGTAGCCAGTGGGGACGAGGATATCGTGGATTCGGAGCGTGCGCAGGAACTTCGGGCCGCTACCGAAGCGGTTTGTGCGGCCTGGGAAGGGAGTGGAGGGGCGAGGGCCGCCGTTTTTTGCGACCTTACCTTTCTGGAAATCCGAACCATTACGGACGGAGCCGACACTGACGCCCCCTCCTCCTTCCACAAGAACGTAGCCCGCGGCATGTCGAATATCGCAGACGTGCTCGTCTGTTGGGGCGGGTCAACGTGATCCTGGCGTGCGGCGCGAGAAGGGGCCAGGAAGGAGCGGGTCCCTCCTCTTTGCCCCGATTCTCGGATGACGACATCTGTGAGAATCGGTGCCTCACCTTCTCTTCAAAAGACCCCCTTCTCCCGCTCCAGCACACGTTCCCCATCGGGAGCCATTGTCCTACATCCCCGCCGGAAGAAAATCGGAAGACGGGAGGAAGAGGCGCCCCATATGTTGGGGGCGAGTCGTCAAGCGTTAGGATTATCCAATGTGTTGGATTCCTCGACGTGGATGCCGCCTAACGTGCGGTTGCCGCTTTCATTCCCGAGGTCATTCCAGACCAGCCAGATTAGAACTGTTATGTCTACGTCCACGAAAGCTCTCGACGAAGTCTCCATTCTCGATGCCGTCCAGGAGATGTACGAGGAGGTTGCCGCCTCTCCAACAAAGGAATTTCACTTCCCGACGGGACGCAGCTCCTGCCTCGTACTCGGATATCCCGAAGACGAACTCAATGCTCTACCGGAGGAGGCAGTGGCGCCGTTTGCCGGCGTCGGCTATCCATTTCTCGCGGAGGTGATCGAGTCGGGGGACACGGTCCTCGACGTTGGATCCGGCTCCGGGGTCGACGCGATGATTGCAGCTCGCAGGACGGGCTCTAGCGGCCGGGTCTACGGCGTCGATATGACCCCAAAGATGATTGCCAGGGCGGAGGAAAATATCCGAGAGGCCAGTGTCGATAATATCCAGCTTCTGGAGGGACACGCCGAAGATCTTCCGCTGGATGACGAGTCTGTTGATGTGGTTACGAGCAACGGGGTGTTCAATCTCGTCCCCGACAAAGAAGCGGCCTTTCAAGAAGTGAACCGGGTCCTGAAGCCAGGCGGCCACATCCAGATTGCCGACATTGTCCTGACGGAGCCGGTCTCTGCCGAGTCGAAAGCAGATCCGGAGCTCTGGGCGGAATGCATTGTCGGTGCCGAACCGGTGGAGGCGTACCTGGACCTGATTCGCTCGGCCGGCTTCGACGACGTGGCGGTGCTCGATCGGATCGACTACTTTTCAAGAAGTCCAAACGAGAGTACACGAAAGGCGGCGAAAGGTCTCGGCGCCCACACGATCGTTCTTACTGGACAGAAGCACTGATCTCTCAGGCATGTGCAGCGCAAGCTGCACGGCGTGACGCAGCAATAATCTCAGAATCACAAATGCATCGGATCATGACCTACCGCACACTAAGTGTCGTTCTCTTCGGTCTTCTCCTTGTCACGCCGATGGCGCTCGCCCAAAACGAGCGCTCGCAGTACGGAGACGTTGATTTTTCCGTCTCCTGTTCTGGTAACGCGCAGGTGTCCTTTGACACCGGGCTCGCGTTGCTCCATCACATGATGTACGAACAGGCCGCCGGCCATTTTGCTACTGCGGCTGACGCAGATTCAAGATGTGCGATGGCCCAGTGGGGCATTGCCATGACGCAACTACACCCACTTTGGGCACCCCCCACTGAGGAAGAGTTTGAGAAGGGCCGGGTGGCAATCGAGCAAGCGAAGACGCTCGAGGCTTCCACCGAGCGGGAGCAGAAGTACATCGACGCTATTGCCGCCTATTATGCAACTGCGGAGGACGACGGTCATCGAGAGGGGATTCAAGCCTGGGAGGAGGCCCAGAAAGCCCTCCACGAGGCCTTTCCCGACGATGTCGATGCGGCTGCCTTTTATGCATTGGCTCATATCGCCAAGGCCCCACCTGACGATGACTCCTACGCCCATCAGCGTCGCGCCGGAGCACTGCTGGAAAAATACTTCGATGAGGCGCCCCGGCATCCTGGCCTCTTCCACTACCTGATCCACGCCTACGACAACCCGGCCTTAGCCGAGCAGGCGGTAGATGTGGCTCGGGAATACGACGAGTTGGCACCCAATGTCCCCCACGCGCTGCACATGCCGAGCCACATTTTTGTCCGTCTCGGGCTCTGGCCCGATGTGATCGAGTGGAATCGTCGGTCGGCGGATGCTGCTCTGACGCAGTCTCCAGAGGCGTATACCTCCCTCCACCACGCGCATGCCCTGGATTACATGGTCTACGCCTATCTGCAGCGGGGCCAGGACCAGAAGGCGGAGAAGGCCCTGCAGGAAATCTTGGAGGTCGACAATTATCAGCCCCACCCGGCCTCGGCCTACGGCATTGCCGCGGCCCAAGCTCGCTACGCATTGGAACGCAGACAGTGGGACAAAGCTGCAGAGCTGCCACTACGGGTTCACGACGCGTACCCCTGGGACGACTTTCCCGAACATGAAGCCATTACGTACTGGGCCCGAGGGCTTGGGGCTGCCCATCGTGGTGACTTTGATGCGGCCCGTACCGTAGTCGAGAAACTCAAGGAGCTCCACCAGCGCACGCTAAAGAAGGGCGAAGACTACTGGGCGACCCTGGTCGAGGTGCGGAGAACCACCGTCTCGGCCTGGATCGCCTGCCTGGAGGACAACCACGACCGCGGGCTGTCCCTCATGCGGAAGGCCGCTAATCTTGAAGACTCAGTCGACAAACATCCAATCACGCCGAGTGAAGTACTTCCTGCTCGCGAACTGCTAGGGGACATGCTGCTGGCGCTTAACCGTCCAGAGGAAGCAATCGATGCCTATCAGGCGGCGCTGGAGATTTCTCCAAACCGGTTCAACAGTCTATACGGAGCGGGGCGAGCCGCAGAGAAAGCTGAGCAGTATGACGTGGCCAAGAGGTTCTACGGAAAGCTTGCCCAGATTTCTGAAGCCAATACCGAACGCGAACCTCTGATTCGGGCCAAGAACTTCCTAGCAGAGCACTAGGCCACACTCTCCTTCGGGTTCGAATTCGTTTCCAATACCCAACGTTCACGCCATGAAACCACACAATTTTTTCGTTCCCGTCCTCGCATTTTGCCTGGTCGTAGTAGGGTGTCAGTCTGGACAGGACGCACATTCAACAACAGACGGTGCACCGCAGGCAGCCCACGCCGAAGAATCAGCCTCTTCAGACGACTCACAGGTCAAAACCGTCACCGGGCAGTTGTCAGGGTTCGACTGTGCCGTGGTGGGCCAACTCTGCCCGTCAACGCACCGTGGGGCCGACTACACGACTGGGGTCTACACCGAGGACGACACCTTCTACTTCGTCGCCAACATCCCGCAGAGTTTTCTGACGCAGCATTTTCTGGAAACGGTCGAGGTGGAAGGAACCGTCTATCCGCCCTACGGGCACGCCATCGAGCCCGAAGTCATCCATCTGATTGAGGAAGATGACCGGAGGCTGGTGTACGAAGAGGGCTACTTCATCGACGAGGAGGGCAACCGCGCCACGTTTCAGGACGGGACCTTCCAGGATGGACGCTGGACTGTACCATAGCGCGGCAACAGGACCTCCCCGTACGTCGTCGATCTCTGGACTCGCACCGACTATTCGAACAGCTCCACGCTACAGTACTATGAGTCGCATTCTCAGCTTTCTCTACGGTGTTGTTAACTACGTCGTTTTCCTCGGCGTCTTTCTCTACGCCATCGCGTTTGTCGGGGATTTCGCGGTGCCCAGGACCATCGACAGCGGCGGCCCGACAGGGGCGTTCTGGCCCTCACTGCTCATCAATGCGGGCCTGCTCGGTCTCTTCGCCGTCCAGCATAGTGTCATGGCCCGACAGGGGTTTAAGGAATGGTGGACGAAGATCGTCCCCGAGCCCATCGAACGCAGCACGTACGTTCTGTTTACCAATGCCGTGCTCATCTTGCTCTTCTGGCAGTGGCGCCCGCTCACGGACGTGGTGTGGAGCGTGGAGGTCGCATGGGGCCAGTGGGTGCTCTGGGGCCTCTTCGGGCTCGGATGGGCGCTCGTCCTGGCCGCCACCTTTATGATCAGTCACATGCACCTCTTCGGCATGAAGCAGGTCTATGAGCACGTGCAGGGAGAGGAGTTGTCCCACCCGGACTTTCAGATTCCAGGTCTCTACCGCTACGTGCGCCATCCGCTCATCCTCGGTTTCCTGATCGGTTTCTGGGCCACGCCGCACATGACCGTGGGGCACCTCGTGTTCGCACTGGCCACGACCGGCTACAGCTTTATTGGCCTGTACCTGGAGGAGCGCGACCTGATTGCGCAGTTCGGAGAGCGGTACCGGCGCTATCGGGAGCAGGTACCGATGATTGTGCCGGGGTTCAAGTAGGCGTCACCTCTCCGATTGTCCACGCGCCGCCTGCACGAAATCGTTGTGCAAATGCGGGGCGGTCGACCACTGGACACTGAAATGCGGACGCTGTCTTCCTCCCCCCGAAGGGACAACCGATGGGTTGTCCCTTCGGGGACTGATGGGAGCAGAGGTGCACGTTGATTCTCGGCACCTCAGATCTCTACATCTCGCACCGATGACGACGATGATGACCATTCTAACATCTTTCCGTCCAGCAATTATTCTCACCGTCCTAGCCACGGACATCCATACAGGGGCCGGTTTGCTGTTGGGACTTCGCTAACTTCCAAATCAATACAACACTTGATCAAAATGAATCGCCAAACCATCGATTACGAGACGATCCAAGAAACCCAAAAAGAGAGCTGGTCCCAGGGCGACTATCAGGCAATTGCCCTGCAAACCTACGATATGAATGAGGCCTTAGTCCGGGCGGTCGATCCGCGCCCTACCCAGCGCGTGCTCGACGTTGCCTGTGGCACGGGGAATGGGGCCCTGGTCGCCGGTCGGCGCGACTGCGACGTCACCGGCATGGACCTGATCCCGGCCTGGATCGAGCACGCTCGAGAACGGGCCGAGGTTGAAGGAGTGAATGCAGACTTTCACGTGGGCGATGCCCAAGACCTTCCCTTTCCGGATGCCAGCTTCGACGTGGTCCTCTCTGTCCTGGGGGTTATGTTTGCCCCCAACCAGGAGCAGGCCGCGTCCGAACTGCTGCGGGTTTGCAAACCGGGGGGGAAGATCGGCCTGATGTCTCACGCCGAAGGAGGCGTGGTGGACGAGATGAATTCGGTCATGGACTCCTATACTCCACCCTCCCCGCCCGAACTTGCTTCGCCAATTCGCTGGGGAACGGAGGGAGGAATTCACGAACTGCTGGGGGACGGCACCGAATCCATCGAAAACCGGCAGATTGAAATGTACGTGTATGCCCGGTCTGTGGAGCATCAGGTCGATCTGTTTCGCACCCGGTACGGTCCCACGGTCAGCCTCTTTAACCAGGTGCCTGAAGACGAGCAGGAAGAGGTGCGGGAGGCGATGGTGGATCTCCTGGAGCGCTTTAATGAGACCACGGATGGCACGCTGAAGTTAAAAATCGACTATCAGCAGACCGTCGCCGTCCGGGCGTGAGAATTCCTTTCCCGGTCCGCTCTGTTTTGCTCCGGGAGCAAACATGCTCATGGGGGCGGATTGCGTCGTAGTGATCCTTGCCCAGACCGACGGTCGCGCCGGAGGCAAAGGAAGCCGGGAGGGGGGCGGCTTCAAGTGACGGTGGGCTAGCCCCAGACCGGTCGGAGCCGGAAGAAAAATGGAAGACGACCCGAAGAGTCCGTCCATACTCTTTAGATGAACTCCCGATCTCACTTGTCACAGCTCAAGGAGGACTATTACCATGCCATCACCTATCCAAACAGCACTAAAGGCCGCTCTCGAGGGACCCGAGAAGAAACGACTGAAGGTTTATGGTCATCACTGGAACGTTAAGCCGGCGGACGTGCGACGAAAAGGGTCCCGCGTCGTTGTGGAAGGACAAATCAGCCACAACGTGAAATGGTCGCCAGACGATCAATTTTACTACGAGTTCGTCTTCGAAGACGGCGAACTAGCGAAAAAGGATGTCCACTTTGAAGAAAGCGGGTGGGGGGAGATAGCCGGGCCTGCCGCCACGGCCGTCGGCGCCTACCTCGGCAAGCCTATTCCTCCCAACGCCGTCGGAGAGATTGGCAACAAGATCGAGAATATGGCACACGGCGACTGGAAAAAAGCCATACAGAAGCTGGCGCTTCGCATCGGCCTAGAGGGATACCGGCGCATGGCGAGGTGAGTCCGTATTTTGTGCGCAAGTATGGGTCCGGTCGAAAATTGAGAAATGGCTTCAAGCTCCAATGGGTTTGAAACTACTCACCAAAGTAGAGCCAAACCGTAGCACGGAGGACGGCCCTTTCCATTGATCTGGACGAATTCAGTATCTGACGGCTAACGGCTACTCCCGATTCTTGTCGACTATTGCCATCTTTGCACCTGATCCTCGTTCTTGTTCTCGACCTGATGGCCGCGCCTGCTGCTTGGCTGTAACACCCATGAGCCCGAGGCCGAAAGCGACGACGAGGGCGTGCTAAACCTCAAGACGCTGGAGGCCGAGACCGAACACGGCACACTCGAAGCCGAGCGGAAGGACGACTCCTACGTGACCGCGATACGAGGGCCGGGCCATCGGCATCGCCCTGGCCGGAGAGGAGGGCGACTCCGATCAGGAGTCGGAGCAGGACGTGATCGTATCACTGTACGAGGGCGGTGAGCTCACGTCGTTGCTCGGTACCGTGGATTCTACGGGGGAGGCTACGCTCGCAAGCGGCGATCAGAGCGAATTCGACGCTACCGTCGAGCTGTCGGTCGAGGGCGAAGCGATCACCGGTACGGTCACGTTTTCAGACGAAGACCCCACATCGTGTACGGCGGAGACCGCAACCGGCTTGGCCGGCGTCTACTGGGCGGACGGGACGGACGAGGACCCGGACGCGGGCGGAAGCTGGGTCGCCCCGGAGTGATCCATTTCTTTACACCTTCTCACGTCAACTCGCACAGCTCAATCTACAGCACACTGGGTCGCATTCTGGCCCCCACTGCTCATTAATGCGGGGCTCCTCGGCCTATTTGCCGTACAGCACAGCGTGATGGCCCGGCAGGGCTTTAAGGAATGGTGGACGACAATCGTCCCCGAACCCATCGAACGCAGCACGTACGTCTTGTTCAGCAACCTCGTGCTCATCTTGCTCTTCTGGCAGTGGCGCCCGCTCACGGACGTGGTGTGGAGCGTGGAGGTCGCATGGGGCCAGTGGGTGCTCTGGGGCCTCTTCGGTCTCGGTTGGGGACTCGTGCTCATCGCCACCTTCATGATCAGTCACGCGCACCTGTTTGGTGTGAAGCAGGTCTACGAGCACATGCAGCAGGAGGAACTCTCCGCCCCTGAATTTCAGGTCAAGGGGTTCTACCGCTACGTGCGCCACCCGCTCAACCTCGGCTTTCTGATTGCCTTCTGGGCAACGCCGGAGATGACGGTCGGCCACCTCGTCTTTGCCATTGCGACGACCGGCTATATCTTCGTGGCGATGTATCTGGAGGAGCGTGATCTGATCGCCCGGTTCGGCGAACAGTACCAACGCTACCGCGATCAAGTCCCCATGATCATTCCCCGGTCACCGCGTTCCGGTCGTCACGAGGGACTTGTCTGAAGATTACGCCTCCGCTGCCACTTCTTTCTTTTCCTCCTCCGGGAGGCCGTCCCCGTTCGGGCCCGCTTCGTACTGCTCCTTAATGTTTGGAAAGGCAGTCTGAAACATGTCGTTCACCTCTTCGGCCTCTCCGTCGTGCTCCGCGCGGGCCTCGTGCAGGCGGGCGCAGGCCTTCCACACCGCGCGGCGCAGGTTCCACTTCCGAACGGAGTAGGCCGCACTGCGGCGCGTGTCGTCGTCTTCCAGCCAGCTGAGCTGCACGTACGGCTTGGGCGTACCACTGCCGTCGTCTTTCCAGCAGAAGTTGAGGCCAATCACGCCGGTCGTCGAGCGGGCTTCGGCCGAGCGCTGGACCGGGTCCATCGGGTCGGGCAGGTCGTCGAGCAGCTCGTCCCGGTACTCGACGGCCTTTTCGAGGGCCTCTTCGCGGCCGCCGTGACGCTTGTCGGAGAAGTACTTTGTGTATTGCTCTTTCTGACGCTTGATGCGCACCTGCCATCCGTGAGTGGGATGGCGGTCCGGGTTCTCTTCGGTCGGCTCGATGTCGATGCGAAAGACGTTCTTCGGCTTGTCGGTCATGGGTGATGATAGTCAGGGCGATAATCGGGTGGTGGTGGGGTGGGCCCAGACGGGGCCCAGGATCGGCGCAGTGCGGACGAAAACGCAGCCTTCGATCTGGAGGGGCCGTCGATTCGGGAAAGGCCTCCCTGTTCGGGTGAAAAACATGAGAGCGGCCGACGGGAATCCAGACAGCAAAGGGCCATAGAGGCGAAAATTCGCCGGAACGGAGGCGAGAACTCAACGCCCGAGTGAGGGGAGAGGCGTTGAGGTTCATTTCCCGGGGTGGGCACCCCGGAAACGAAATCTCCGAGCGGCGTCAAAGGCGGTTCCGTCCGATGCGAGCATTGCGACGCTCAAATATGCAAAACAGCACCGGAGAAGTGCAACCGGTGCCGACGTTAAAATCTGTGTCTGGTTCTGCCCGGTTCCGGAGGAGCGTGTAGGAGGGCAAGTCAGAGCGCGATCTACAGTAGGTTTGCCTCCTCGGCGGCCTCGTGGAGAATGGTGCGCTGCTTGTGGGAGAGGTTCTCCGGGATGTCCACGTCGAACTCGACATAGAGGTCCCCCTGTCCGTCATCCGTCTTCACGCCCTGGCCCTTCAGGCGCAGCTTCTCGCCCGGTTGCGTGCCGGCAGGTACAGTGAGCTTGAGGTTTTGGCCGTACGGGGTGGGGACGCGGACCTCCGTGCCAAAGACGGCCTCAAACATGCCGATGGTCTCGGTCAGGTGGATGTCGTCGCCCTTACGGTCGAAGCGGGGATGGTCGCCGACCTCGAACGTCACGTACAGGTCGCCGCGCTGGCCCATAGGACCGGGCTGCCCACGGCCCCGCAAGCGGATCTTAAATCCGTCCCGCGCTCCTTTCGGGATCTTGAGACGGATGGACTCGCCGGAGGGGAGCTCCACCTGCTTACGACCGCCCTCAAGGGCCTCCTGGAATGAGAGACGGAGGGTCGTTTCGACGTCCTGCCCCCCCTGGCGTCCGCGTTGCCGTTGCTGCCGCTGTTGTTGTTGCCCCCCACCGAAAGGGCTCTGTCGTCGGGTTCGCGTGCCGCCGCCGAAGAAGTTCTCGAAGATGTCGCCGAGGCCGCCGCCCCCACGGCCACCGAACGCCTCGTCAAAGCCGCCCTGTTCAAATCGAATTTCAGGTCCCCCACCGGTGGAGCGGCTCCACGCTCCGCGTCCAGCCCCGCCTCCTCCGAAGCCTCCCCCGCCTCCGAAGCGGCGCTGGGCATCGTACTGCTCGCGCTTCTCCTCGTCTGAGAGGATAGAGTAGGCCTTCTGGATTTCCTTAAACTTCTCCTCGGCGTTCGGATCGTCCGGGT
>CAYLMT010000026.1:0-19459 GCA_964384855.1 uncultured Salinivenus sp.
CCCACGGCTGGAGGTGACCCGCCATGACATACGTCAACCGGCTTTTTCCGTCCTCACTGCACCACGCGGGATTGCTCCTCGTTCTGGGCGTTCTGACCCTCGGCCTCACGGGCTGCTACACCCAACTGAAGGTCGCGGACACCTCCACGGACCGGCACATGGAGCGGCAGAAGCCCGCGAAGACGTACGCCGATGAGTACCGGCGCGAGTACCGCCGGGACAAGCGCCGCACGACAACCCGGAAGACGGCGACCTACCAGTACAACTATCACTTCTACGACGGACGGTACCGGAGCGCATGGCACTACGATCCGTTCTTCCATGATTTATGGTTCCATCGTCCGTATGGCTCACGGTTCTACTTTTCGTTCCGCTTCGGGCGGCCGTACGGATACGTGCCGTGGTATCACCGCTCTTCGTTGTACTACGGCTCGCTGTACGGATGGCCGTATGGACCGCGTCATTACGGATCGCCGTACGGGGGCGGGTATTACGACGGGTCTTCGGAAAACGTCGCGGATCGGCGGGATCGACAGCCGCGACGAGGAACCATTGGGCGGGGCGTAGCCGGTTCGGGGTCCAATAGTAGCGACAGCAGAACCGAGGCCCGAGTGCGGTCCCGCAACGCCGTCGCGTCCTCCCGCGCCGAATCGTCCCGGGGACGGATTGGACGCCGCTCGACCGACTCGGCTCGCACGGTGGGCCGTAGCACCACGCGCCGGGTTGAGCGAACCCGGACCGTTCGCTCCACTCGCCCTGAGCGGTCTGGGCGTGTGGGCCGAAGTACGCCGTCCCGCGCGGACCGCACCCGTTCCTCCCGCATCCGACAACGGTCGAACAATGGCTCGCAGGCCCGCGGCTCCAGCCGGTCGACCCAAAGCGAGCGAGACCGGACGCGACGCCGCGACCGGTCCTCGAACGACAGCGACGCCCGCTCAAATCAGCGCTCCGGCAGTGAGAATTCCGACGGCGGTCGGTCGCGGTCGCGGGACAATGACGAAGATCAGTCCGACGCGAGCAACCTCAGTAGCATTCGCCTGGAGGCCATTCGCCACATCCCGGACCGTCTCGAAAGTGACCGGTACGAGGAGAAGCGGGTCAAGCTACTGCTTCGGAACCGTCGGTCATTTCTCTACGGCAGTTCAGCCACCTCCGAAACCGGTTCCTCCTTCTCGAGGAATTCGCGTTCGACGCACGGGCGCCCCACATACATGAACCGTTCGTCCTCGTCCAATAGCTCGTCCTCACGAATTGAATCCTCTTCCACGAGCAGTTCGTCCTCCGCCTCGCGCAGCCGCACACGGTCTCGGTCGAGCGAAGGTGGATCGAGCGGCCGAAATCGCAGCCGCAATAACGACGAGGGAAACCGGTAATCCTCAAGTCCCCTTTTCGGCAAAGATAAACGGCCCGGGCGCTTGCGCCTCGGGCCGTTCTTGTTTCTGCAGACACGCACACGACCTCTCTTACGGACATGCAACACCCTTCCTTCCGTCTTCTGGGCGCATTCTTGTTTGGCGTCCTCGTCCTGACGCTCCCGCTTCCCTCCGCTTCGGCCCAGACGCTTGACGATGTGGTCCGGTACTCGGACCGACTCCCCGCTCCGGGCGGACCAGCTCTCGGACGCGGAGGCGCCGGCCTGTTCGCGGGCGCCGCCGCCCCGAATGCCCTGTTCGGCAATCCTGCCGGACTGGGATGGATGTCGTCGTCCATGCTCGCCGGCGACTTGGCCGTCAACCGCGCCCGGGAAGAGAATCAGTTCCAACTTCCCAATGCGACTCCCTCGTCGGACCGGACCGTGAATGACTACCGTCTCGGGCGACTGGCTGGGGCCTACACATTTCCGACCCGGCAGGGCTCCCTCGTCATCGCCGGCTCATTTCATCAGTCCAACACGTACGACCGGGGCTTCAACGTACAGGGGAGCAATCAAACGAACTCGATCACGGGGACCTTTCTACCGACGAGTGGCGGGTTCGAGGTCGACGGGGAGGACCTGATCTTCGACCGAACTCGCTCCCGAATCGCCTACGAATCGGGCGCAATTGACTTTTCTGATGCAGTCTACCAGGACGGGGGATACCCGTTCTTTCAGGGCGCCAACCCCTCTTCCAACGCCGCGGACGGCCAGCTTGTCCTCGAACAGCAGGACGACGTGCTTGAAACGGGACAGATGAATGAGGTCAGCCTCGGCGCGGCCGTGGCAATTGCGCCCCAGGTGATGGTCGGCGGTGGGCTGAACATTGTTTTCGGCGAATACACGTTCGAGCGCTTTTTCCGCGAGACGGACGCGAGTGGCCTTCAGCCCCCGGAAAACCCCGACAATCCGCAACCCCCGTACGACCCGTACTTTCTGGCGGGAACCAACCTCGAAGGCTTCGACGAATTTCAGCTCGAAGAACGAGTCCGGGGCGATCTCTCTGGCGCGAATCTTCGCGTCGGGCTCTCGGCACAGCTCACGGAGGGACTCCGCGGAGGCATTCACGTAGAGTCCGCCACGTGGCTCTCTCTGACCGAAACGTACGGGACCCGAATGCGCACCTTCTTCGACTGCGACTTTTCGTCGGGAAGCTGCGTCCGTCCCGACGAGCCGCTGTCCAGCGGCTCCCTTACCGACAACGAGTTCGAGTATCGACTTAACACGCCTCCCCGACTCGGGGCGGGTCTACAATATTCAAGAAATGGGCTGATGCTGGCCGGAGGCCTCGAGGTTGTCGACTGGACACAGGCGGAGTTTGACACCGACGATTCGAGCGCTCAGAGCTTTATCCGCGAGCTAAACCGGGACCTCGAATCCCTCGACGAAACTCTCAATATGCGAGGGGGCATTCAGTACAGGTTCGACGCTTTGACCCTACGAACTGGCGTAATGTACCAGCCGGACCCACTAAACGAATCGTTTCAGGACATCGATGGGAACTCGACGAACGGGGACCAGCTCTCCTTGAGTGCCGGGCTCGGCTATACCCTCAGCGAGCAGACCACACTCCAGGTCAATTGGATGCAGGAGCGCTTTGACGACCAGTTTCAGTCCTACAGCAGTCTCAGTGGTCCCTCGCCCACCGTGCGGGAGTCGGTGACTCGCAACCGATTCCTCATTGGCCTGACCTACCAATACTGATTCCGCCTAGGGGGTAATCCTCCATCGGTAGCCTCTATCGACGCTCGTCGAGCATCTGCTGGTACTTCTCGGCCGCGCGGTTGTGCTCCTGAAGCGTGCGGCTAAAGGTGTGCCCCCCCGTGCCGTCGGCCGCAAAGTAAAGGTACTCGTGCCGTTCGGGGTAGGCCGCGGCGCGAAGGCTGGAGGGAGACGGGTTCGTGATGGGACCGGGGGGCAAGCCCTGCGTCTGATAGGTGTTGTACGGATGATCGATCTCAAGATGCTCGTAGAGCACCCGGGTTACACGTTCCCCCTTCGTATCCAGCAGAACATACTGGATCGTCGGGTCGGCCTGGAGGGGCCACCCCCGTTCGAGACGATTTAGGTACACCCCCGCGATCGTCGACTTTTCGGCGTCGAAGAGGGCTTCCCACTCCACGATCGAGGCGAGTGTGACGACCTCCCGCTTCGTGAACCCGAGGCTGTCGGCCCCGGCGGCGAGCTCGCGCTCGTAGAAGCGATCAAATCCCTTTTTGACGCGCCGGACGACGGTCTCGGGGGGCGTCTGCCAGTAGAACTCATACGTCTCGGGGAGCATGTAGCCGAACAGCCGCGCAGGGGTACTGCCCAGGCCCTCGGCCAGGCTCGTGTCTTGGAGGGCCGCACGGAACGCGTCGGGGGGGTGCTCGAGCCGCCGCCCCAGTACTGATGTGAGCTGCTCGGGCTGCACGCCGGGGGGGATCGTGATTCGCACGGGGTCCTGCAGGCCCCGCCGCAGCTTGTCGAGGAGGTGGTAGTTGGACTGCCGAGGGGCAATGCGATAGTGTCCGGGCTTGATCTGCTCTCCCCACCCGGTCGCCCGTGCCACAAGCCGGAACGCAGCGGGCACGACGAGAACGTCGGCCTGCTCCAGCGAATCGATGGCGGCGTCGAGCGAGGTCTCCCGCCCGATGTATACGCTGCGCGGCGTATCGTACGCCCCGGTGTTGGGGCCAAAGACCAACGTTCCCCCCACACCCACGATGAGCCCCCCGACAAACAGGATGGCGACGACAAGTCCGAGACGACTACGGGCGCGCACGAGGGGATGGAATTGAACAGTACATCAGACGAGGACAGGCGGCCGCGGTGGGGACGGCGGTCCAGGGATACTTTCCGTCCCGTCGCCTCGTTTCGGTCCCACTGAATCGCCGCCGCCCTACAGCTGGAGGTTCGAGTTCACGTCCAAGATCGGCGGGCTCGTGTGACCGGCGGCGAGGCGCTGGGCCCCGGCCTGTGCGATCATGGCAGCATTGTCCATACAGTACGCTAGGTCGGGCACCGACACATCGACGCCTTCGGCGCGCCCGAGCGCGTCCATTCGCCGCCGTAGCGACGCGTTGGCCGCCACCCCACCCACGACGGCCACGTGCTCGGCCCCAGTCTCTTCCAAGGCGCGCCGCACGGCGTCCACGAGCACGTCCACCACCGCGGCCTGCACCGAGGCGCACAAGTCATCGAGATGATCGTCGAGCAGGCGTTCGCGCTCGGCCTCGGACCGGTCGCGGAGGTAGTAGAGGACCGAGGTTTTGAGGCCGCTGAACGAAAAGTCGAAGTCGTCGAGCCGGCTCCGGGGAAAGTCGTGGAAGGTCGGATCCCCAGTTTCGGCGTGGCGGTCAATTTCGGGCCCGCCGGGATACCCGAGCCCGAACAACTGCGCCACCTTGTCGAACGCCTCGCCGGCCGCGTCGTCGCGGGTGCGCCCGAGCACGTCGTGCCGGAAGTTCGCGTCGACGTGCACGAGCTCGGTGTGGCCGCCAGACACGACGAGACACAGGAACGGGCGATCCGGGCGGGGCGGCTCCAGGTCGACCGAGTAGACGTGTCCCTCCAGGTGGTTCACCCCGATCAGGGGCACGTTGAGCCCGCGCGCAAACGCCTTCGCAAAGCTGAGTCCCACCAGGAGGGAGCCCGGCAGTCCCGGCCCGTAGGTAGACGCAACAGCGTCGAGTGCGTCGGCGTCGGTCTCTGCTTCGGTGAGGGCCCGCTGCACGACGGGCACGATGAGCCGCTGATGATTGCGCGAGGCGAGCTCGGGCACCACGCCGCCATACTCCTCGTGGAGATCGGCCTGTGAGGACACGACGTTCGACCGCACCGTGCCATCTGCCCACACGGCCGCGGCCGTGTCGTCACACGACGATTCAATGCCGAGTACGAGCATGGGGACGCCTCCTGATTCGTCCAATGCCGGACCGACGCTGGTCCTCAACTCCGCCCTTCGCACGAACCGTCCGGGGCTTGGATCCCACCCCGGAATGAAACGCGAACAAACCGACCGCTCCGAGGTATTACTTACGAGTTTTTGGGAATCCTCCCTCTACGCCACTCCCACACCGACGAACGAGGTTCTCATGCGCACGATTCTGCCGCTCTTGTGTCTCGTGTTTGTGCTGAGCGCCACCGCCCCGGCACACGCTCAGCTTCGCGAAACGGCCCAGAAGAACTCCTCGGTCGTGACCCAGCTGTACGACACCGGCTCGGACGCCACCGACGCCCTCGGCAATCTGTTCGGGGCCGAGGACTTCCAGATGGGACACAGCTACCAGATGTCGTTCTCCTCGTTCGGCGGCAGTACGTCCTCGGTGGGCATGTACACCAACTCCATGATGTGGCAGTTCAACTCCGACCTGGCCGCCCGGGTGGACGTGGGCGTGGCTCATCCGCTCGCGAGCAACAATGCCTTTGGCAACCAGGAGGCGAAGGTCTTTCTGCGCAACGCAGAGGTCGCCTACAAGCCGTCCGACAACATGAAGATTCATTTCCAGGTGCAGCAGAGCCCCTATGGGCGATATGCGAGCCCGTACGGATACCGGCACCGGCGGGGAGGCTTCACGCCCACTGCCCCCCTGCTTCCGAACTAAGCTGTACTCCTCTCTCGGTGCCGATCGGCGAGCGCGACGGCCCGTGCGTGGGCCTTTCGCCTGATCGGTCTGGTTGCCCCGGCGCCTATGGCTCGATGGTCCTCCCGCTTTACGAATGGACTGCTGAACGTTGCGCTCGTGGCCGCAGGACTGGGCGCAGCGGTCCTTTTGTACGCCTTCGCCAGTCGGACCGTGTTCACGGGTCCTAGTCCGGAGCGCCCCGCCTCCGATACGTCGGAGCTGGTGGGTCAGATCATCCAGGTAGAGGTGCGCAACGGCGCAGGGGTGGACCACCTCGCCGAGCGGACCACGCAGTACCTCCGCGACCGGGGCTTCGACGTGGTCGACGTGGGCAATTACTCCTCGTTCGACCAGGACCAATCGGTCGTGATCGATCGGATCGGCAACCCCGAGGCGGCCCGAAACGTGGCGGAGGCCCTCGGTATTCCGCCCTCCCAGGTGCGTCAGAATATCAAGCCGGAGTATTATCTCGACGCCTCTGTAATTCTCGGCCGTGACTACGAGCAACTTCGACCGTTTCAGGAGGCCCCCTAGCCGCCTGTACTCGGCGTTTTTCCGTTTTCCCTCACCACTCCCCACACCAATGTCCTGACCATATGGCTTCCCCCAACCAGACATCCTCCGCAGATCCTTCCGTTCGCCGAACCCCCAAGAATCCCAGCCCCGTGCTCGCTGCACGGGTCGTGGACGCCATGGCTGACAAACGGGCCATGGACGTCAGCGTCATCGACCTGCGGGAGGTGAGCAGCATGGCCGATTTCTTCGTGCTCGCCACTGGCGAGTCGGACCTCCAGGTCAAGGCCATCGCCAACGGCATCGCGGATCAGGTGGAGGAGACATGTGAGGAACAGCCATGGAAACGGGAAGGGATGGATCACCTCCAGTGGGTCGTGCTCGATTACGTGGACGTGGTCGCGCACGTCTTCCTCCCCGAGAAACGAGAACACTACCGCATCGATCGCCTCTGGGGCGAGGCCGACTCGGAGGTCGTGCCCGAGGACGGCGACGCCTCAGACCTTGACCTGCTCCAGGACCTCCTTCAGACCTCTCCGGACGCAGCGTAACGTCGTCTCTGCTCGTGGCTTCTCGTTCGTCGATGCCCCGTTTGTTTGTTGGACTTGGTGCCCTCGCGGCCGGTGTCGCGGTTGCCCTCGGCGCGTTCGGCGCGCACGGCCTCGAAGGCCGGGTCTCGCCGGATCGGGTGGAGACGTTCCGGACGGGCGTCGCGTACCAGATGTATCACGCTCTGGCCCTCCTCTTCGTGGGTTGGGCCGCGGCACAGGGCTGGGGGCCGCTCCTCCACTGGGCCGGCTACTGCTTCGTCGCCGGCATCGTGATTTTTTCGGGCAGCCTGTACGTGCTTGTCCTCACCGACACGGGCTGGCTCGGCGCGATTACGCCGTTCGGAGGCGTCGCCTTCATCGTGGGCTGGGCCCTGCTGGCGTGGGCGGCACTCACAGGGGGATAAAGGCTCTCGTTCTCTCCACCCAAGCCCTCTCCCGGAGTCACAACTCTTCGTCCTCGAACAGCACGGTGACGCTCGGCAGGAGGTCGTGCTCGCGGGCGAGCTCTAGGAGCGACTGCGCCGCCGCCTCGGGCACCTCGTAGCGCCCGTGCACGTCGCTGTCAACGGCGAGGGCGTAGGCCACATCCGTCTCGTCGTCTAACGTCGGCTCGTCTTCCCACGCCGTCGCCTCCTCCACCAGGTACGACCCGTCGTCCGGCATGAAGGACGCAAGGTAGAGCTCCCGTTCCGTCTCGGGATCGATGAGGCTCACGCTGCCCACGAGGCCGTACTCGATGTCGTAGAACAGCGACTCGGCGAGGAGTCGAGTGGTGAAGTTGTCGGGATCGAACGTCGGCATGATGGAGATCGGATGAACCGAAGCGAGGAGAAACCGATATGAGTTGGTGGGTAGAGTAGCGACCTCCCCCGACCTTATCAAACCCACGTTCTGCTCTACCGAATGAATACGGGGAAGGAACTCGGAAACGCGGTGAGCTCGTCCTTTCGTTGCGTCCCTCGTTCTCCGCGTCCCCGCGCCGAGCGGAACGTACCGCGAAAGGTCACAACTTGGGTTATCAATCCCGGTGGCCCCGCCGGAGGGAAACGGTCGGCCTGCCTCCTTCGGATTCAAACTGAGGTTTGCGATGGAAATTTACTGCCCCGAGTGCGAATGGGAGCCCCCGTCAAGTGCGACGTGGGCCTGCGAGTGTGGCCACTCCTGGCACACGTTCGACACCCAGGGCCAATGTCCGGAGTGTGGCAAGGTATGGCGCGAGACGCAGTGCCACGAATGCCACGCCTGGTCCCCCCATCACGACTGGTACCACGACCTGCCGCCCGTGGACGTGGACGCCATCGCGAACGAAGAGGCGGCCGAAGGCACTGCGAGGCGTCACACTGCCCCGGTCTCCGCGCCCGTTAGCTCTCGAAGAAATGCCCGGGCATCCGCCCCCTCCCGCTCCTCTATCTCCGCCCCAAACAGGTCGGAAAAATGCTCCGCCACCGGCCCGTGCACGTCGTCCACCGTCACCGACGCGTCGGATTCGTCGGCCAGTGACGTGACGCCCCGATCATCGATGCCGCAGGGCACGATGTGGTCGAAGTAGCTGAGGTCAGTGGTCACGTTGAGCGCAAAGCCGTGCATGGTGACCCACCGGCTGCAGCGCACCCCCATCGCACAGACCTTGCGCTCCTTTCCTCGAACATCGGGCCCGATCCACACGCCGGTCCGTCCATCCACCCGCGTGCCGGTCACCCCATAGTCGGCACAGGAGCGGATGATCACCTCTTCGAGCGTGCGCAGGTAGCGGCCCAGATCGGTAAAGAAGCGGTCGAGGTCAAAGAGCGGGTAGCCCACCAGCTGGCCGGGGCCGTGGAAGGTGACGTCGCCTCCGCGCCCAATGCGGTGGAAGGTGGCCCCCAGTGCCTCGAGTTGCTCCTCCGACACCAGAAGGTTCTCCGCATCCCCACTCTTGCCGAGGGTGTAGACGGGCGGGTGCTCCAGCAAAAGCAGCACGTGGGGCCTCGTCTCCTGCGGCTCGGCCCGCTTGGCCGCGATGAGGCGCTCCTGCACTTGTTCCTGCAGGGCCCACGCCCGCTCATAGGAAACGCGGCCGAGGTGGCACACGACGATCTCGTTCTGGGCGGAGGACGACATCGTTTCGGGCGAGGCGGTGCAGGGAAGGCTCCTTGAGCCGGGCTCGATCTGTACTTGGAGCGCCCCGCCTAGTTTTGTGAGATGCTTACGCTGACGTTGAAGCCCCCGTTGACCCGCGTATAGGAGGGCTGCCGGTTGTCCCCATTAAACCGTTCGTACTCGATCAGGAGGTCCGCCGTCACCCGGTCGCTGAGCCGATAGGTGAGCTCGGGGGTCACCTGAATGCGCGTCGTCTGCTTGCGCACCTGGACGTAGTCGTTGGTCGGATCGGTCACTCGATCCGGATCGACTGAGCCCCCCGCTTCCTGGACGTCTACGAGGGCCCCGCGCAGGTTGTAGCTCCGCTCGTCGTTGACTGACCGGGAGAGGGTGAGCGAAAACCGGATCTGGTTCTCGAGGCGCCCGAGGCCGAGCACAGGAATGCGAAGTCCCTGCTTCCGATAGGACACGCTCCCGGACAACTGGTTCGTCTGCACCTCCTCCACCTTCAGATTGGCCGTGCGCAAGTACGTCTCCGTCTGACGACTCCACTCGACGCTCGTCTCCAAGTTGCCGGGCCACGTGACGCTGAAACCGAGGAGCGGCTGGAACTGCTCGCTGACACGGGACGAGCCGACCTTGAACTCCGGATTCAGAAACGTCTGTCCGCTCAACGGAGCCTCCTCCTCTTCGCCGGCGCGCGTGTCGGTGGAATAGCTCGACTGGTACTCCGCGTTGTAGCTGTGCCGGAGGGACGCGCTTTCCACGATGCGGCCGAGCAGGGGCCAGTCGGTCAGCCCCGTATACCGGACGTTCCATCCGGGCAGGGGAAACGGCGCAAAACCGTGCGCCCCCACACTGCCTCCGCCGGTCAGGTAGGCCGCCTTGAAGTCGTTCGCGACGGAGGCGTTGGTGAGGGGCACCTCGCCGGCGGGGAGCGCCTCCCCCGATCCGCTGCCATCCTCCGACAATCGACGGGCCTGTTCTTCCACCAGCGCCACCACGGACCCAAAGCCCAACACCGACGCCGAGTTGTCGCCGCTTTCGGTCGTGAAGGTCCCTCCTCCCGTTCCGGTCCCGCCGCCGTCCTCATCAGTGCCGGTCTGAAAGGTCCTGTCGGTCTGTGTCCGCCACTCCACGTTCCAACTCAGGTCGATCTGGAAGGACTGGCTCGGGCTCAGGGCGGTGCGCCCCTCCAGGCGGTGGCTGTTGCTGAGAGCGTCCGACACCTGAAATCGGTCCAGGAGAATGCGGTCTTGGGCCCCGATCGAGCGCGAAAGCCCGAGTCGGTAGCCCACGGACGGCCCGTCTCCCCGAAGGGCATCGAAGAGACGGTAGTGCACCTTCACGTTCCCTTGGCCTGAACTCAGATCCCCGGTGTCTCGGCCTACATTGGACGAGCGTGCGCTCCAGTCCCCGTTGTAGTTGACGCTGAAGTCGTTGATGTCGAGGACCATGAGGGCCAGTCCGCGCAAGATGCCCATCGGATTGGGGAGGGGCACGTCCTCCCAGCCCAGTCCGTCCTCGTCCGACACCCCTTCGCCCTCGTTGCCTTCTCCGTCCTCCCCATCGCCCCCGGCAGACCGATCACCATCCCGCCGGTCGTCCTGGCCGGACTGGCGCTGCGCCTCCTTCAACCGCTCGAAGAAGCCAAATCGCTCCCAGACCCTGTTGGGACGCAGGGTTGCCCCCGTCCGCAAAGTGAGCGAGTTTTGCACGCTGGCCCCCTGCAGGCTCCCCTCCGGCCCGTTCGACCACTGAAACGACGACTGGTAGGAGACATCCTGCAGGTCAATCCAGTTGAGCCACGACCGGTCGGTCCACCCCATGCTCAAGGTGGCCGAGAACCGCTGCCGATGGCTGTTTGTGCGTGGACTTACACGTCCGACCAGCAGGTCCTGAAACACGTCGAGCTCCGATCGGCGGAACTGCCGATTCTCAAGAAAGAGGGTGTTGTTGAGGCTATCACGGACGGAGTAACCGGCCGGCAAGTCCCCAATGAAGTCCTGCGGATTGTTGAAGAATGAAGCAGTATCCACATCGGAAATGACGCGAGTGCCCACTATCGACCTTTTCGAGAACACGACATTCGTCTGGGACCGCGAGGCCGCGTCGTCGAAGTTCTGGCGCGGGTTGGTGTCGAAGCTAAAGCTCAGGAAGCTGAAGGGATCGTACTGGAGACTGAAATTGCGGCGGTGGTTAAATTGCTGCTGCTCTCGAAGGGGAAAGGCAATTCGATAAGGCTGCCCGCGCGTATTCCGAAAGCCCGACGGGCGACTTCGAGTCGTCTGGGCTTCCCGCTCCGCGCTGACCGAGAAGGAGAGGGACCGGGGCACAAAGTTGAACGAGAGACCGGCCAGCGTGCCGAGCACCGGCACGTTGGGCAGGAAGCCGAGAGGATTCACGGTCCGGGGTTGACCAAAATTGAGTTGGTACTGCGCGTCGCCCGACCAGCTCCACCGATCGTTGAGTTGGCGCTGTGGGTTGCGCTGCGACTGGTCGAGGTAGGAGAAGCTCAGCGAGAGGCCGTCGACGGTCTTTTGCAGCCACCACGAGTCGGATCCCTGCTTCGATACGTCGGCCGTCATCGTGCGACGCAGGCTGCGCGTCTCAGCCGCCGTGCGCACGCTGTCCTTCAGTCGGCCGCGGATCTCTGTGGCCGGCAGATCCCCATATTGACTTCCGTACCGAGTTTTCAGGGTCTCGGCAGGAACAGCGTCGAACTGCCGCACCACACTACGGATCTCCACGTCCCCGCGATTCGGATCGAAGCGGGGAACCGTGCGGCTCGACTGGACCTGCATCGTCACGGGAATGCGCCAGCCCTGATCCTCGGGCAGGAACGAGTCGAGGCTGAGATTGGCACGGACATTCCAGCTCGTGTTGTCGGACTGCTCCCGTTCGCTTAGCGTGCTGGACAATGCCCCAAACCCGTCCGTCCGGCGCTGGAAGCTGCCCTCCACCGACGCAAAGTCCGCCAGGTCGAGGCTGGCGTTGGCGTTGGCCGCCCAGCCCTTTTGCTCGTCGAAGCCACTCACGCGCAGCTCATTTAGCCAGACCTCAAAGTCCTGCAACACCGGCGGATTCTCCTCGGGATCTGTCGCGTGCCGCACGCCGATCACGACCGTCTGCACATTCTGTAGGGAGGGGGTACCACGCACCCGGAGCACCGTCTCCGGCGGTGCAAAGTCGCCGATGTCCAAATTCACGTCCTTGCTCGAAAACGACTCGTCCGTCGAGACTCCGCTCTGGTCGCGGAGGAGCTTCAGGCGGTTGAGCCGTTCGAGAACCAGGTTCATCTCAAACTCTTCCGGCCACAAATTTTGCGACCCGTCGGCCATCGGTACGTCCCCCGGGTCCAGGGGCTGCTCGTACTCGTAGTAGTCCCCCGTCTCGCCGGACCCGAGCCGCACGAACAGCCGCAGATGCTCACGGAGCCGATCCTTGACCTGCCCACTGCTCGACGACCCGTGCAGGTGGGTATACATGCGTAGGTTTGAGTACTTGAGCAGATCGAGGCCCTGCCCGAACGTCTTGAACACGCCCCGCTGCCGCCCTGGCTCCAACTGGTCGACGTTCAGCAGGAGGGCCTGCTCACGGTTTCGCTGCTGCACGCCTCGGGACGTGCGGTTCTGCCCCACCACCGCCCCGGCGGGCGGCTCATAGCGAAGATCCTCCTCGTTGTTGATGCTGGCCACCCGGAGCTCCCCCGACCCCGCATCCACGAGGCTGTCCTCCTCCACGGGCTGCTGCGCCACCGGCTCCGAGGCGCGCCATTGGCTGCCCACGAGCTCCAGGGACGCAAACCGCATCGTTACCGGCGCCTCGTGCCCGGTCGTCCAGAGGCGGATGGACTTGATGTCATCAAAGTTTTCGATGGAGCCCACCCGGCGCGTAAAGGCCTGCACCGGAATGCGGACCTTGTACCAGTCCTCCTCCTGCCCCACCTTGCTCACCACGTAGTCGGTGGGCCCCTGATCGGTCTCGGCGCGCTGGTCGAGCTCGTCGAGGGGGACGGCGTACTGATAGTAGTTGTTGTCAATGTTGATCTGGCTCCCCACCCCATCGAGGCTCTCACGATCCGGGGACCGGGACACGCCCCGCTTCACACTCACGTCCTCGGCCAGCTCGTTCTGCGACTCAAAGCCGTTCAGCTCGTGGCCCGCCTGGTACCAGCTCAGGCGCTCCTGCATGGAAGCACCATCCGGAAAAAACTCTGAGGTATTAAAGAACCGGTCGTTCTCGTAGAAGTGGTAGTCGTCAGCGGATGGATCCTCAGCGGTGCGGGCAATTTCCGCCCGCAGGCGCCGCTGCTGTTCGGCGGACAGACCGAGTTGCCCGATGGCCCCCTGCAGACTGTCCGCGTACTCCACGAAGCCCTCATAGAAGGTCCGTTCGAGCAGGCGCTCGTCGTAGGTGCCGTCGGTGTACGAAACGAGCCCGTCGAGTCCCAGGTCTTGGGTCCGGCTCCCCCGCACGTCGATGCCCCCGCCCGGCTCGGCGTTGGGAATGCGGCTCAGGTCCCCGAGGTCCGCCTCGTTGAAGTTGAGGGAGAGGCCGTCCTCCATGTCGATGCGCCGGTTTGGCACCACGTCCTCCGAAATTGTCCCGAGGTCGACGAATAGACGCGCCCCGTCGGTCACCTCATCGTTCTCCGGGTACACCTTCACGATGAACTCGACGAATTCGACATTCTGCACCGAAAAGTCGGTATACCCCTCCGGAAGTGAGCGCGTGATGCCCCCCCATACTTTCGTCGGCTCCCGGAAAAAGTCCGCCAGATTTTCCGTGTAGTTGTAGGGCCCACGCTGCCAGGGATTGAAGTGAAGGTCGAGCGTGCGGAGGGTGGGGTTTGCCTCCCCCTGCGTGTCCCGTCCCACGAAGACCTCCTCGGTGTTGATGAGCTCGGTGGCCTCGCCTCCGTCGTCCGTACCGATGGCCTCCAAAACGTTTTCGTTGAGCCGGTACCACCCGAGGCGGCCGCGCCAATGGGTGCGCTGCCGGTTGTCCTCGTAACCGGTCTCCTCCCCATCGAGGCCCGAGGCGTTGGCCGTTGAGTCGGGCGCCGCGCTCACCTGCCAAGCCCCCGGCTGCTCGCGGAGTGAAAAGGTGTTCTCGAAGCCCTCGAAGTCGTCGATGTAGGAGACCCCGTTGCGCTCGTCCGGTCCGTACTGGTCGGTCTCACTGCTTTCCACGCGGTCCACGGTGCGCTCGAACGCGTCGGTGGTGGTATGGCCCGGTCGAAGTTGTGCAAACTCGCCGGAGACTGAGAGCTGGCTCTCGGCCCGCGTCTGCACGAGCGGCAGGGCGTCGACCGCCTCCGTAATCCACTGCGGCTGTAGGTCCATCGAGCCGTTCAGGCCCCAGATGGTGTTCTGAATCGGCTCCTGCCCGATGCGAAACTTGTCGGCGGGCGACTGCTGGCTAAGCCGCATGACGGTGGCTCCAAGCGAAAACTGATCCTGCATCGACCAGTCCGCACGTGCGCCGAGCAGGGTCTTCTTCTGGATGTTGGTGAGGCTGTTCTGCTCGTAATCGATTTTGATATCCCGCCCGGCCGTCAGGTACGATTCGTTGGTGATGTTGACCGTCCCCCCCTGGTAGTCGACCCGGTAATCGACGCCTTCCTGCAGGGTCTGCCCGCCCGACGTGACCTCAACTGAGCCTTCGACCAGCCCAGTGAACGCCTCCAGATCGTAGAATTGCTGGGCACCTCCGGTGTACGAGCCCCGAACGTGATAGACATTCTTCTGGGTGTCTTCCTTCCGGGCGTTCTCCTTCTTCTTGGTGTATAGGTTTTCGAACGCGAAGGGCTCTCCCGCCGACTGATTTCCGTTCTCGGCTGCGGCATCCAGAATGCGTTGCCCAAACGGCTGAAGATACGGGAAGTAGATCACTCCCCGGTCCCGGTTTATCGTCTGCGGGAGAAAGTCGAACCGATCGTCCGGATTGGGCGCACCGTTCTGGTCCACCCGATCAAGCCCGAGCACCTGAAGCAGCGTGCTCTGCCCCCCCACGTCCGGCAGCGTCGTGCGAGCCCCCTGCCCGGAGGCCTGATATTCAATGTCGAGCTCGAAATTCTCCGGACTGAAGTCCCGCCCCGAGAGATCGTACACGTTCCGCATCTGCAAGAACCAGGCGGCTGGATTGACACCCCCCTCCTGGCTCGGCGCAACTGGATCGGTGGGACGGAGCAGCTTCAGCACGAGGCGGTCGGCGTTGATGCCCCCGGTGGTGCCCCCCTGTGTGAAGTCGCCGACCGTACGCACCGTCCCGTCGTTCGTCCGGTAGCGGAACGCCACCGCCAGCGCCTCGTCGGGGCGTAGCCGCTGCTGGAGTGATAGGAATCCCAGCCGACCATCTATGCGATAGTCCTGCCCACGTGTGAGGCGTTTAAACTCGCCCGCGTGGAGGTCCTGCTGGGTGTCCAGGACCTGCTCCATGGTGCTGGGGTCACTCAAGTAAGACGAGGCCCGCTGCTCCCCGTCGCGGAGGGAGTCCAGATCGGCTTCGTTGTACTGGTCCCCGTCCGGCGCGGGCAGTACCGTTTCCGTGTAGTCGTCCGCTTCACTGACCAGCTGGGGGTTCTCTCCCAAATCCACCACCGCCACGCCCTGCCGAGTGTTTGCCTGGTTGCCTACCTGCCCTGTAATCTTCCACACCTCAACCTCGGTGATCTCGTCGAACGGCCCGAACGTCCGGATCGTCGTTGGGTCCTCGTGGGCTTGGTTCCAATTGTTGCGGAAGTAGTAACCAAGGAAGAAGTGGCGGTTCTCGTCGTAGTCCGTGGGCTTGAGATCAAACTCTGTCTCCTGTGCCCCCCCCTCAATACTGAGGCTGTTGGACTGCCCCTCCTGCTGGCTCGCGATGGTCGTGAGGCTCAGGTTGCCGAACTGAAACTCGCTCTTGATCCCAAAGAGGCTCTGCCCACCACTGATGAGCTGCGACGGGGTCTGCATCGAAACGTTGCCCGCCTCGACGTTCTGTAGAATTTCGTCTTCGTAGCCCGTATAGTCGAGCTTGACCTGATTCTGGTAGTCAAACTGGCTCTGCGTGTCCCAGTCTACATTGATCTGCAGCTTGTCCCCAATTGTACCCGTAATGCCGAGCCGCAGGTCCTGCTTAAAGTCGGGGTTGAGCTGGCTGGCGTCGCCCGTCACGTTGACCTGCTGATCGCTCTTCCGGTACTGGAACCCGGCATTGATGTCCGCCTGACCGTTGACCCGAAGGTCGACCTGCGGCTTGCCGAAGACGGTAGAGAAGGCGCTCTCCCGCCCCCCCGGCACCACCATGTTGACCCCGAGCCCGCCCCGCGATTCCTCCTGCTGGCGCTGCTCGGTGAGCGAGCGCCAGTTTTCGCGGAGGTTGGCCCGGTATCGCTCGCGCCGATAGACCTCTTCGCCCATCCCCACGCGTTCCCCGAAGCGCGGGTCCTCGGTCAGGACGTAGCGGTTCTGGGTGGAGTCGAGTGTGACGGAGCGCGCATCGGCTGTGGAGGCGCGCGGCCCCAGAAATGGTGAGGCCCACTCAAACAGGTGGACCGATCGCCCGCGCCGCGCCGGCAGGTACCGGCTGACGACGCCCGTGTCGGGGGACGGCGACGACACCGAAGGCCTCTCTCCTTCGTTTTCGTCAGTGTCGCCCATGCGGACCGGGGCCGCCGCACTGTCCCCAGGCGGAGGGGGCGGGGCGCCCGGATCGAGGACAGGTGCCCGGCGGGTCGTGTCGGTGACGGACGTGTCGAGGGCCGTCGTATCGGGCGGCGGCACCTCCTGCGCCCGAGTCAGGGGTAGCAGCCCAACCCCCCAGACCAAGAGCAGCGCCATCGCCGAGACGCACACCCGTCCCCCCCTCAGCACGCCCGCACAGGGGGACTGGGACGGCGACGACATAGACGAGATCAACGGCACGGGTCCGGCAACGCTCCAAGAAGCTACGGCATACACCGGCACTCCCTCATCATACGAAAAAAAGAGGGCCGGTGTGGGTTCAGAAAGACCTGTAGCGATTCGTGCCGATGCGCAGTGTTGCGTCTGGTGACAAGAGTGACAGTCTGAACGTGCGCGAGTGAACGCCGTCCGAAGGGCAATTCAAACGTAAGAGGCGCCGTTTCTTTCGTCAAGCACGACGGGGCTTCTCTTTCCGTCTCGTGTAACAGGACGCTGCAAATCCCGTGCCCCGTTCGAAGCGGCTTGGCCGTCAAGCCCGCTGGCCGTCGAGGGGTCGCTTGGCGGTGATTTCCCGGAAGTCGTCGTGCCGCTCCTTCTGGATGTTAAGCCCACGATCGGCGACCTTTTCCAGAAACTGATCGCGCGGGATCACATTTTCCGGCACGTCAGCGCCACCCGCTGAGACGGCGTCTTCACGGGCCAGAAATAGGGCCGCGACGACCGTCGGAATGGCCGTGCAGCGCATCATCGCCGTCTGCTGCGTGTCCGCATCGTACCGCTCCACCATCTCGTAGACGAGCGTCGTGGACCGTCCCTCTAGCTCGCCTCGTAACAGGACCCGCATGAGCACTGCGTCCTCGTAGTTTCCCCCGAGGCGCTTCCGCATGCGGCGCACCAGGAGGTCACGGTATGTGAGGTGTGTGCGTACGCCGATCTTGCGTTCCTCTGCAAGCCCGAGGCCGAGCACGAAGCGCATCTGATGGGCGTGGCCCGGCCACCGGATGGTCTTGTGGTCGAGCGCCTCCACGTGGCCAGCCAGCGTATCGGTGAGCGTGGACAGCCCGCCCTGTGTGCAGAAGGCCTCCATCGTGCCGAAGGGCTCCTCGAACTGGATCTCTTCCTCCCGCGAAAGAGCCTCCACCTCCACGACCTGCCCGTCCTCTATAAGTTGTGCCGGGTTCGTGTAGTCGGACAGAATGCGCTCGGCCGACCACGAGATGCGAAAGTTGAAGGGGGGCTTCGGATGCAGCGGCACGTCCCCCACGCGCAGGTGGGCCGCCTCGGCCCGATCGAGCTGGTCGATCCCGTGCAGACACACGACGTTCACGAGGCCGGGGGCGAGCCCACAGTTGGGCACAATCCAAATCCCCTTCTCCCGGGCCTGCTCGTTGAGCGCCAGCTCCTTTTCTACGAGGGCATCGTCCCCGCCAAGGTCGCAGAAGTGCACGCCCACGTCGAGGCATAGCTCCGCCAGCTCGGGATTGAATTCCGCCGGCACGCAGCTAATGACGCAATCGCTGCCCTGCACAATCTGAGACAGTACGCCGGTGTCACGTACATCGACCTGGAAGGAGCGCAAAAACTGATCGGCGTCGACCTGCTCGTGGAGGCGCTCTAGCACCTGCGACCGAGTATCACAGACCTGCACCTGTTCCACCTCGCCACTCCGCGCACAGAGCTCGCGGACGACGGGGGCTCCGATGGATCCAGCGCCGAGAACCGTAATCGTCATGTGCAGTGCAGTCGTCGGGTTGGCAGGGTCCGGGCGGAACGAATGCGTCGGGCAGGCCAGGGGACACTAGTCGACGTGACCGCGCCCTTCCAGCGCCCGCGAGAGTGTCGCCTCGTCGGCGTACTCCAGGTCTCCACCGATGGGCAGACCGCGCGCGATGCGCGTGACGCGGACGTCGAACGGCTCAAGGAGCTGCGAGATGTAGTACGCCGTCGTGTCCCCCTCTACGTTGGGGTTGACGGCGAGGATGACCTCGTCGACCGGTGACTTCGCCTCCGCCTCGCCCGCCTGCCCATTTACCGACGGGCCGTCCTCAGCACCCGCCTCGCCGTCGGCGACGGCCTCGGGATCCGACGGGGAATCAGCCGCCGTGTCTTCGAAGGAGGGATCGATGCGCGCAGCCAACTCGTGCACCCGAAGGTCGTCGGGGCCAACGCCGTCGAGCGGTGAGATGACCCCACCGAGCACGTGATACACGCCCCGGTACTCGTTGGTCTGCTCGATGGCAGTCAGGTCGCTCGACTCCTCCACGACACAAATCGTCGACGCGTCGCGCTTGTCTGAGCTGCAGATGGGACACGGATCCTGATCCGCCACGACGTAGCAGGTCGAGCAGCGCTGCACGTTCTCCTTCACGGCCGTCAGCGCGTTCGCAATGGTCTCGACCTCCTCCCGAGGCATCTTCAAGACGTAGTTGGCCAGTCGCCGCGCCGTCTTATTCCCAATCGTGGGCAGCTTCGTAAACTGCTCCACGAGGGTTTCGACGGACTCCGAGGTAAACTGCATTGCGACAATTTCGAATTTCGAATGTCGAGTTTCGAATGCAAATGGCGCGGTCCCCCGAGGTCACCCGACACTCGCAATTCGCCATTCGCAATTGCCTAAAGGCCGAG
>CAYLMT010000027.1:0-18135 GCA_964384855.1 uncultured Salinivenus sp.
GTGGGCCACTTTTGCCAGCAATTTCTGCAGCCGCGGCAGTTCGCGGCGCAGGTACGTATGATGGGTCGTCTCGATGTGGTCAATCAGATCGTCGAGTGGCGCAGTGGTCCAGTCCCTCGACGTTTCTTGAGAGGCGTCCGAGTCGATCGGCTGCGCATCTGTCTCCAGCATCCGGATCACGGTGGCGGGATCCAGACCCTCCTCGGCGCAGGCCACCCGGAGCGACCGATCGCTCCCGCAGCAGTAGTCGACGTCAAGTCGCTCAAACAAACGGGCCGACGCCGGATGCTCGGCAACGACGCGACCAATTGGGGTATTTAAATCAAATGTGGACATCGGATGTCTGGGGTTGGTGCGGAAATTAGAGACGAAACGACCGACGGATCGTCTCTACGGCGCAAATTGATTCCCCTCTTCGTCGTATGCAAACAGAGCGTCGACCGGACACACTCGACACGCCTCCACCATCCGGTCGCGCTCCACGGCGTGGGCATCGTCCCGGAACGTTACGATCTGGTCGGGCCCCAGCTCAAAAACCTCGGGCGCCATGTTCACGCAGTTCCCGCTGCCAATGCACCGCGTGCGGTCGATGCGAATCCGGAGGCCATTGAACCTCTGTTCCTCAGACTCCTCGTCCATAGAGCTGCAATTGATTTTTCGAAGCGGAATGTGCGGGTGAACGTTCGTCAATAATGAGGCGTGCGCTGTGGACGTAAGGGATGTCGCGATAACTCCCTTCCACCATCACACTGAGACGGGTACGAAAGCCGATGAGCTCCCAAAGGTAGTGAACAATCCATAGAACCCACGCGCCTGGCCCACCCGGAGCGCTGGCGGGGGAATGGCGCTAGGCCAGCAGCAGGTAAACGACCACCGTCGTGACGAAAATCACCAGTACGAGACGGCCCATCGTCGGCCAGAAGTCCATGACGGGAGGCTGGGGGTCGTGCCAGGACATGGGTTGGTTTGGAATCGGAAAAGAGCATCGTGAGGGGGGACTCTTCGAACAAAAGCTATAGGCTTCTTCTCGGAGAACCATACACTGCGAATGCTGACCGTGACAATTGGGGGGACTGGTAAATGGCTGCCAATCACCAGCAACGGGAAACGAAAGCGTCCATTTCCCACACGTCACTCTTCACGGACCCCTGAGTCTCGGTAGCACACAGCGACCATCGAAAATCAGAATGACCACGACATTGCCCGATTCTCTCGTTCTTCCTTAAGTCGCTCCCCCCATCCCGTTCGGTGAAATTCTCCCTCGACACATTTTTTCGCTGATAATAAAAACGCTATTCAACTAATTTAACGGATAAGTCGGAATCGGGGTGGGTCTGTCCGTTTTTAATAGAGGACTACGCCGGTGCCCTTCCGACCCACGCGTTTCGCTCCCAATCCGTTTTTCCGCCATGCCTGAGTTCGTGTCTCTGTTCTCCGTCTGGCTTCACATCCTGGCCGCCATCGTCTGGATTGGCGGGATGGCGGCGCTGGGCCTCCTGCTCGTGCCCCTGCTGCGCCAGGAGCGGTTTGAAGATGTCGCAACACCGCTGCTCTACCAGTCGGCCCTCCGATTCCGATGGATCGGGTGGGGTGCGCTGGGGGTGCTCCTCGTTACGGGCCTCGTAAATGTCAGGGCGCAGGGCATCCCCTGGTCGGCCTGGCTGGACCCGGGATTCTGGGGCACGGCATGGGGAACTGCGCTCGGATGGAAGCTACTCCTCGTGATCGTAACCTTCGGCGTGAGCGCAGTGCACGACTTTCACTTCGGGCCTAAGGCAGTTCGACTCATGGAAGCAGCCCCGGATAGTCCCAAGGCTGAACGGATGCGGTGGTGGTCGAGCTGGCTGGGGCGACTGACCCTCTTACTATCGCTTGCCATCCTCTGGTTTGCGGTCCTGCTCCCGCGCGGAGGCCTGTAGTGGTTTGGGGACTTCAGAGTGCACACCTCCGAGGGCCATCGGCCAATGCCGAAATTTACCAGAGCGATCTGACTCGCCTTCGGCTGACCCTTTGTTGCGAGGATCTCCCACGTATGACTGTCTGGAAGAAAGTTCTCGAAGTTGCGTCTTATCGCCCGCTCCCTCAAGTTCGTTGGAGAGTCTTTTTCCAGGCCCCTCCCCGTACTGATGGAAAAAACACTCACCACCGTCTCCAGCGAGACGTTCGCTCTGCAGGCCGAGGACCCCGACCACGAGATTCTCGACGTGCGTCCCATCGCGGCGTACAATGGCTGGTCTCTTCAGAACGAACCCCGCGGCGGACACGTGCCCGGGGCCAAGAGCCTCCCCCTGCAGTGGACACAATACATGGACTGGGTAGAGGTGCTCGACGAGAAGGGACTGTCCCAGAACACGCCCGTCACAGTGTACGGGTACACTCCGGACCACGCCGCGGAGATGGCGGACAAGCTCTCACGACTCGGATTTGAGGCCGTCGGGGTTTACAACGATTTTCTGGATGACTGGGCCCCCAACCCCGACCGCCCCTTGCGCCACCTAGATCGGTACGAGCAGCTGGTTTATCCGGCGTGGGTGCACAATCTCATTTCCGGCAATCCCCCCCCAGGCATGAGAGGGAATGACTACGTCCTCTGTCATACGCACTTTGGGTACCGCCAGGACTACGAGGACGGTCACATTCCCGGCGCCATCCCGCTGAACACGAACGCCCTGGAATCACCGGAAACCTGGAACCGGCGTCCGCCGGATGAACTCAAGTCCGCACTCGAAGCCCACGGCATCCGCCACGACACCACGGTCGTTCTTTACGGACGCTTTTCGTATCCGACGTATGACCAGGACTATCCCGCTCAAAGCGCGGGACACCTCGGCGCCATGCGCTGCGCCGCACTCATGCTGTACGCCGGGGTCGAGGACGTCAAAATCCTCAATGGCGGCATTAACACCTGGGAATCGGCCGGGTACGAGACGTCAACCGACGACGTGGACCCGGAGCCCGTGGACAACTTCGGGATCGAGGTCCCGGCGCATCCGGAGTACATGCTGGACTTGGACGAGGCAAAGGCTCTTCTGGAGGCGGAGCGCGGCGACCTGGTCAGTGTTCGGAGCTGGGCGGAGTTTATTGGGGAGCGAAGTGGCTACCACTACATCGACGACACCGGTCGAATTCCGGGCGCTGTGTTCGGCAACTGTGGGAGCGACGCCTACCACATGGAGAACTACCGCAACTTCGACTACACGACGCGGGAGTTTCCGGAGATCGCCGAAAAGTGGGCCGAGATGGGCATAACGCCCGACAAGCACATTGCCTTCTATTGCGGGACGGGCTGGCGCGGGAGCGAGGCGTTCATGAACGCATACCTGATGGGCTGGCCCAACATCTCGGTCTACGACGGCGGGTGGTACGAGTGGAGCAGCCACCCAGAGACCGAGACGGCGACGGGCGTGCCCGAGACCGGTGTTCGAGCGTAGGACCGAACGTAGTCCGCCCAAATCCGAGTAAGCACACCCGGTTGGGGTGGTGTTCAACCTTCTCTCCAGCCGTCTCCCGCGGTGGTCGGAAAATCCCTCGGGATCGTGCGTAAGATGTCTTCGCGGTTTTTTGTCCAATGTGCCTCCACCCCGATTCCCGACCCCGACGCCTTTGCCGAACGGAAACAGCTCATTGAGGCCGCGATCCGGCTTCGCGATGAGACCGAGTCGTCCCCTGCCACGTCGGACGTTTGCACCGAGGCGGGTGTGGAGGAGGGAACCTTCGAGCACCATTTCGACACAGTCGACGAGCTCTACTCCGCCTATTACGAGCTCGTGTTCGATCAGTACCGAATGCTAACGGAGGCCACGACGGGCTACGAGGACTTTTCCTTTGAGGAACGGCTGGCCTCTTTTTACTACATCCTGCTCGACGCATTCGGGGAGCAGCGCGCGTTCGTGCAGGCCACCTTCGACACCCGCATTCGGTACCGTTCTTCGTTCCGGTCGGAGGTACGGGCTACGCTCCGTGAGCTGCTAACGAGCGAGGCGTTGGTGCCCTATCCGAATCAACTCGTTACGGGACGGTGGCCGGTGCACGAGGTCCTCACGGAGGTCACGATGGCCGTCATCCGTCACTGGATCCACGACGAGACCGAGGACCAGGAGGCGACGACGGCCCTTGTCGACAAGCTCGTTGCGTTCATAGCCGAACTGGTGACCTTCCGCGGTGTATCTCGCGGGGTGGACCTCGCCTGGCACATCGTGCAGCACGACTCGCTGGGCCTGGGACGGCTGCCAATCGTAGGCAGACTGTTCTCCGGTAAGTAGTGCGGTACCCCGAAGGCTTTGCCGCCGATGACCCTGCTCGTAGTGGGTATTTCGTATTGCGGTAACGGGGGTGCCGGACCTACAATGCGCAACACGCAATACGCATTACGTTCTCCATCCGGGCCGTTTTCCCTTTCTGTAGTACTCCCCACGGATCTCGACGCAGTATGGACACCGACGACTCCTCCGACGACTTTCCCGCCTCGAAGCTGGAGCGGAGCGGCCTCTTTGCCAAGACGGGGCTGAAGGTGGGAAAGAACTACGCCGAGTACCTCATGGACCGTGCTACAGGCGAGGCCGACCCGGAGGCGCGGAAGCGCGAGCTTAACACCCAGAACGCCCGCGACCTCTTTAAGGAGTTTGCCCGGCTCCGTGGCACGGCGCTCAAGCTGGCCCAGTCGATGAGTATGGACACCGGGCTGCTGCCGGACGAGTTCATGGAAGTGATGGCGGAGGCGCAGTACAGCGTCCCGCCAATGAATAAGGCATTGGTACGCAAACGGATTCGGGACGGGCTCGGGCGCTTTCCGGAGCTACTCTTTAATGAGTTTGAGTCGGAAGCGATGGCCGCCGCCTCACTCGGGCAGGTACACCGGGCCCGTTTGGACGATGGCCGTGAGGTGGCCGTGAAGGTACAATATCCGAACGTACGGACGACCATCGACTCCGACCTATCGGTGGCCCGCACACTGTTCGAACGCCTGATTGAGGGCGATGGCCTCGACGACCATTTCGAAGAAGTGAAGGCTCGTCTTCAGGAGGAAACAGATTACCTCCACGAGGCCGAAAATATCGATCACTTCGCCGAGGAGTACGACGGCGACAAGCTCGTTATCCCCCGCCCAGTCCATGAGCTCACATCCGAGACGGTCCTCACGATGACATTCGTGGAGGGCCAGCACCTCGACACGTTCCTCGACACAAACCCGAGCCAAGAGAAGCGCAACCATTTCGGGCAGCTGCTCTGGGACTTCCTCCACGAGCAGGTGGCGAGCAACGCCCGCACGCTTCACGCCGACACCCATCCCGGCAACTTCCTCTTCCGCGACGACGGGCGGCTTGGAGTGGTCGACTTCGGCTGCGTGAAGACCTTCCCGCAGCAGTTTCGCGACGACATGCTGCGCCTCTTCCGCGCCCGCATGGCCGACGATGAGGACGAGATTACCCACTATCTATTCGCGCTCGACATCCTCCGCGACGACCTGTCGGAAAACACACAGGACGAGCTACGACACTTCTTCGAGCAGTACGGATCGCTCATCGTGGAGCCCTACCGCCAGTCGTCGTTTGACTTCGGCGATCCGAAGTTTCAGGACCGCCTGCAGAATTGCTTCGAGCAGGCGTCCCACCTCCGGGCCGCCACGGGATCCCCGCACTTCATCTTCCTCAACAAGGCCCTGGTCGGTCTCCTCAACCTGCTCACACAGCTCGAGGCCCGCGTTAACACCACCGAAAGCCTCTCGCTCCTAAACGAGGCGCTGGAAAATCTTGGCTGCCCTCCAGTGGGGCGTTGATTCCCGCTGCAGGGGGTCACGGCGAGCTCAGACCATGTGCGCTGAATCGTTGTGTTCTGAGGGTGGCTCCGGTCCCCTCCTGAACGCCGATGCTTCGACCCCCAAGCCGCTTCGCGCGATCCCCGCCCAATCTTCATGGCGAGTTCCCCAAAGACAGCGAACGATCACTCCGAAGAATGACTATATGGTCACTCGATGACTCGGTAGTCAGATCCTGACGCGGCGTCCATTCGGGCGCCTTCTCTCATGTCCAGCGCTTCCAATCCCAACCTGTCCCGCCGCGAGCGCGAGCGCAAACGACGGCGACAGGCCATGCTCGATGCCGCCCGCGCTGTCTTCGCGGAAAAAGGCTACGCGGACGCAACGCTCGACGAGATTGCGGAGCGGGCCGAATTCGGCAAGGGCACACTCTACAACTACTTCGACGGGGGAAAGGAGGAAATCTTCCTCGCCGTCTTCGACGAGGCCACACAGGAGCTGGAGACCCTCATTCAGACGGTCTTCCACGCCTCCCCCGACGACCGCCCATTGCGCGACACCGTCCACGAGTTTGTGAAGCGCTATTTCGAGTTGATTCGCGACCAGCAGAACCTGTTCCTCGTCCTGGTCAAGGAAATCCACGCCATTGCATTCAGCGACGAGGCCGAGCGCATCGAGTTTTTTAATAAGCAGCAGGAGCGGGTACTGGGCACGCTCGTGCCTGTGCTCCGCGAGTCGATGGACCGGGAGGAGGTTCGATGCCTCTGCCCTACGTTGGTCGCAGACGTCCTATTCACGAGTCTTCGGAGTATGGGGATGCACCACATTCTCGAATGCAATCGCCCCTCCTGCAACTCGCCCCTCGGCGCAAACCGACCTCTCGACAATCCCGACCAGGCCGCTGACTTTTTGACGGCCCTTCTCTTCGACGGACTCTCGCCCGCGTCGTCGAGCCCGTCGCCTTCCGACTCGGTTTTCGATGAATAAGCACCGGTCTCTGATGCCTCAGCCGCCAATTCGACTCTCCCATTGGGCCCCCACGGCCGTCTTGCTGCTCCTCGGCGCCCTCGTGGTGGTGCCACCGGCCGCGGCCCAATCCTCGGTGGTCTCCTCCTCATCCGGGACGGACTCTACGCTCGTCCTGACGCTCGACGACGCCCTCCGCGTCGCCCTTGAGCGCAGCTACAACCTTCGTGGAGCCCGGCTCGACATTCAAAACGCCGACGCACAAATCCGGGAGGCTTGGGGGCAGTTGTACCCACAGTTGAGCGTGAGCGGGAGCTATACCCGCAACATTAAGACCGCCAACCCCTTTGCCGGTAGCGACGTAACCGGGCTCTTTGCCGGTGGCAACGCCACCGAGTGGGTCGCCTACAACGAACGGGCCCGCACGAACCCGGAGTCCGGCACCGAACCCATTTCGTTCGAGGAGTTTCAACGGCGACAACGACAGGCCCAGCGGGAGGCCGGAATCACGCCGGGTGGCGGGGGCGGCAACCCGTTCGGCGTCGACAATCAGTTCAGCAGTGGGCTCAGCCTCCAGCAAACCCTCTTTAGCCGCAGTGCCTTCGCCGCCGTCCGGGGCGCCCGCCAGCTTCAGGACGTCAACCAGCTCGCCCTCGACCGCGAACGGCAGGCCCTCGTCGACAGTGTGCGGGGGGCCTTCTACGGGGCTCTGCTGGCGCAGGAGCAGGCCCGCGTGGCCCGCCAGAGCGTCGAGCGCACGGAGGAAACTCTCGCGGAGATGCGGCGCCAGGTAGAGGAAGGCACCGCCCCCAAATATCAGCGCCTGAGCACCGACGTGGAGCTCTCGAACCTCCGTACCCAACGGCTGCAGACCGAAAACCGGGCCCGCCTCGCCCGGGAACAGCTGAAACTCGCTCTCGCCCTACCCATGGACCGTCCCATTGCTCTGAAGGGCTCTCTCGCCGTAGACGATCCTGATCCCCTGCTCGACCTCACAGTGGAGCGGGCGACCCAACTGGCCTTCGAACATCGCCCCGATTTGGAGCAGGCCCGGAAGAACGTGGAGCTGCGCAAGGTGGAGGAAAACACCGTACGGGCGCAGTACCTGCCCACGGTCTCAGCCGTGGCCAACTTTGATTATACGGGCCGCGTGCCCGACGACCGCTCCCTGACCCTCTCCAACCCCACCGATCCCTTCGACTTCGCGGTGCAGGAGCGCGGCTTCTTCCACTCCGACTTCTGGAACCCATCCCTGAATGTGGGCCTCCAGCTGAGCTGGACCATCTTTGACGGTTTCCAGCGTGAGTCTCAACTCCAGCAACGAGAGGTGGCCGTGCGGCGAGCCGAACTCCAGCGCGAACAGCAGCGGTCGGCCATGCAGCTTCAAATCGAGCAGGCCCTTCGGACCCTGCGCGCCGCCTACCAGCGGCTGCAGACCCAGAAGCAAAATGTGGAGACCGCCGAGCTCAACTACGAGTACACACGTCGCCGCGTCGAGAACGGGGTCTCGAGCCAGCTGGAGCTCCGGGAGGCCTCGAATCAGCTTGACGAGAGCCGCCTCAACCGTCTGCAAGCCACCCACGATTACCTCCGGGCCCGGAGTGCCCTGGAGCGCGCCATGGGCGTGCCCCTCTCCGAGGACAGTGCGTTCCAACGCGTGGCTGGCACCGCGATGCCGTAAGCCTCCTCAATGTCCTTCCTTTGCTACGTCCGTTTTTCTCACTGGGTCTCTTTTTTCGATGCATCGTTCTCGTTTCGCTTCACTTTGGGTTGTGTTGCTCGTGGGCCTGGCGCCCCTTCTCGTCGGGTGTGGAGAAGAGGGGAACACAGAGACCGCCACGGCCCAGGATCGCAGTCGCATTCGGGTCGAAACCCTCGTGCTGGAGCCCCAGCGGTTTGAGGACATCGTGGAGGTGACTGGAAGCGTAGACGCCCTCAACGATGCCAGCCTGTCGGCCGAAGCCTCCGGCACGCTCGTCTACGTAGCCGAGCGCGGCACCCGCGTGCCAGAGGACTCCCTGGTCGCCCGCGTCAACCCCCGCAGTGCCCGCGCCGCCGTGGAGCAGGCCCAGGCTCAGGTCGAGTCGGCACAGGCCCAGTACGAGCTCGCCCAGGACACTTACGAGCGGCAGGCGCCCCTGTACCGCGACTCGATCATCAGCGCCTCCGAGTTCGAGAGCGTGCGGTCACAGCGGGCCCAGGCCCTCGCGTCCCTCAACCAGGCCAAGGCCAACCTGAGCCAGGCCCGGGAGCAACTCGCCAGCACCCGCATCGATGCTCCCTTTCCCGGCACCGTAGAGGAGCGGCTCCAGAAGCCGGGCGAGCAGGCCTCCCCCGGCGAGCAGGTGGTGCGGCTCGTCAACACGCGACGGGTCCGAGTGAAGGCCGGAGTGCCCGAACGGTACGTCAACGACCTGGAGCAGGGCGACTCCGTCCGGGTCCGCATCCAGTCCGCGGCCCTCGGTGACCGCTGGGGACACCTCACCTTCGTCGGCAACACCATCGACCCGGCAAGCCGCACGTTTCCCATCGAGGTCGAGATCGAGAACCCCGAACGTCGCCTCAAGCCCGAAATGATCGCCAAGGTCTTCGTGGTGCGGGAGCGGCTCGAGAACGTACTGGTCGCCCCGCGCTCGGCCATTAGCCGCGACGAGGACGGGCTCGACGCCTACACGGTGGCCCGAACGGATTCGGGCGCGGTCGTTCAGTCGCAGCGAGTTACCCTCGGTCCTGCAAGCGGCAATCGGGTGGTGATCCGCTCCGGACTCGAGCCTGGTGACGAGCTCATCACCGTGGGCCAGTCGGACGTGGCCACGGGCGACCGGGTGGAGGTGGTCGAGCAGTACGAGGACGTTGACGCCGCCGACACCACGCAGAGTGCCTCCGCGGACGCCCCGACGCCGTCCCCCGACACCCCCTGACTGGCAGTTCGTTTCCCTGCCTCGTCTCACTCTCTCGCCTTCCGGACCGGCCCATCTATGAAGATTACCAACCTGTCGATCAAATACCGGACGGCCATACTCGTCCTCACTGCACTCATTGTGGGCGGGGGGCTGTACAGCTACCTCACCATTCCGAAGGAGTCAGCCCCTTCCATCGAGATCCCGACCGTTGTCGTGACGACCGTCTATCCTGGGGCGAGCCCCGACGACATCGAGTCGGTCGTCACCCAGCCACTAGAACAGGAAATCGGCAGCGTGAACGACATTGACGAGCTCCGGTCGACCTCGACAGAGGGCGTGTCCACCATCGTGGCCGAGTTCGACCCGAGCATGGATAACGACAAAGCGTACCAGGACGTCAAGGACGCGGTCGACCGGGCCCAGCCCGACCTTCCCAGTGGAATAGAGGACGAGCCCATCGTCAGTGAGATCAACACGGAGGATTTCCCCATCATGACGGTGAACCTGGGGGCGGACTACTCGCTGGCCCGCCTCAAGGAGGTGGGGAAGGATCTGCAGGACGAGATCGAGGGCATTCCCAGCATTCTAGAAGCCAACCTGGTGGGGGGGCTTACACGTGAGATCCAGGTGAACGTGGACCTGACGGCCCTGAAGGGCTACGGTCTCACGTTTCAGGACCTGGTGAGTACCATTCAGAGCGAGAACCGCAACATCCCTGGCGGCTCCATTGACGTGGACCGCCTCAACTATCTTGTCCGCATTGACGGCCGCTTCGAGGATCCGGAGGCCCAAATCCCGAATCTGGTGGTGGCTGCCCCCAACGGCAATCCTGTGTACGTGCGCGACGTGGCGAATGTGGTCTTCGGATTCGAGGACCGTAGCACCTACGCGCGGCTCCGCGTCCTGCAGAAAGAAAACAAGGAGGGCGAGTTCGTGTCCGCCCAGCGGAGCGACGAGTCGGTCCCCGTCATCTCGCTGAACGTGACGAAGCGGGGCGGCGACAACATTCTGGAGGCGGTCGAGTCGGTGAAGCAGACCATCGACGACTTCAATTTCCCGAGCGGCACGCGCGTCACCATTACGTCCGACGAAAGTGAAAACGTGCAGTCGCTGGTCACGGATCTGGAAAATAACATCATTAGCGGCCTCATCTTCGTGGTCGCGGTGCTTCTCTTTTTCCTTGGGGTCCGCAATGCCACGTTGGTGGGCATCGCCATCCCGCTGTCCATGTTCACCTCGTTCCTGTACTTCCAGGCCCTGGGGTACACGCTTAACTTCGTGATGCTGTTTTCGCTCATTATCGCGTTGGGCATGCTCGTGGACAACGCGGTGGTGGTCGTGGAGAACATCTACCGCTTCATGGAGGCGGGCTACTCGCGATGGGAGGCGGCGAAGCGCGGCACGGCCGAGGTGGGCGGGGCCGTGGTGGCGGCCACCGCGACGACGGTGGCCGCGTTCGCGCCCATGCTCTTCTGGCCCGGCGTGATTGGCGAGTTCATGAGCTTCCTGCCCCTCACGCTGATCATCACCCTCACCTGTTCCCTCTTCGTGGCGCTCGTCATCAATCCGGTGGTGTCGGGCATGTTTATCCGGATCGAAGAGAACGGCGAGGCAGACGTAGAGTCTGAGTCCGGCTCCACCGCCGCTCGATACCTGGCCGGGGCCGGAATTCTGGTGTTGGGGCTGGTGCTGGGACTGGCAAACTGGAAGACCCTCGTGGTCGTAGCCGTGGCGGTCCCTACGCTCTACGCCCTCCATACGTACCTGCTCAAACCCATCGGGGACCGCTTCGCGCAGGAGGGCCTGCCCCGCATCATCACGATGTACCGGGACTTTCTCACGTTCATGCTGGAGCGTGACTACTCGCACCCCTGGGCCCTGCTCCGCAATACCGGTGCCCTCGGGGCCTTCGCCGCCGGCGTGGCCCTGTGCGTCCTCGGCGGAATCGTTACGAGCCTCACCTCCGTCACCGCCGGAAGCGTGCTGCTGGTGCCCGGCGGTCTGCTCCTGGCCGGGGGCACGCTCGGGATTGTGGTGCACACCGTCGAGGGGATGTACCTGGGTGGACGAGCCAGCGTATGGATCGGGGGCCTGCTGGGTGCCCTCATGCTCCTATTTCTCGGAGTCGCCCTGTGGACAGGCCGTATTGCTTGGTCCACCTTCGGCATCATGATGGCGGCCCCGGTTGGAATTGTCCTCATCGGGGCCGTTGGCGCGGTCAGCCGGGGCGATCGGCAGCACCTGCTCCTCACGGACCGGCGTGCCCTCCTCCTCAACGGCGCACTCGGGACCCTCTTTCTCATCATTGGCCTGTACGCCCTCGCGCCCACCGGGGTCTCCTTCTTCCCCTCGACCGATCCCAACCGCGTGCAAATCATCCTCGACAACCCCGTCGGGACCAACGTCGAGACCACGAACCGGACGGCCAAGACCGCCGAGAAGCGCCTCGACGCACTGTTGCAGGAAACATCCGCCGTTGCGGCCAACATCCAGAACATCCTCACGAACGTGGGGGTCGGGGGCGACTCTCAGTTCGGCGGTGGAGCGGACCGGGAAGAGCGGGCGCGCCTGAGCCTCAACATGGTCGACTACGAAGACCGGGCCGAGTCGTCGACCCGCACCCTGGACCGATTGCGCAACCAGCTCGAAGGCATTCCGGGCACCGAAATTGACTTCCAGCAGGAAACACAGGGCCCCCCAACAGGCCCGCCCGTCAACATCGAGGTGTCCGGCCCTGACTTCGACCGGATTGTCTCGATCAGTCGCGAGATCAAGGCTCGCCTCAACGAAGCCGCCAGTGACGGCACCATCCCCGGCCTCGTGGACATCACCGACGACTTGAATGCGGGCCGTCCCGAGATTCGGGTGGATGTGGATCGCGAGCGAGCCAACCAGTTTGGCCTCTCAACCGAACAGGTCGCCTCCACCGTGCGAGCCGCCATTCAGGGGCAAGAGGCCAGTACTTTTCGGGATGGGGAGGAGGAGTACGACATCACGGTGCGGCTGCAGGAGGAGGACCGGCAGACGCTCGAAAGCCTCCGTAACCTGACCGTGACCACTCCGACCGGCGACCAGATTCCCGTGGTCTCGGTGGCAGACTTGAAAGAGACCACCGGTTTTGGCTCCATCACACGGCTGGACGAGCAACGTGTGGTGACCGTCCAGGGCGACGCCGCCCCCGGCTATAACGACAACGAGGTGCTGCAACAAGTGCAGCAGTTGCTGACCGACTACGAGCAAGAACTTCCACCGCAGTACGAGCTCACTTATACGGGACAGAACGAGGACCAGCAAGAAAGCTTCGGCTTCCTCTTTACGGCCCTCGCGGTGGGCGTCGCCCTCATTCTCCTCGTCATGATCACCGAATTCAACTCGGTGAGTGCCCCCTTCATCATCATGGCCGCGGTGGGCCTTAGCCTCATCGGCGTATTGCTGGGCCTCATCCTCACCCGCACGCCGTTCAGTCTCTTCACCTTCATCGGCGTCATTAGTCTGGCGGGCATTGTGGTGAATAACAACATCGTACTGGTTGACTACATCATGCAGCTCCGGCAGAAGGGCGCTGACAAACAGGAGGCCATCGTGGAGGGTGGGGCCACGCGACTGCGCCCGGTGCTCCTCACCGCCTTCACCACGATCCTGGGCCTCGTCCCCCTCACCTTTGGCATCAATATTGACTTCGTTGGCCTGCTGGCCGATTTTGCTCCCAACTTCCAATTTGGCAGCGAGAACACGCAGTTCTGGGGCCCAATGGGAACGGCCATCATTGCCGGGCTCACGTTCGGAACGTTCTTGACCCTCGTCATCGTCCCTGTGATGTACTCGACGTTCGACTCGGTGTCGACGCGGGTTGCGGCCCTCTTCGGTGCAGCCCCCGAGGCCGGCAGCATTGTGACGGACGCGGTGACAACTGAGGGCGGCACGGCCTCAGCCCCGGACCAGTCTGACGTGCCGACTCCGGACCTGCCGGGTGACAACGGTCGGCCCGACGAGCTTTCAACACCGGCGACAGACTCCCGATCGTAATCCTTCTTCCCCGACCCAGCTACGGTCGGCCTTTCTCCTGCGCATTTTAATCCACAAACAGACCACTCACTAACTCCTCTGCGTTCCTATGTCTGATTCTGACGCCGCATCAGTTCGGACGGAATCGTTTCAGGACCGCGACGACCCCATCCTCAAACGACTGGCCCACACGGCTATGCACGGGCTCGACAGTCTCTTCGGCGTTTTCTCTACGGTGGGCGACAAACCCGTGCACGACCCGTCTCGCTTTCCCTGGACCCGCCGCCTCGAAGACAACTGGACGGTTATGCGGGACGAACTCGACAATATCCTACAACACCGGGAGGCCCTCCCCAGCTTCCACGACATCGCGGAGGATGCGTCTACCATTTCGCAGGACGACAATTGGAAAACGTTCTTCCTCTATGGCTACGGCGTGAAGGCCGAGGAGAACTGTGCCCGTTGCCCCCGCACCACAGAACTGATCGAGCAGGTGCCGGGCATGACGACCGCCTTCTTCTCCATCCTATCGCCCGGCAAGCACATTCCGCCCCACCGCGGCCCCTACAAGGGCGTGCTGCGCTACCATCTGGGGCTGAAGGTGCCCGACCCGGCCGAACAGTGCCGCATCCGGATCGACGATCGGGTCGAGCACTGGGAAGAGGGTGAGAGCCTGGTGTTCGACGACACCTATAACCACGAGGTCTGGAACGAGACCGACGGAGAGCGCGCCATCCTTTTCCTCGATGTGAAGCGCCCAATGCGCCAGCCCATGGCCGCCATCAATGACCTCGTATTGCATCTCCTTCAGTACACGCCGGTCGTGCAGAATGCCCGCGAAAACCAGAAGCAGTGGTCGGAGAAGCTGGAGACGGCGGCCGCGAATGGCTCCGCACACTCCACTTCCCTGAACTGACCCCGGTGACGTTCGTCCGGGATCGATCCGTTCATTCTGGGAACCAATAATGGCTCCGTGGTGAGCCCCTGCAGACCCTATTTCGTGAAGGCCGTTTCCACGCAGGTGAAGAAACTGAACGGAGCCGACCGCATTTATGGGGAGTCCGTTCGCCTCACAGACTGGCACACATTTTGGGCACTTTGCGGACGCCCGGGCGGGTTCGTTCTCCCCGGCCCGCCCCATTGACTGTTCTTGAGCTCTCCATTGATCGCGAATGGGCTTACTCCTTCTTTACGTTGCGCTGGCGATCGGGGTCTCCTTTCTCTGCTCCATCATGGAGGCCGTCCTGTTAAGCGTGACGCCTTCGTACGTGGCAGCCCTGGAGCGCGAGGGAAGTGCGGTCGGCAAGCGCATCCATCAGTTTAAGGAAAACGTCGACCGCCCGCTCGCGGCGATTTTAAGTCTCAACACCATTGCCCACACCGTTGGGGCTGCAGGGGTTGGCGCCCAGGCCGCAATTGTCTTCGGGGAGGCCTACACCGGCATCATCGCGGGCGTGCTCACCCTTCTTATTCTCGTCCTCTCAGAGATCATCCCGAAGACGCTCGGGGCCGTCTACTGGAGAACCCTCACGCCCGTGATCGTCCGTCTGCTCACGGCGACGATTATTGTGATGTGGCCCCTCGTGAAGCTTTCGCAGGGCCTGACGTATTTGCTCTCGCAGGACGAAGATCAGGCCGCATTCAGCCGCGAGGAATTCACGGCTATGGCCGAACTCGGAGAGGAAGAGGGTGTCTTTGAGGAGAAAGAATCGCGCATCCTGCGCAACCTTTTCCGCTTCAACTCCCTGCGGGTAAAGGACGTGATGACACCCCGCACCGTCATCTTCCAGTTGCCGCAGCAGAAAACAATCGGTGACGTGGTGGAGGAGCACGACGAGTTTCGGTTCTCCCGCATTCCGGTCTACGAGGACGATCCGGACGACATTACGGGCTACGTCCTGAAGGACGAAATGCTGCTGCGGGCCGCCCAGGAGGAGTTTGACGTGTCCCTGTCGGAGATTTCTCGCGACATCCTGGTGGTGCACGAGACCCTCCCCCTGCCCGACCTGCTGGAGCGCCTGCTCGACCGCCTGGAGCACATCGCGCTCGTGGTGGACGAGTACGGCGGCGTGGCGGGTGTCGTCACGATGGAGGACGTGGTCGAGACGCTCCTGGGACTGGAAATCGTGGACGAGGCCGACTCCGTCGAGGACATGCAGGCCCTCGCCCGAAAACAGTGGTTCAAACGGGCCCGCGAGCTGGGCATGGTGTCCGACGAGGCGCTGGAAGCCCCCACCAATGCCGACTCCGAGGCGCCGAACGAAACCGTCCTCGAGGAGGCTCCCACCGCCGAGGAGGAGTCCCAGGTGGCCGCCGAAATGTCCCGGCGATCCTCGTCGGAGTCTTCGGCGGACGAGTAGTCCGACCGATTCTCTGTTCCCCTACCCCGTATGCCCCGCCCTATCGACGACCTGCCGGACGCGTCGCTCCGGCAGTTCTCGCGCCCTGACGTCCCCCCGCCCGACCAGATCGACGACGTCCACCTCATTGGCATCTGCGGCACAGGGATGGGGGCCCTGGCCGGCCTTTTCGACCAGGCGGGCATGGAGGTTCGGGGAAGCGATGACGGCGTGTATCCGCCCATGAGCACCCACCTCGCCAAGCGGGACATTCCGGTACAGGAGGGCTACGACCCGTCGCACCTAGACCCGCCTCCTGATCTGACGGTCGTCGGCAACGCTTGCACACCCACCCATCCGGAAGCCGCTTACGCCCGCGAGCAGCGCCTACCGCAGCAGTCGTTTCCGGAGGCTCTGGGTCACCACTTTCTCAGTGATCGGCGGCCCCTCGTCGTAGCCGGCACCCACGGGAAAACCACTACGACCGGTCTGCTCGTGCACCTCCTCCGGCACGCCGGCGTCGACCCCGGCTTCCTCATTGGGGGTGTAATGGAGAACAGTGAGCAGAGCTACGCGCTCGGCTCCGACGCCCCCTTCGTGGTGGAGGGAGACGAGTACGACAGCGCGTACTTCGACAAGCAGCCCAAATTTTTACACTATCGGCCCCAGTCAGCAATCGTCACCTCCCTGGAGTTCGATCACGCGGACATTTTCGTCGACCAGGACGATTACCGACGCACCTTTGCGGACTTCGTCGGCCTCCTCCCCAGCGACGGGCACCTGGCCCTCTGTGGGGACACCCCGACCGTGCGGGCCCTCGCCGATGATACGAGCGCGTCGGTTCAGACCTACGGGCTTGAATCGTCTAACGATGTACGTGGCGAGGCACTAAGACCCACCACGAATGGCCTGTCCTTCACCCTGCGAATGGACGGGCATAGTGAAGACGTGAAGCTGCCCCTCCCGGGTCGCCACAACGTCCAAAATGCCCTGGCCGCGGCGCTGCTCGCCTACCGCGAGGGCGTGTCGCCATCGACCATTGCAGCGGGGCTTGAATCGTTCGGGGGCATGAAGCGACGGCAGCAGGTGCGGGGTCGTCCCAACGACGTGCTCGTGGTCGACGACTTTGCTCACCACCCCACCGCGGTCGAGGCCACCGTGCAAGCCCTCCGCACCGCCCACCCGAACCGACGGCTCGTCGCCATTTTCGAGCCCCGCTCCAACACGAGCCGACGCAAGCGCTTTGAGGACGCTTATGGAACGGCCTTCGACCCCGCCGACCGCGTCTTTCTAAAGGCCCCGCCCGTCCGCCACAACGACGATCCCGAGGGAATGCTCGACCCCGAAGCCGTGGCGCAAACGATCCGAGACCGCGGCGTGCCCGCCGAGGTGTTCGAGAACGTCGACGCCGTGCTGCCCACACTGACGGATACGCTCCAACCCGGTGACGTGGCGCTCCTCATGAGTAACGGCAGCTTTGGCAATCTGCCCGAGCAGCTGCCGGACGCACTGGCGAAGTGAGCTATTTCCCCAGTCCGAGCTCCTCACGTGCCATCTTCGTCCCCTCTACGCGGGCCCCAATTTTGCGGAACGCCGTGCGCCGAGCTGTCGATCGGTCGTCTCCGAACGGTGAAAACCCGCAGTCGTCAGTGGTCCCGAGCCGCTCCGGAGGAAGGTGCTCTGCCGCCCGCAGGATCGTGTCGCGCACCTCTTCGGGCGACTCTACACGTGGATCCGTCACGTCGGTGACCCCGAGAAAGATCGTCTGGTCGTCCGTGCTATGCTCCCGCACAATGTCGAGCACGCGCTCCGGGTCGTCCTCACTGGCGAACTGCATGTAGAAGCGCCCCGCATTGAGATCGAAAAGCAGGGGAAGCAACTCCGCGTAGTCCACGTCGGCGCTGTGGGTCGAGTCCTTGTCGCCCCCCGGACAGGTGTGGACTCCAATCCGTTGGCGCTCCTCGTCGGAGAAGCGGTCGAGGACGCGGTTATTGAGCGCCACAAACTCACGGAGCAGGGTCTTGGAAGGATCGAGCTTTACGGCGAACCGGCCCTCCGTGAAGTCCACTTGGACGGCGTGCGCCCCGGCGTTCAGGCACCGGCGGATGTCGCGCTCGACCGCGTCGACGAGATCGTCTAGAAAGGCCTCCCGCGGATACCCGTCGAT
>CAYLMT010000028.1:0-17835 GCA_964384855.1 uncultured Salinivenus sp.
ATTATGGCCGACGAGCTGGCCGTGACCGCGATGGAGCAATTCAAGCGTGGGTGAACAGAGGCATGGGAGCGTGGGAGTGGAGTGTGAGGAGAGTGGGGAAAGGGAGATGGTACCACTTGCCGAACGCTTACGCGTTACCGCCCGACGTGTAACACGTCTCCGCGATCCGATAAGGCATTCCGGAATGCCTTGACGAACGGGTCCACCTGCGATTCACGGACGCCCACCGTCAAGGTCGTCACGTCGGTGTATTCGCTGTCCTGTACGTCCGCATCGAACTCCTGGAGCACTCGCTCGGCGGGCGAGGTGTCGTCGTACTCGAACCGAATTCGAACCGGCGTCCGCACGACCCGCTCGGTACTTTCCGCCTGCTCTAGTGCTGCGGCCGCGGCGTTGCCGTAGGCTCGAGCCAATCCCCCCGTGCCCAACTCTGTGCCGCCGAAGTACCGCGTGACCACGACGAGCGTGTTCGTAAGGTCTTGCGAGTCAATCTGACGGAGAATCGGCTGGCCCGCCGTTCCGCTCGGTTCCCCATCGTCATCGTACCGAAATGTATCGCCGGTAACGCCCACCCGATAGGCGAAGCAGTGATGCGTGGCCTTGTGCTCTCGGCTGCGGACGGCAGAGATTGTCTCCTCGGCCGCCGCCCGGTCCGCAGCCGGAACTGCCTCCGCCAGGAACCGGGAGCCCTCTACGGTGTGCTCCACCCGACCGGAGATTTCGAGGGTGCGATACGTATCGCTCATGACGTTCCGTGCTCGGTGGAAAGGAACATAGAGACCGCCGCCTAAAGCGCTGCCTCAGGGAGAGAGTCGCCCCCTTTGCAACACCGAGATGTAGTTGGAGCCTCTATGCGTGCAATTGATCACCGTCTCAGAAACTTGCACCGGACGGCGCGGTGAATATGTCCTCTAACTCCCGGGGTTGTCCCCTGCAATCGCAACGTTATTGCTATCCCCCGTGTCGGGGGCACCTCGCGGTCGTTGGTTCGGTACAATTTCTGTTCACCTCCCTCAGTTCCTCTGCAGTCATCATGGCCCGGTTGGTTTTCGTCGGTCTCACGCTCCTTCTTCTGTTGAGCGGCTGTAGTTCCCCCTCGAACGAAGGAAACGCCCCCCAACAGGAGCAAGGCGATAACTCTCCGCCCTCCGTGGAGGCCGTGCAGGCCCGCAACGGCACCCTTCCATTGGAGGAGCGCATGAGCGGCACGGTACGGGCCCGGAACCAGATCGCCATCTATTCGGAGTTGAGCGAGCCGGTCGTCTCCGTAGAGGCCCAAACGGGCGACTACGTAGAAGAGGGCGAACCACTTGTGCGCCTCCGACGCCAGACGTACGAGCAACAGGTCCGACAGGCAAAAGCCTCCCTCCGAAACGCCAAGGCCGAGGCTCAAGGCGCCCAAGCCAACCTCCGTGAGCTCCGGTCCCAACTAAAACGGACCGAACGCCTCGCCGATCAGGAGTTTGAGAGTCAACAACAACTCGAATCGCTACGGGCCCAGGTGGCACAGGCCGAGGCGGCCTACGAGCAGGCGCAGGCGCAGGTCGAACAGGCCGAAGCGACCCTTGAGGAGCGCCAAACTGCCCTCCAGAAGACTGTCGTGCGCGCCCCCATCAGTGGACAGGTTGGGCAGCGCAACGTGGAGGTCGGGCAGCGTGTGGGCCCCGACACCCGCCTCTATACGATGGGTGACCTCGACTCGGTGAAGGTGCGCGTGGAAGTGACCGACCGGATGTTTGGGCGCATTCGGCCCGGACAGACGGCACGCATCCACGTGCCCCAGGAAGACACCATTCTCACGGCGTCGGTGACCCGCATGTCGCCGTTTCTGAACGAAGAGTCGTACAGCGCCGAGGCCGAGATCGAGGTCTCCAATGAAAACCGTCTCCTCAACCCCGGCATGTTTGTGGAGGTGGACGTAGCCTACGGGGAAAGCGAGCGGGCCACGATTGTCCCCCTCAGCGCCCTCTACGAGGACCCCGCATCCAACACCCGCGGCGTGTTCGTCGCCCCGACGCTGGGAACAGAAATCCCAGTGGACGTGCCGGATGAGTTCGACGAAGACAACCCACCGCCCCTCACGCCCCCAACGCCCACGACCTTCCGCGAGGTAGAGGTGCTTGCGGAAGGCCAACAGACGGCTGGCGTCCGGGGCATCGATCCCGGCGACTGGGTTGTGACGGTGGGACAAAACCTGCTCGACAACGACACCGGCGAGCGGGTGGACGCCCGTGTGCGGCCCCTGCCCTGGTCGCGCCTGATGGCCTTGCAACGGCTGCAGGACACCGACCTCTTGAACCGTGTGCTCGAACGGCAGCAGCGCCTCGCCGAGCAGCGGTTTGGGCCCGACTCGACGCCGAATGACACGACCCAATCGTCGGTGACCCGTCAGGACCTCCCCGCGGACACCACGGCCCCAACCATGGCCATTACCCAACGTCCGTAGTCGCCTCCTCCGTCGCTCCTTCCCTCGCCTGATCCCTCCCGCTCATGTCGCTCTACGACCTTTCCATCCGACGTCCGGTCGCGACGGCGATGACGTTTCTGGCCATCATGGTGGTCGGCAGCGTCAGCTTCTACTACCTGCCGGTAGACCTCCTGCCGGAGATCGAATACCCGCGTGTGACGGTCTACACCAACTATCCGAACGTGGGACCGGAGGAGGTGGAAACCATCATCACCGACCCAGTGGCAAACGCTGTCTCAAGCGTTCCCAATGTGGAGCGCATGACCTCCAGCTCCGAGGAAGGCGCAAGCCGCGTCAACCTGGAGTTTGCGCAGGGCACCGACCTGAATGCGGCGGCCAATGATGTGCGGGCCGCCCTCGACCGCATCCGCGACGACCTGCCGGTGGAGGCCGAACCGCCTGGGATCTGGAAGTTTGATCCGAACAGCCAGGAAATCGTGAGCATCGCGGTGGAGTCGAGTCGCGACATGGAGTCGCTTACACGGCTGTTGGAGCGCAACCTGGGAAAGCAATTTGAGCAAATTCCGGGCGTGGGGACCCTCAACATTCAGGGTGGCATCTACCGGCAGATCCGCGTCAACATCAACCGAGACCGGCTGAAGGCCTACGACCTCTCGGCCGGGCAGGTGCAGCAGGCCATCGGTCAGTCGAATGTGGCCCTGCCGGGGGGCAACGTGAAGGAGGGACTGAACGACCTCTACGTCCGCACGCAAGGGGAGTATGAATCGCTGGACGAGATCCGGCGCACCGTCGTCACGACAACTGAGCAAACCCCCATACGAGTGGAGGACGTGGCCGAGGTTGTGGACGGCTACGAAGATCTGAACCGCGTCGCGGAACTGAACGGAATTCCGGTCGTCCGCCTCGAAATCCAAAAGCAGAGCGGCGCCAACACGGTCACTGTTGCGGAGAACATTCGCTCCGAGGTTGAGCGCCTCAACGAGACCCGCTCCGACGTGAACCTGACCGTCGTGAGCGATCAGAGCGAGTTTATCCGCAAGTCGATCAACAACGTCCAGAACTCGGCCATCTGGGGCTCGCTGTTGGCCATTCTGGTGCTGTATCTTTTCCTCCGGAATGGATCGACGACGTTCATCATCGCGCTGTCGATCCCCATCTCGATCATCGCGACGTTCGCCCTCCTGTTCTTCAACGACCTGACGTTGAACCAGATGACGTTCGGGGGGCTGGCCCTGGGGGTAGGACTGATCGTCGACAACGCGATCGTGGTCTTAGAAAACATTATCCGACAACGGGAGGAGAATGGACGATCGCTCAAGGAGGCGGCATCCATCGGTACGCGTGAAGTAGCGGGCGCCATTGTCGCCTCAACGCTCACTACGTCGGTCATCTTCTTGCCACTCGTCTTTGCCCGCACCACTACGGCGGCCCTTTTTCAGTCGCTGGCATTGGTGGTGGTCTTCGCCCTGGTGTGCTCGCTGCTCGTGGCACTGACCCTGGTGCCCATGATGGCGAGTCGCTTCCTGACGGTGGACGCCGGGGAGCAAACCATCGACCAGGACGAGTCAAAGTCGTGGTTCCAGCGTGCATTCGCTCGATTGGAGAACCGCTACTCGACGCTGATCGAGTCCCTTCTCGGCCGCCGTTGGATGGTATTTGGGGCAACGGTGGTTCTTCTCGGGGGAGCCATGGCACTCTGGCCCCTTGTGTCGATCGAGTTGGCGCCCCAAACTGACGCAAACCAGATCGACATCGACTTGGAGATGGCACAGGGGACCAACATTGCCGTCGTCATGGAGTACCTCGACGAACTAGAACAGAACGTGAAGCCGCTTCTTCCCCAAGAGGACATGGAGAACTTTGCCAAGCAGGTCCAACCGTGGGGGGCGGAGGTAGAGATTCGGCTCAAGTCGGCCGACGAGCGTTCCGCCAACACCTTTGCGCTGGCCGACAGCATCCGGTCCAAAGTACTCGGGAGCGTCCCCGGTGCCGACATTCAAGTCGACGCCCAGTCGGGCCTGTGGATCTTGCGCCGCGTCTTTAGCACCGGTGGGGGCAACCAGGCGCTCCAGGTGGAACTCCGCGGGTATGACCTGGACCGTGCCCGCTCCATTTCCGAGCGCATTCAGTCTCGCCTTGAGGATGTCGAAGGGGTCGCTTCGGCCCGGACGGGGCGGCGTGAGGGACGCCCGGAACAAAACATCCGTTTCCTTCGCGACAAGATTTCGTCGCTGGGCCTCACGACCCAGGAGGTGGCCGCGGCGGTGCAGACGAACGTGGGGGGCAGCCGGGCCGCCTCCTACCGCACCGGCGGCGAGCAATTTCCCATTACCGTCCGCCTCCGGCCCGAGGACCGGCTGTCGGTGGAGGACCTGGATAACGTGTCAATCCAGACTCCCAACGGCGAGACCGCCCCCCTCTCCACCCTCATCGAGACGGACCGGGGCCGCGGCCCTACGGAGATCCAGCGCATCAACGGCCAGCGCGTTACCTACATTTCGGCGACCCTCAACAGCGACGCGGTGCTCGGAGAGGTCGTCCAACGCGCCCGTCAGGACCTGGCCGACTTCAATCTGCCCGAGGGTTTCTCCATCACCTTCGGCGGTGAGTATCGGGAGCAGCAAAAGGCGCAAACCGACTTCCTCATCGCCATCATCATGGCGCTGGTGCTCATCTACATGGTGATGGCCGGCCAGTTCGAGCGTTTCCTCGATCCGTTCGTCGTTATGTTCAGCGTGCCCCTGGTGCTCATTGGGGTATTGCCCACGCTCGTCCTCACGGGCACCACCATCAACATTCAGAGCGTGATGGGGTTCGTGATGCTCATCGGGATTGTAGTGAACAACGCGATCGTGCTGGTCGACTACATCAATCTAATGCGGCGCGAGCGCGAGATGGACCTTCTACCGGCCGTGGCCGAGGCGGGGCGCCTGCGCCTGCGGCCGATCCTTATGACTACCCTCACGACAGTCCTGGGCCTCGTTCCCCTCGCCCTCGGGTTGGGAGCTGGCGCAGAAATACAGGCGGCCCTCGCCCGCGTCGTGATCGGGGGTCTTCTGGCCTCCACCCTGGTCACCCTCGTGCTCATTCCTACAGCGTACGTCAGTCTCGAACTCACCGCGCGCAGCCTGCGTGCGAAGCTGCCGGACTGGTCGTGGCTGCCCGACTCGCACCTGCAGCCACGACGGGCGTAGCGTCGCCCCCCTCCCCTTCGTCCCCTCACCCATCTGGCTCCTGCCATGCGCCCCACTCACTCTCTCGCTCGCACTGTTTTCCTCCCACTCCTCGTGTGCAGCCTCGTTGGAGCCGGGCTGATCCCCCTCTCCGGCTGTGCGCAGGACCAAGATCAGTCGTCGAATCGGGGGCCGGACACCACCACGACCCAGCCCCCCACCTCCGCCTCATCCCCCTCAATCGTAGATTCGACGGTTGAGGCCGACGTGCCCTTCGTCGTGACCCCCGAGAAGACGGTCCAGGCCATGCTGGAACTCGCCAACGTCTCCGAATCGGACACGGTGTACGACCTGGGCAGCGGCGATGGGCGCATCCCCATTACGGCCGCCCAAACGTACGGCGCCCGCGGTGTGGGAATCGAGATTAAACCGGACCTCGTCCAGCGGGCCCGCAAGCGGGCCAAGCTCGCTGGCGTGAGTGATCAGGTCGAATTTCGGCGGCAAGACCTCTTTGAAGCCGACTTCAGCGACGCAACTGTCGTGACGATGTATCTCTTCCCGGAGGTCAACCTAAAGCTCCGGCCGATGCTCTTCGAGCAACTCGATCCGGGAACGCGTGTCGTCTCCCACAGCTTCGACATGAACGGCTGGGAGCCCGACTCGACCGTGAACGTGGACGGAGACGTACTCTACCTCTGGACCATCCCCGAGGAGATTCCCGACCATCTCCAAGAGTAGTCCCCACCCCTCCCAATACCAAAACCCCGCTCGTACCTGAAGGCAGGAGCGGGGTTTTTGCGTGTCCGGACCGATCAACGATTAAGCAGTGGAGCCACTGGGATTCGAACCCAGGACCTCTGGAGTGCGATTCCAGCGCTCTACCAACTGAGCTATGGCCCCAGACGGAGATGAAACCGGCGACGGGCGTCACCGATCCTTTCTGTTTTGCCGTTCGTAGCTACGGCCCCTTTTTCGGGTCTGTTCCTGACGTCCCTCGAACGACCGTCCCACATTTGCGGAATTGTCGTGAGAACCGTGCGAAGCTGGATGTACCGCGTGCACGACACCCTGTCGCCGTAGGATGTCGGGCCATTGGAGGCGTTTCGACCGAAAGGATTGTGCACCGTGCGCTCCAAGACCGCCTAGGAAAACGTTCTTCAAGAAGCCTCCGACCTCATTGATGACTCCGTTGGTTGTCATCGCCCGGGACGGAGATTATCTTCCCGCTGGAAGGACTTGCTTTGCACTAAACAGACCAATTCACCGTGTCCTCCGACGTGTGCATTGCGATGTGGTCGGGGCCCCGAAACGTTTCGACCGCGATGATGCGTGCGTGGGAAACGCGCCCGGACACAGTCGTCTTCGATGAGCCGCTCTACGCTCACTACCTGAAGAAAACGGGCCGTGAGCACCCCGGGCGGGAGGAGATCATCGACGCGTATGATACCGACTGGCGACGCGTCGTGGATCAACTGACCGGTCCCATTCAGGGTGAGGCCTCGATCTTCTATCAGAAGCACATGGGCCACCACCTCCTTCCCAACATGGGAACCGACTGGGTGATTGACCTCCGCAACGCCTTCCTCATCCGGGAGCCCTCGGCCATGCTGACGTCGCTGATGGAGGTGCTGCCCGAGCCCACCCTCGCCGACACGGGCCTGAAACAGCAGTGGACCCTCTTCGAGAAGCTCCGCGCCTCGACGGGGACCACCCCCCCAGTCCTCACCGCACGCGACGTACTGACGGATCCCGAAGACACCCTCCGCGCGCTGTGCGAGGCACTCGGCGTCCCGTTCAACGACACGATGCTGTCGTGGCCCCCCGGACGCCGGGAGAGCGATGGCCTGTGGGCCAAATACTGGTACGACACAGTGGAGCAGTCGACGGGCTTCCGGCCCTACGAACCGAAAGAAGCCACTGTCCCCGACCGGCTTCAGGATCTCCTGGCCAAGTGCCAGACCTATTATGACCGCCTGTACGAGCACCGTCTGATGACTCGCTCGGCGTAACGCGCCTCTTTTCTCTCACTCTTCCCCTCTCCACTCTCATGAAGCAGGGCTTCGACGACCGAAATCGCGACCTCATTGTGAATATAGACGGTGACCTCACTCACCGGGACGAGGCCGGGGTGAGCCCGTTCGACAGCGTCGTGCAGGGGGGCGACGGTGTGTGGGAGGGCCTCCGGCTCTACGACGGACGCATCTTTCGCCTTCTCCCCCATCTCGACCGCCTCCGCAACTCCGCCAAGGCCCTAGCTTTCGAATCCATACCGTCGCACGAAACGATCATCCACGAGTTGCGGCGGACGCTGGACGCCAACGATATGCGTGACGGGGTTCACATTCGCCTGACCCTGACGCGCGGCGAGAAAGTCACGTCGGGCATGGATCCCCGCCTCAACCAGTCCGGCCCCACCCTCATCGTGCTGCCGGAATACAAGTCTCCCGTCTACGACAAGAGCGGACTCTCCTTCGTCACAAGTTCCATCCGTCGCTTTCCCCCGGACTGCCTCGACCCGAAGATCCACCACAACAACCTCCTCCAGTCCATCCTCGCAAAGATCGAGGCCAATCACGCCGGGGCCGACGCCGCGCTCATGCTCGATCGGGACGGGTTTATCGCCGAGGGGCACGGCACGCACGTGTTCATCGTGGAGAACGACACGGTCGTAACCGGCACCACGAGGGCCTGTCCGGAAGGCATCACGCGGCAGACCGTGCTCGACCTCTGTGCCGAAAACGACGTTGCCCACACGGTGCGAGACCTCTCGGTGATGGAGGCCTACCGCGCCGACGAGATGTTCTGTACCGGCACGATGGGCGAGTTGGCGGGCATCACGACACTGGACGGGCGTACGATTGGTGACGGCACGATCGGGCCCATGACGAAGCGTCTGTCGGCGCTCTATCGCGAGGAGACCGCAACCAGTGGCTACGTTCTGTGGGACGACGAGGAGTCGCCCGAATAGGACGGAGCGCAGCCGCCATTCCGCAGTAGATCGACAAAGTCGAAGGCCACGGAACGTCCGTCAAGCAGACTCTCAGGACTCCTTGCGGCCGCCCGCGACGAAAAAGTCATCCTGGCGCCACGCGCAGTCGACCTCCGTGAATCCAGCCCGTTCCATGGCCTTGAGCTGCGGATAGAGCGGAAGGGTCCCCACGTGATCGCCGACGAGGCAGTGTCCCCCGGGACGGAGGGGTTCGAGGATACTGCGAAAGAGAAGCTCATAACGTGACTCTGCTTCCGCCGGATCCACATCGTGCCCTACAATGGCGTGGAGGGCCAGGGAGGCCACGACGAGGTCGTACGGCCCGCCCGGGAGCGGCGCCCCGTCGGTGGGCACTGCCACCTGAAGCGGCTCCACATTGCGCGTGAGTTGCCCCACTTTCTCGTGCGCAATGGAGAGCAGATCCGGATCCTCGTCGAGCAGGACAAGCTCCACCTGCGGATAAGCGTCGAACACCGTGGCGGCGGCGTTGCCGGTGCCACAGGCGAGGTCGCAGACCGTGGCGCCGGGCGGCAGGGGCGGGAGAGCCATTGCCAGTTCTTCGAGCATCGGAACGGCCTGGGGGAGCCGACGCTCCAGGTGAATGTCGTACCAGCGACCGTCGTCCCAGTGGCCGCCCTCGCGGCGCAGATTGTCTCTCCAATTGGGGAGTTCGCTCATAGAAGGGTTGGAATCAAAAAGATTGGATCAGGGGCAGGCACTCTCGCCCGTTGCTTAATGCATCGCCGCATGTCCACGGCTGCTCTCCTTGTGAATGCCCTCGTCGTTGACGTGGCCCACGTAGCGCCCTAGAATGGTGACCTCCTCAAACACATCGGGTTGAATGTGAATGTCGTCGTATTCCGGATTACAGGGCTCCAACCGAAGTCCTTGGTCGTCGTGGTACACACGCTTGAGCGAGGTTTCCCCGTCGTATAAAACCGCGCCGATGCCGCCCTCCGGAATGTCCTCGTCGATCAGCAGAACGTAGTCGCCATCGTGGATGTTGGCCCCCCGCATGGACTGGCCCGACACCCGAATTGCGAAGATCTGATCGAGGTTCGGGAAAAGGACGTCGAGGGTAATGGTCCCCAAATCGGCCTCCACAGCCTCCTGAAGCGTCCCCGCCGAGATGATCCCCTTCACGGGAATGCCCGGCTCTTCCTGCTCCTGGTAGCGCTTGGCGAGGTGATAGCCCTGATCGTCCCGAGTCAGGTGCCCTTTTCGGTGAAGTGCCTTCAGATTTTGCGTGACACTGTTGGGAGAGTTGTACCCAAAGTGATCAATGATCTCCCGGTAGGTCGGCCAAACTCCCGTCTCACGGGTGTGATCGATCAAGAACTGCAAGAATTCATGCTGCTTGGCAGTGAGCTTTTTCCGGCCCATGGTAAAAAGGCGGTAACGCTCAGCTGATGAATGCGGGATTGGCTCCCTCGGCGCGGTGCAAAGGGAAGACCACATATTCCACACAGTATAGTATCGACGACACCGGAAAAGGTCAAGCCGCCGGGCCAGGCTGCCCCGTCCCCTCAATCTGCGCAATGACCGAGCGGCTCCGGTCCGGATACGCATCGTCGAACTGGTACCGAAGAAAATCGCGCACGAGGGCGTTCACCTCCCGCCGGACTGCCGGGGTCATGTCCAGCCGCATCACCGTGTCGAGGTCGGCGCGGGCGCAGACGGCGTAGGCCCGAAGGGCTGGCCGGGAGGCCCGCTTCGGCTTCTCTGGGGTCGCGCCGGCCGGATAAACGCCCCCGTCCGCCAGGGAAAGGATCCCCTCTTCCCCCGTCACGGCCTCCACTCGGTCCCGCTCGACGGCCGGAGCCACCCCAAGAATCTGTGCCAGGCGGAGTTGAACGTACGGCCAGAGGTTACTCACCCGTGCCTCCGTCTTGTTTAGACGTTCGAGGGCCCGGACGACCAACGTAAATGCATCGGGCTGGGGGTCTTCCTCCTCCATCAGGGCGTCGACGAGTTCCACGATGCGCAGCCCCACCGAGATGGTCGACAGATTCTCACGGAGACGATGAAAGGACTCCACGTGACTGCTCTCGCTGAGGGTCTGTAAGGTGCGGGTCGGCTTGTAGTAAAACACCACCTGCGTGTACGCCATTGGCTGCAGCGTGGCCCCAAATGAGCTTTTGGGACGCCGGGCCCCCTTTGCCATCACGCCGAGCTTGCCCATCTCCCGCGTGAAGAGGGTCACGATCTGACTCGTTTCCCCGTAGTCGAGGCTCCGCAGGACGACGGCCTCCGTTCGAATTATGGAACGCTGGGCCATAATTAAGCACTAGTGGGTCCGGGAAACGAACACCAGGCGACGACACCAAATCATCCAACTACCGATTGCCGGATGCGGGCATTCCCAAAAGACAACCGGGCCTGAGGACGTTAGATTCCGGGTCGGTGTGTGTCTTAATCACCACAACAGGGATTCACATTTGATGGATGTCTTCGCAGGTCCGTCGCCATGATCTGGCTCTACCGACTGCAGCAACGGCTCTCCATCACCCGCCAGGAGGGCCTCGCGATTCTCACACTCACCGGGTTGTTTCTGCTGGGCCTCACGGTGCGCCACCTCCAGGAGCAACAGGTGCCCCCATTGGCCGCCGATTCTCTCGTGGCCCAGTCGCCAACGGACTCGACGAACCTCTCCTCAGCACCCCCGAAGCAGCAACAACCCTCCGCGGAACATCCGATCAATGTAAACACGGCGTCTCCAAAGGCCTTGGAAGCTCTGCCAGGGATTGGTCCGGCCCTGTCGGAGCGGATTGCGACGTATCGGTCGACCCAACGCCCGTTCCAGCGCGTCGAAGAACTGAAGCGCGTCGGCGGAATCGGTCCAAAGACCCTCGCGACCCTCCGTCCCATGGTCCGGGTCACCGCGTCCGACAGTACCTCCGAGTAGTGAATTGAACCCACACACTACGACGCGGGCGAATTGGGGGCCGCATCGCTTTGCTCCGCGGATGGACTGCCCTCCTCTACGGCTTCCGTCCCGTTCGTCGAGGTCTGTCGCCGTTCGCGCATCCGTTCCGCGACGGCCTCCGGAGTCCATTCCTCCGCCACCTCCTGCTCCCGATTGAGAAACCGCCAGATCGGCACGAGGAGCAGCGCGGCCAGCAGGGCAAACCCAATGAGGGTTCCGGCAATGATGGGGAGGTACTGAGGATCGAAAAGGGGCGATGCGTCCATGCGTTCGAGGCACCCATCCGGAAATTGCGACGCGGATATGTGTACGTACGACCGACTTGCCCGTTCGCCGTCGGAAACACGACCGCTCTACGAATCCTGCGCTTCACACGTCGGTAGAGCAATTTTTCCGAAGTGGGGCCCCTCTTCCATATTCTCGTGAATGACACCGCAGGTACGGTCATGTCCTCGCCCGGCGACGCGTCGACAGAGTCCCTCGAGACTCGACTTCTCATTGCCGAGGATGACTCGGACCTGGGAAGCAGCCTGAAATCGTTCTTTACCCGAAATGGCTACGAGGTCCACCGCGCCACAGATGGCGAAGACGCGCTCCAGGAGATGACGACCCTTCCGCCCTACGACCTCGTGCTGCTCGACGTGAGACTTCCAGAGAAGGATGGGTTCGAGGTGTTGCGTGAGGCGCGTCAGGCTGGGGTCGATTCGCCCGTCATCATGCTTACGGTCAAAGACGAGCACAAGCACAAGCTACGAGGATTCGACCTCGGCGCCGACGACTATGTCACGAAGCCTTTCGACACGAAGGAGCTGGCCGCTCGCGTCGAAGCGGTCCTCTCCCGGAGCACGTCGGCCCTCCCCGACACCGGCGACGTGTATACGTTCGGAGACCTGACCGTCCGCTTCCCGGAGGAAACCGTCACAAAGGGAACCGATGAACTCGGGCTTACGGACCTAGAGTTCGACATCCTGGAGTACTTCATTAAACACCGGGGCCGGACGGTCAGCCGTAAGCAGCTTCTCCGCGACGTCTGGGGCATCAGTGGTGACATTACCACCCGTACCATCGACCGGCACGTGGCATCGCTGCGGAAGAAAATCGAACCCACGCCGGATGACCCGTCCTACCTTCAGACGGTGTACGGCATCGGGTACAAGTTCGTCGCGAGCGACACCCCCGACACCTGACCCTCCCTCCGAACGCAGACTGAGGTCCCCCACTCCACGGAGCGGAGCTACGGCGTCACGAGCCCCCCGCCGAGGCTCCACTGCGGACGCGTCACTTCAGTGGAGAGGGTGCCGGCCGTCGCCGTGAAGCGGCCCTCGATGGTCATGGGCGGCTCCAGAGTCGTCAGGGTCGGCTGCGGAGGCGGGGGCAGGTCCGTGGTGTCGCTTGGCAACCCGTCACGCAACGAGTCGCGGAACGCCTGCATGTCGGCGCGCGACAGGCTGGCCTCCGCCGCGGCCTCGAGCGTGAAGGTGCCCTCGACGACCTCTTCGCTGGCCGTTTCCACGGTTACGGTGCCCGACTCCAGTGGATAGAAATGCAGCGAGTCGGTGGTCTGCCGTCCGTAGCTGGCCGTAAAGAGTTCGTCTGGGAAGGAGCCTGGGCTGCAAGGGCTGCCACACTGCGCATCCAGTCCGACCTCGTAGGTGCCCGAAGACAGGGGCCCGTCGGCTAGCCGAAGGAATGACAGGTCGTGGGTCACCGCCCCCTGATATTCCCCAGAGAGCTGGACGATGGTGACCGTCTTGCCAAGTCCCTCCAGCGGGTGCACAAAAAGGCTCCGCTCGTCAAATGTCAGATTGTTACCGAGTGTGGCCTCTCCTTCGACCGACGCGTTCACGGGCGCCTCCGTCGAGAGCTCAAAGTGAGGATCCGGCGTTGCCTCCGGCCCGGTACTGTCACAGGAAACAAGGAGAACCGCGAGTATGAGAACCAAGGAACGAACAACCCATCGCATGGTCCATCACCTGTAGCTGTGGAGACACTTAACTCCTCGTTGTTCACGTTCGGCATACACAAAACTATAGGGAAACGATTCAATCAACCCCACCTCCTACCTGAAACTCCGAGGTGTCGAGTCCGACTGATCGCAACTTACCCCCCTCTGTATGTCCAACGTTAACCGTGGAGAGCTTGTCGAACTTGAACTCGAAGAACTCAGCGACGACAGATCGGCGATCGGCTACGTGAACAGTATGCCCGTACACGTCGAAGATGCCGTACCAGGCTCGGGTGAAGGCCTACGTCTACAAGATCGAGTCGAACCGCGCCGAGGCCAAGCTCGACACGCTCCTGACCCCAAGCAACGTACGTGTGGAGCCCCGCTGTCGCTACGCGGACGAATGCGGCGGTTGCAAGTGGCAACACATCGACTACGAGGCACAGCTCGACGCCAAACGGCGGCACCTGGCGGAGGCCTTGGAGGAGCACGCTGACATCAACGACGTCGAGGTGCGCCCGACGCTTCCGTCCCCAAAGCGGTTCTTCTACCGCAACAAGATGGATTTCGACTTCAGCGCCGACCGCTGGCTCACCCGGGACGAGATCGACTTGGGTAAAGAGTTCGACACGGATTTCGCACTCGGGCTGCACGTGCCCGGCAACTTCTACAAGGTGGTCGATCTACAGGAGTGCCACCTCCACTCCGAGCTCAGCGCACGGCTCGTCAACGGCATCCGCGACTTTGTCAAGGAGCAGGGCTGGGCGCCATGGGACATCCGTAACCAAAAAGGCTTCCTACGCCACCTCGTCCTCCGCACCGGCGAGCAGACGGGGGACTGCATGGTAAACCTCGTCACGTACGGTGCCCTCGACGACCGGATCTCGGTGTTCGCCGAGTTTCTCCGAGATCAGTTTCCGAAGGTCACGACGTACGTCCACACCAACCACACGGGCAAGTCGCAGAATCCGGAGGGCGAGGAGCAGGTCGTCTTCGGACCGGGTGTGATTTACGACGAAATTGGCGACTACCGCTTCGAAATCAGCCCCCGTTCGTTCTTCCAGACGAACACGCTCCAGGCCGAACGGCTCTATGAGGTGGCCCGTGACTTTGCGGACTTCCACCCCGACGACCGCCTCTACGACTTATACTGCGGGGCCGGCACGATTTCACTCTTTATGAGCGAGTCCGTGGACGAGGTGATCGGCGCGGAGCTGGTGGACGACGCCGTGGCGAACGCCCGCACGAATGCGCAAATCAACGACGTCGACAACTGCACGTTCGTCACCGGCGATCTGAAGGAGCTGTTCACCGACACGTTCGTCGACACTCATGGGCGTCCGGATGTCCTCATCGTGGACCCACCCCGGGCCGGCATGCACAAAGATGTCGTGGCACAAATTGCGGACCTGGCCCCCGAGCGATTCGTGTATATCAGTTGTAACCCTCAAACCCAGGCGCGTGATATCAGACGACTCCGAGACACGTACCGCATCGACGCGGTGCAGCCGGTTGACATGTTTCCGCACACCCCGCACGTGGAGACTGTGGTTCGGTTAACGACGAGAGGCGAAGGGTGAAGGGCGAGAGGTGAAGAAAGTATCGTTCGCACTACTGGGAATTGCAGAATCGGTCGGCGCGTTGAATCATGCGGCGTATCATTGCACAGACATGGTCCCAGGCATCGTCGAACGACTCATACTCCGGATCGTCTAGATACCCCTGTGCCCGAGCGTGGTCGAGCCAGGCTTGTGTTTCCTTTGCCTCCGCAAGGGCTTGTGTGAGTTTCTCGGTGAACGCACCTTGATAACGACGTCGCCCCCAAGCCTCGGCAACCAGCGCCCCGACTGCCCTGGAGGAGCGCCGAATCTGAGAGGCAAGACCATATCGTTCCTCTTTTGGAAGCTCCAGGGACCACTCGTAGATCGACTTGGAATGCCGAAGGGCGTGCTGATACGCATCCAGGTCGCGAAAAGAATTCAGTTGACTCATTTCATGCACGTGTAAAGAAATGAGACCGCGCTTTTGTAGGCAAGACACGCACGTCCCAAAAGCATAACGCTCCACTCCTTTCCTTCTCTCCTCTCCCCCTTCGCCTCTCGACCCAGCGGTTCTCGATCCTCGACTATCGAACTGTCACTCCAAAAATAACTCCCTCGCCAATTGATCGCCCGAATGAAAAAACAGTCTTCGTAACCGGCGGCACCGGCTTCGTCGGCAGCCACCTCGTGGAGGAGCTTTTGCGTCGGGGGGTGGACGAGGTGCGGTGCCTGGTGCGAACCGATCCGAAGTGGCTGGCGGACCTGGACGTGACGAAGGTTCGAGGCGACCTGTCGGACGTGGAGGTGCTCTGGGACGCACTTGACGGCGTAGACGAGGTGTACCATGTGGCGGGACGGACGCGGGCCCCGACGGAAGCAGCCTTGTACGAGGCCAACGTGCAGGCGACGCTGAACCTGATGGGGGCCGTCACGCACGCCACACCGGATCTCGACCGGGTGCTGGTGACGAGCAGTCTGGCCGCTGTAGGACGCTGCGAGCAGGACGTGGCAACGGAGAAGGTACCGCTCCGCCCCGTCAGCATGTACGGACGCAGCAAAGCGCAGATGGAGGAGGCGCTGCACGAGCGTCCAGAGACGACCCCCGAATCGTACGTCGAGGCGCTGCCCCTGACCATCGTTCGCCCTCCCGCCGTCTACGGCCCGCGTGACCGGGACATTCTGGATTTTTTCCGGGCGGTCAAACGGCACGTGTGCCCCGTCGTAGGTGGGGGCTCGGCCCGCACGCTGAGCCTCGTGCATGCGCAGGATCTCGCCGCCGGAATGGTCGACGCGGCCCGCCATCCGGACACGATCGGGGAGACGTACTTTCTGGGCAGCCCGCGTCCCTACGCCTGGAACGAGGTAAAACGTGCCGCTACCGCGGCGCTCGACACCTGGGCGGTGACCCTTCCGGTGCCGGGACCATTGCTTGGCGCCGTGGGGCTCGCGGCCGAGACTTGGGGCTGGATGACCGGCTCGTACCCCCCACTCAACCGCGACAAAACCCGTGAAATTCGGCACGCGTGTACGGCCTGTTCCATCGACAAGGCCGCCCGCGATTTCGACTACACCCCCTCCATCGCCCTCGACGAGGGGGTGGCCGAGACACTCCGATGGTACGAGGAGCACGGATGGTTGTAATGCCACCCCCTTCCGAATGGATCACCCGCGAATCCTCGGCGTGGATGTGCCGTACATGATAGTCGCTCCTGGCGGAGAGCCACGTTTCTTTCACGATCAACTGATTTCGTTCCACCGTGAGCAGCCTCGGATTCAACACGGGCTACATCGAAGAGCTTTACAAGCAGTATCAGGACGATCCGGAAAGTGTAAGCGAAAGCTGGCGGGAGTTCTTTGCGGACTATGACCCGGACGCTTCCTTTGTCCCGGTCACTCAGACGACCACTGGCGACGGGGAGGCAACCACGCCCCCCGAAGAGCCGACCGAAACGACGCCAGAGGCCCGTGAGGCACCGTCCGAGTCCCCGCCGGCCCGCCCGGACGCCGAGGACAGCGTCGTCGAGCCCCTGCGCCCCGCCTCCGCCCCGGCGGTGGACGAGGACAAGGCCGAGGTCACGCCGATGCGGGGCCCCTCGGCGAAGGTCGTCGAAAACATGGAAGACAGCCTCGGCATCCCGACGGCCACGTCCGCCCGTACGATTCCGGTCAAGCTGCTGGACGAGAATCGCACGCTGCTCAACGACTACCAGAAGCAGGTGGGCGGCGAGAAAATCTCCTATACCCACATCATCGCCTACGCGATGGTGCTGGGCCTGCAGGAGTACCCCGACATGAACACCACCTTCCGGCGGGACGAGGAAGGCACCCCCGAGCATGTGAAGCCCGATCAGATTAACCTCGGGCTAGCCATCGACGTAGAGCGACGGGGCGAACGCACGCTCCTGGTCCCCAACATCAAGGACGCGGGCAGCCTCAACTTCGCCGAGTTTCTCGGTACCTACAACAGCATCGTCAGCCGCGCGCTAGACGGCGACCTCGATCTGTCCGACTTCCAGGGGACGACGGCCACCCTCACCAATCCGGGCATGATCGGCACGTCGATGAGTGTGGCACGCCTGATGCCCGGTCAGGGTGTGATCATGGGCGCGGGCGCCATCGGCTTCCCCCCTGAATACCGCGGGTACGACCCGGGGGTTGCGAGCAAGGCCGGCGTCTCGCCCGTCATGACGCTGACTTCCACCTACGACCACCGCGTCATTCAGGGCGCGACCAGCGGGGCCTTCCTCAATTACATTGAGGAGCTCCTGATGGGCGACCACGACTTCTACCAGCGGATCTTCTCCGACCTGGGCGTGCCCCATCAGCCGTTCCG
>CAYLMT010000029.1:0-17817 GCA_964384855.1 uncultured Salinivenus sp.
TCGAGCCCGGACGCGAGAAGGGGATGATCGAGCGGCACCGTTCGGGTTTTGTCCGCCACGTCCGCGAGCGGGACCTGCGTAAATTCCTCGTTTTGGATGGCGACCACGACTCCGGTGGTGCCCTGAGCGGCCAGTGCGGCCGCGCGGGTGCCAAAGGCGGTGGCCAGGTTTCGGTCGTACGCGGTGGGGGACCCGCCCCGTTGCATGTGGCCGAGGACGGTGGTCCGGATGCTGGTGTCGAGGAACTCTCGCAACTGGTCGGCGAGGACGCGGCTGATGCCACCGAGGCGGATGGAATCGGTATATTCCTTTCCCCGTTCCTGGACCACGTAGTCCCCCTCCTTATGCCGAGCCCCCTCGGCCACCGCCACGATCGTGAAGCGCTGCCCGCTTCGTTCCCGGTCCGTGCAGACCTCCGCGACCTTTTCCACCTCGTACTCAATCTCGGGGAGCAAAATCACGTCGGCCCCACTGGCCACGCCCGCGTGGAGCGCAATCCAGCCCGAGTACCGCCCCATCGTTTCAACGATCATGACCCGGTGATGACTCTGGGCCGTCGTGTGGATCCGGTCGATGGCGTCGGTCGCGATACTGACGGCCGTATCGAATCCGACCGTGCGGTCGGTGCCCACCAGGTCGTTATCGATCGTTTTGGGCACCCCCACGATGTCCACACCGAGTTCGGTGAGGCGGTGGGCGATGGACATGGTGCCGTCCCCCCCAATCGCGACAATGGCGTCTAGGTCGAGGTGGCGACAGGTTTTGACTACCTGTGCGGAGACGTCGGCCCCGCCCCGCGGTAGATAATTGAAGGGGTCGGCCTTGTTGCTGGCCCCAAGGATGGTGCCGCCCCGGGTCAGGATGCCGCTCACGTCGCGGTAGTGGAGGGGCTCGACGTTTCGGTCAACGAGGCCGCGAAACCCATCGAGAAAGCCGAGCACCTCCGCGTCGTGCTGGAGCGTGAGGCTCTTCGTCACGGCGCGGAGCGCGGCGTTGATGCCGGGGCAGTCGCCCCCACCGGTGAGGACGCCAACGCGAAGGGAGTTGTTGGGCATGGGAGAGGGGAGGAATTTGGCAAGGACAGCACAGCGGGACGCACACGCGGCCGGACCCACAATCTAATCTCGGCCGATGATCTTATGAATGGGGGCACGGAAGTGTGCGGAGGGAATGAGAAAAAAGGGTTCGTTCGGAGGAAAGCAAGTGCCGTTTGACTCGTAGAAATGTGGCTGCAAGGGACACAATACAATGAATACAGCAAACCCCATTCCCTGTGGCACGTTGGGGTCATGTCCGGCGGTTCCTGGGCAGCTCACTGATGTTTCCGCAAATAGACCGGCCCCATGCAGGTTCAGCAATCGAGAAACGTCCTCGGCGGCGTCCTCCGCGCCTGCTCGACGGATCCTGAGACCGGATTTTACCGGAACGGCCGCTGCCAAACCGGGCCGCGCGACGTAGGGCGTCACGTGGTGTGCGCCGAGATGACGGAGGCCTTCCTGACGTTTTCGAAGCGTCGGGGCAATGACTTGGTTACTCCCCGTCCAGAGATGGACTTTCCCGGCCTGGAACCGGGCGACCGGTGGTGTCTCTGTGCGGCGCGGTGGCAAGAGGCGGTGGCGGCGGATGTGGCCCCGCCTGTCGTGCTGGCGGCGACCAACGAGGCCGCCCTGAAGGTGGTGGACCTGGAAGTGTTGAAGGCCCACGCCCTCGATGTGTCTCCCTCGGACGACAGTTCGGACCGCAGTGAGTGAGTGGGGATACTACTGCGGTCAGTCTTCAGGAAATTGGAGAAAGCGCGGAGACACCTGGTCGGTCAACCATACCGCGTCGGTAGAGCGGTAAAGGGAGTGGTTGGCCTCGTAGAGGTCCTGGGCGTCGACGGTCAGAAGGACGGGCGATCCGTGACGGCGACCCACGTGCCTGGCGTCTTCCTGGGTGCTCGATAGATGGACGTATTGACGAGACTGGGGCCGCAGCCCCTCGTCCCGGATGGCAGGGAGGGCATGTTGGGCGGTGCCGTGGTAGAGGTAGGGCGGCGGCGGAGTTGGGATCAGGTCGAGGTCTACGTCGACCGAGTGCCCGTAGTTGGCACGGATCTTTGACCCGTCTTCGCTGAGGGCAAATCGCTCCTTCTCGCCGTGGTGGAGGACCGTGTGCAGGCGCTCCCGGTCGAGGGAGTGGCCTTCCTCCCAGGCCCGCTCCAGGAGGGTGTTCACGTCTACCCAGCCACCCGGCTCGAGATCGAGCCCTAGCGCACCGGGCTCGTGCCGAAGCACATAGCTGAGAAATTTGCTCGTCCGGACGATCGGGTCGCTCATGGAGACGATCCGAAATTAGGTGCGCAGCTCCGGCAGGGGCTCGTCGGCCGGGACGAAGGAGAGGGCCAGACCGTTATTGCAGTAGCGGAGGCCGGTTGGCTCGGGGCCGTCGTCGAAGACGTGTCCCTGGTGTCCACCGCACCGGGAGCAATGGTACTCGGTCCGGGCATAGCCCAGCTTCATGTCTTTCTTCGTGTCGATTTGGCCCTCGAGGGGTGCCCAAAAGCTGGGCCAGCCGGTGCCACTCTCGAATTTGGTCTTCGACGAGAAGAGGGGCAATTGGCAGGCCACACAGATGTAGGTGCCGGTTCGCGTCTCGTCGAGCAAGGGGCTCGATCCGCGTGGCTCGGTTCCCGCCTCGAAAAGGATATTGAACTCGTCCTCACTCAGTAGAGCGCGCCATTCCTCCGTGGACTTGTTCAGGGGAGGCGGATTCTCGGGTAGGGAATGAACCCCAAGGGTGTCAGGGGTGGTTGCAGAGGCGGGAGGCGTCGAACGGCTCGGGTTGCACGCGGTCAGTGCGATGGGGGCGACAGAGGCCCAGGCCAACTGCTTCAGGAAGGTTTTGCGATCCATGGGCTCGAAAGGTAAATTAAAAGGCGACGCAGGACTACGGGATGTTGGCGGCCAAAACGTTTCACTCCCTCTTGTCCGTCCGACGAAAATCTACTGAATGATACGAGGCCGGGCGGTGTAGGTTGATCTACGAGGCCGACTGTTCATAACGGCTTCCGTCTTCTCGTCTCCCCACCACTTTCCATGCGCTCGGCAACACGCCCATTCTGGCTCGTGCGGTGGGGCCGGCCTTTGGTCGTCTTGCTCGTCGGCGCTTTGCTGATTCAAAGCGGCCCCATTCGCGGGCTCGTGCAGGCGGCCCAGGTGGCATGGGGAGGTCAGCACCAGTGTGCCCACGCGTCCCACGATGTCTGTCCGAGAAATCCAGACGGGCCCTGCACTTGTGCCCATCCTGAGCCCACAGAGTCCGAGTCGGAGGGCCCTGTTCTCCGGGCCTGCAATGGTGGGTCGGACGCAGTGGGTCCCATCTCCGTCCCCCGGTGGCAGTCGTCCCACGCCACACCGGTTCCGTCGCCTCGCGTCTCCGCCGACGACCTCGGGGATGTCCATCTTCCCATGTCCTCACAACGCCTCGGCGACGAGGTCTTTCGTCCTCCCCGAACGACGCCCCCTGTGCGGCTGAGTTGACCGGTCAGGCGTGCTCGGTTGTTCGTCGTTCGAAAGACTGCACGGATGGGGTCGTCCGTGCATCGCTAAGATTTGGAGGACTCCTATGGATCGTTCCGTCATTTTTGTATCCCTCTTTCTCGCCACGTTTCTCCTACGTCCACCCGCTGCGGCTCAGTCGACCGGACATGTGACCGGTCTGGTGACGGACGCGGAGACCGGTCGTCCCCTGCCCGGTGTAAACATTCTCGTCAGTGACACCGCCGACGGCAGTCCACGTGGCACGAGCACCGGGCCGCAGGGGCGCTTCACGCTGGGGCCGCTCGACCCCGGCACGTACACCATTCAGGCCCGCTTCGTCGGGTACACACAGCGGTCGTGGGAGGTCGACGTGTCCGCCAGCGCTACGACTCAGGTACAGTTCGCCCTTTCACCCCGCACCGTCGGGCTCGAAGCCGTGGAGGTCACGGCCCACCGCCAGGCCCGCGAAGCGGCCGAGCAAATCCAGCGGGCGGAGATCCAGGAGGCCAATCCCCGGGACGCGGGGGAGCTGTTGCGCAACATGTCCGGCACCGGCGCAGTGCGGCGCGGTCCCATCGGACTCGACCCGGTCGTGCGCGGCCTTCGCCAATCGCAAGTCGGCGTTTACGTCGACGGAATGCGTACCTTTCCCGCCGGTCCCGCGCGCATGGACTCGCCCCTGAGCCATACCGGCCCTTCGACCATGCAGAGCGTAGAGGTAGCCAAGGGGCCCTACGCACTCACGTGGGGGGGCGGCCAGCTCAGCGCCATTCGTGTGGAGACGAACGATCTCTTCAGTGTGCCCCGCGGCAAGCTGTTAAACGGACAAGTCAAGACCGGGTACGATTCCAACATCGGCTCCTACGACGTGACCGGCACGGCCAACGGACAACGGGGGGCTCTCGCCTACCGGGTCGACGGGGCCTATCGGCAAGGCGACACCTACCGGTCCGGGGGCGGCACGATGGTACCGGCGGACTTTCTCAACCGAGAGCTCCGGGCGAAGGTCGGCTACCAACTCGGTGACGATCAGCGCCTGACTGCCGGCGGCGGCTATCAGCAACAGGACAATGTGGACTATCCGGGCCGCCTGCTCAACGCGGAGTTTTTCAAGAGTGGGCGCGCACGCCTCGGCTACGAGTACATTTCGGGGCAGGGCCTAGTGCGCTCGGTCGAGACGAAAGCGTACGGCTACCAGACCCTCCACACGATGAACAACGAGGGCAAAGTGACCTACGCCTCCGAGGACTTTCCCGGCCCGCCACTGCGGGTCTCCGTGACTGCCGACATTGCCACGGTCGGGGGACGGGTGGCGACGGAACTGGCCCCGGCGCCGACCCTGCGCCTCAAGGTAGGGGCTGACGGCTACCGGGCTTCCCGTGATGCCGAGCGGGCGTTCAGAGTCGTGATGAACGGGGAGCCGACGGTGCCCCCCTTCTACGAAAGCGATCAGATCTGGCCCGGAGTTACCATCGCGAATACGGGCATCTTCATGCAGGCCACGCGCCTTCTCGGCTCCGTCGAGGTCACCGGCACGGCCCGTGCCGATGCCGTCTGGGCCGGGGCGGACGAGGATCAGGTCACGGATGTCTATCTCGATATCGCCGAGCCGGAGGATGGATCGCTTGGGACGGATGCGCTCGATCAGCAGGAGCTCAACGTGAGTGGTGCACTGATGCTCACGGCTCGGCTTACGGAGGCGTGGTCGCTCTCCATCGGCGCCGGAACGGCCGTGCGGACCGCCAGTGCGCTTGAGCGCTACTCGGACCGCTTTCCCTCGAACAAGGCGCAGACGAGCGCCGAGTTCATTGGGAATCCGCGCCTGGAGCCGGAGCGCTCCTGGCAGGCGGACCTTGAACTACAGGCGCGCTACGACCGTCTCGCGTTCAAGGTGAGTGGCTTCGCGCGGCGGCTTTCCAATTATATTACACTGGAAGACGCTCCTGACGTGGAGCCGATGCTGCCGCTCCCGATCTTCGCCGAGGGCCCGTTCCGCTACGCCAACGGCACGGCGACCTTTTACGGAGGCGAGACGATGGCGTCGGTCGCGGTGCATCCGTCGCTTACTGCGAGCGTCAGCGGGAGTTACCTCTGGGGGGAAAACCTGAAGACCGACCAGCCCGCACTGGGCGTTTCGCCGCTGCGGGGTGACCTGGGGCTTCGCTGGGAGCCGCCCGAGGGCCACTTCTACCTCGAAAGTACCCTGACCGCCGTCGTCGAGCAGGACCGTGTGGCGACGGTGCTGGGAGAGACGCCGACCGAGGGCTACGTCACGATAGACCTAACGGGCGGTGTCGAGGTCGGACACGGCTTTTCGGTGGAAGGCGGGGTGACGAACCTCACCGATACCGACTACGTGAACCACCTGAACGCGAAGAACCCGTATTTCGGCACGCCCATTCCGGAACCGGGGCGCATCTTCTTCGCGGGCGTCACCTACGAGTTTTAGGGATGTCCTCGGGACCCTAGTGTCGTCGCTCCCGGATGGGGCCCGTTATTATTTCGGATCGGTGTCGGACGAGGCCTCCCCGGGGGCGGCTGGGCCGAGCGGGGGAAGAGCCTCCTCAATGTCCTCCCGTTTGGGTTCCAGACGCGGGGGAAGGGAGAGCCTGCCGGCGGCTGCCTCGTCCACCGGGAAGGGTGCACCGGTATCCGTCGCAATTTCGATCAGGATGCCCCCCGGCTCGCGGACGTACACCGACTCGAAGTAATGCCGGTCGATGACGGAAGACGGACTGAGCCCGGCATCGGAGAGGCGCTCGTGCCAGGCCCGGATCGAGTCCCCGTCGGGCGTCCGGAGGGCGAGGTGGTGCACGCCGCCGGTCCCGAGCTGTCCTCGGGGCTCATTCGGTCGCTCTACGACGTGCAGCTCGGCGGCCACGCCACCGGGGCCCGTTTCGAAGACCGTCGCCGTGGGAGCATCGTTCGGGGACGGAATGGGTTGATCAGCCGACGAGTCATCTTGCAGCCCAATCTTGTACGTCCGGCCTTCGTCGAAGCGGAGCACCTCCGTGAGCACCCGGCGGGTGGGGCCGAGGTCGGCGACAGTCATCTCGACCGGGCCTAGGCCCTGAATCGCGAGGGCGGAAGGCACCGGGCCATCGGTCCAGGGGGTTGTTTCGGGCACGCGGTCCGTCTCGTCGGCGTCGTTGACCAGATGGAGCGTCTGGCCCTCCGGGTCGAACAACGTGAGGGTCTGGCGGCCGGCCCGTTCGTGGAGGGCGGTATGCCGCACCTCGTGTTCATCGAGCCGCAGCGCCCACTCGTGGAGTGCCTCGGTGCCGCGAACGCGCAGCGAGAGGCCCGTAATCAGCCCAGTTCCGGGGCGCTGATCTCGGGCCCGCGGCACGTCGAAGAAGGTGAGGTCCGTTCCCGGGCTACCATCTGCGTCGCCGTAAAACAGGTGGTAGGAGGAGGGATCGTCCTGGTTGACGGTCTTCAGCACGAGCCGAAGCCCCAATGTGTCCGTGTAGAAGGCCACGTTGTGCCGTGCCTGCGCGGTGAGGGCGGACACGTGATGGAGGCCAGAGAGGGATAGGGGCGAAGTCACGGGTGGAGAAGGCCGGTAAAAGAAGGAGTTACAAGCGGGTGTTCACGACATTGTTGTATACCGAATCGAAGGTATTAGAGATGCCAATGGCGCTCCCAAATTCATACATCGCGGCTCGTTTGTGACTTTCAGACCCTTGCAGGTCGATATCCACCAATTTAAGATAAGCCCGGCGGGGAAAATAGTCGAATGAACGTTGCCTCGGTGTGACTGACCACTGGGCGGAGTAGTTGGGATGCTGTGGGTGCTTTGCTGGATAGGGCATAAGAAATGCTCGTGGGCCAGTGCTTGGTGTGCAGTTTGCAAGAACTCACAATACCGGGCGAAGATGTCCACTCCTGCGTCGTTTTTCTTAACTAGGGTGGCATTATAGCGCTATTGATCCTCTTCTCCCGTGCCCTGATTTGGGAGGATGAACTCCGGGTTGTAGGAGCCTACACCTCGCTGGTTCAGCGACGCGTTCCGAAGACGAGAGCGCCGGCCTATTTTGGGCTCGAAAGGCCCCAAATATTTTCCCGGGCTGTTCGGATGGGGGAGATACAGAAAAATGAAAGGAGTACGTTCTAAATTCGTCACGTTCCGGAGTCGGAGCCCGGAGAAAGGCATCGTGGTCATCCTCTAAACATCTTCGCTGCAGACGTTAAGGTTTAGCGTAAATCCCATAGGATTCAGTGGAATGGCGCCGGGGGTCTTGGCTTGCCGGTCGCTAGATCGTATGTTCTTTTCGCGTTGGAGCTGAATCTGGAGACGGAAAATTTTGGTGGGGCTGCTTGCTCGTGCGGGAGAACAGCGGTGCCCGATTGCTCACTGTCGAATGGTTCGTTAGTATGTCGCAATTCTTTCCCAAGAAGGCCAACACGCTGCCCCTTCTTTCCTTAGGGGCTTCGCTCCTCGGGGGCGTCCTTCTGGTGTTTTTGGTTTGGTACTATTTCTCGCCCGAGTTTAAGGTCGTAGGCTATCAGCCGGAGCAGCCGGTGCCCTATAGTCACGAGACCCACGTCGACAAGCTGGGGATGGACTGCCAGTATTGTCACACCAACGTGGCCAACTCGGAGCACGCCAACGTCCCGTCCACCCAGACCTGCATGACGTGCCACAACCAGGTGCGCCCCGAGTCGCCCAAGTTGTTATCGGTGCGCGAGAGCTGGGCGAACAATGAGCCCATTGAGTGGACGAAGGTGCACCACCTGCCGGACTACGCGCACTTCAGCCACGCCTCGCACGTGAACAAGGGGGTTGGATGTGAGACCTGCCACGGCCGCATCGACCAGATGGGCCCGGAGGGGGTGTATCAGGCCGAACCGTTGTCGATGAGCTGGTGCCTGGACTGCCACCGGCAGCCCGAGCAGTATCTCCGGCCGAAAGACGAGATTACGACGATGGGATACACCCAGCCCGCCAATTTCGTCGAGCGCAACCTGGAGCGGATTGAAGAGCAAGGCATTCAGCCGCCCACCAACTGTTCGGCCTGCCACTACTAGTTCATTTTCGAATGACGAATGGTGAATTGGAGGGGGCGTATTGACTTGCGTTGAGGTCTCTCCGAAGAACTACCTGTTGTTTGCTGGCCATTCGAAATTCGCAACTTGACCCTGAACGCATGATTGAGCTTGACGTCATAGATTCGGAGACGGCCGCCCGCGAGGAGTCGTCGGGGCCCACCTTCTGGCGCCACTGGTCCGAATCGGACGCCGACGGGGACGGTGACGACCTCACGGAGTTTGCGCCGGGTGACAGCGAGCCCCCAAGCGGTGCGTCGCGCCGGCAGTTTCTGCAACTGATGGGGGCGGCCATGGCCATGGCTGGGCTGGCCGGCTGCCGACGACCGGAGGAGAAAATTCTGCCGTACACCCGCGAGCCGGAGACGGTGACGCCCGGCATTGCGGACCACTACGCCACGGGCATGCCGTTCCGGGGCGTATTGCGGCCGGTCGTGGCCAAAAGCAACGAAGGACGCCCGACCAAGATAAAGGGCAACGACGACCATCCGGCCGGGCAGAGTGGCACCAGCCCGTACGAGCAGGCCTCGGTGCTGAACCTGTACGACCCCGACCGGTCCCGATCCGTCCGCCGGGAGGGACGCACGGCCTCGTGGAATGACTTCGTGTCGTTCTGCCGCCAGCTGGGCGATGAGGCCGACCAGCGTCAGGTCGCGGTTCTGGTGGAAGAGACTTCGTCTCCAACCGTGCAGGCGATGCGGCAGCGCATGGCGGATCGCTTTCCGAATCTGCAGTGGGTCTCGTACGCCCCGACGGGGACCGACTCACGACGGCTCGGCACGCAGCAGGCATTCGGCCGTCCGCTTCGCCCGCGCTTTGAGCTTGGGGAGGCGGAAGTGATCGTCAGTCTCGACGCCAATTTCCTCGACGGGCGCACCCGCGACTTTGCCTACCACACACAGGCCTTCGCGGAGGGACGGCGCCTGGACGACGCGGAGGATACGATGAGCCGGCTCTACACGGTGGAGAGCCGCTACTCCACCACGGGCGGTAGCTCGGACCACCGGCTCGGCCTTCGGGCCGGGCGCATCCCGGTCTTTGCCACGGCCCTCGCGGCGGAGTTGGGTGTGGGAGAGGCGCCGGACGTGTCGTGGAGTGAGGAGGAGCGCCTGCACATCCGGGAAATGGCCCGGGACCTGCGCGAGGCGGGGGAGCGAGGGGTCGTAATGGCGGGGGAGGCCCAGCCGCCCGAAGTGCACGCCCTCACCATGGCGGTCAACCAGCAGCTCGGCGGGCTCGGCACCACTGTTACGCTCTTCGACACGGGCGAGGCCGAGATTCAGCCGCAGGACGAGGCCCTGGCCGACCTGACCGCCTCGATCCAGGCGGGCGAGGTGGATACGCTCTTTATGCTGGGCGTGAATCCGGTCTACGACGCCCCGTCCGAGCTAAACTTCGAAGAGGCGCTGTCGAACGTGCGCGACACGGTGCACCTGGGCCGTCTCCGAAACGAAACGGCCCAAGCGGCCCGCTGGCACCTGCCTCGCACCCACTACCTGGAGCAATGGGGCGACGGCCGGGCGTACGACGGAACGCGGTCGGTCATTCAGCCGCTCATTCGGCCGCTCTACGACGATGCCCATTCACTCATCGAGGTGCTCAACCTGGCGGCCACCGGCGTGGATGCCAGCGGGCACGACCTGGTTCGCGAGCAGTGGCGTGCACAGCTCTCGGAGCCGTTTCAAGAGCAATGGCGGCAGGTGCTCCACGACGGGTACCTGGAGGGCTCCGGGTACGACACGGCCTCGGTGGACGCGGCGACGGTCCCTTCCATCGAGGCGCCTGCGTCCAACCCGGACGAGATCGAGGTCGTCTTTCGTCCCGACTCGAAGCTGCTGGCGGGACGTTTCTCCAACAATCCGTGGATGCAGGAGCTGCCGGACCCGATCACGAAAATCGTCTGGGACAACGTCGCTGTCATGAGCCGGGCGACGGCGGAGGAGCTGGGAGTGGCGGTGCAGCGCCGCGAGGGGAGCTTTTACGCCGACCGCGTGGAGTTGACTCTCGACGGCCAGTCCGTAGAGTTGCCCGTGTGGGTGCAGCCGGGCTACCCGGACGGCTCCATCGGGGTATCGATGGGGTACGGGCGCACCATTGCCTCCACCCGGGAGTCCGAGAGCACGCCATTTTGGGATACTACCGACGAGACCAACATCTATAACGGAAGTCCCATTGCGGGTGGGGTCGACGCGTCGGGGGCGCCGGTGGATGTGGTCGGGGGCAATGTGGCGCCACTGCGCCCGAATGGAGGGCGCGTGGCCACCGGGGCGGAGGTCACGCAGGTCGACAGTGGATACCTGCTCGCAACGACGCAGGAGGAGGGCAGCATGCAGGGGCGTCCCATCGTGCGGTGGGCCACCCTGGAAGAGTTTAAGGAGGATCCGTACTTCGTCAACGACTCGCAGCCGCCCGTGCCCGACCTCGGCCACGGGGGCGACGGCCATGGGGAGGGCGGACACGGCGGTGGTGACGGGCACAGCGGGGACGGGGCTGCCCACGACGTGTCGGGGCACGGGCTGGAGGCCGGGCCCGGGACCGACGCCCATGCCGCGGAGGACATGCCCGAGCAGGCGGCCCACGGCGGCGACGGGGCCGGCCAGCACGGTGGGGCCAGCTCCGAGGAGTCTCGTCCGGTGGAGGAGCAGCGCGAGTATCCCATGATCTGGGAGGAAAACCATCCGAAGGACCAGGAGGCCTACAAAAGCAATCCCTACTACCAGAATCAGTGGGGCATGACCGTGGACCTCAACACGTGCACGGGCTGCAACGCCTGTGTGGTGGCCTGCACAAGTGAGAACAATGTGCAGGTGGTGGGGAAGGACGAGGTGAGCAAGGGGCGGCACATGTACTGGATTCGGAACGACCGGTACTACGTGAGTGAGGAAGAGGGTGACGACAATCCCGAGATGCTCACGCAGCCGGTCATGTGCCAGCACTGTGAGAACGCTCCGTGCGAGTCCGTTTGTCCGGTGGCGGCGACGGTCCATTCGCCGGACGGGACCAACCAGATGGTTTACAACCGCTGCATCGGCACGCGCTACTGCCAGAACAACTGTCCCTACAAGGTCCGGCGCTTCAACTTTTACGACTGGACCAAGACGCTGCCGACCGAGGTGCAGATGGCGCAGAATCCCGACGTGACTGTGCGCGATCGGGGTGTCATGGAGAAGTGTACGTGGTGTATTCAGCGAATCCGAAAGCACCAGCAGCGGGCCGATAACGAGGATCGCGACCTCCGCCCCAACGAGGTCGAGACGGCCTGCCAGGAGGCGTGCCCGACCGACGCCATCACATTTGGCGACCTCAATAATCCGGAGAGCGACGTGGTGGAGGAGAAGAAAAACCCGCGCCGCTACGAGTTGCTTTCCTACTTGAACACCAAGCCCCGCCTCTCCTATCTGGGGCGCGTGCGCAATGTGAATCCTCGCTTGGAGGAGGCCCTCTCGAACACCGATGCGGAACGGGAGGCGCCCGCCGAGGCGTAGTCCCGGGGCCGTCGCTTGTACGAACTCGTCGAATTGACTCGAGCCATTCGTGGAGACTTCCAAGAAGCTTCCAACGGACCCGTCTGAGTCGCCCCCGTCTCCTGAAGGGGATGGCGTGGCCGATCCGGAGCGTCTCGTGAAGGGCGACCTGTCGTTTCACGACATCACGGAGATGGTGTCCCGGCACGCGGAGAAGAAGGCCCCGCTGGCGTGGTATGTGGCTTTTGCCGTGTCGCTGTCCGGGGCGCTCCTTCTGTTTGGGCTTCTCGCCTACGTGGTATGGAACGGAATTGGGGTGTGGGGCAACAATCAGCCCGTTGGATGGGGGTGGCCGATCGTCAACTTCGTATTCTGGGTCGGGATCGGTCACGCCGGGACGCTGATTTCCGCCATTCTCTATTTGTTTCGGCAACATTGGCGGACGGCCATCAACCGGGCGGCGGAAGCGATGACCCTCTTTGCGGTGATCTGTGCCCTCATTTGGCCCACCTTCCACGTGGGACGCGTCTGGGCCATCTACTGGACGCTCCCGATTCCCAACCAGATGGCCATGTGGCCGCAGTTCAAGAGCCCACTGCTCTGGGATGTGTTTGCGGTGTCGAGCTACTTTATCGTCTCGCTCCTCTTCTGGTACGTGGGTCTGGTGCCCGACCTCGCTACGCTTCGGGACCGGGCCAAAAACTTCTGGCGTCAGCGGGTTCTCGCCTTCTTTTCGCTGGGCTGGACGGGCTCGAACCGCCACTGGCGCAACTACGAGAAGGCCTACCTCCTCCTCGCGGGCCTCGCCACACCCCTGGTGCTGTCCGTGCACTCTGTCGTGTCGTTTGACTTTGCGGTGTCGGTTCTGCCGGGCTGGCACACGACCATCTTTCCGCCCTACTTCGTGGCAGGTGCCATCTTCTCTGGCTTTGCCATGGTGGTGACCCTCATGGTGATTACCCGGGAGGTGTACGGCCTGAAGAACCTGATCACGATCGACCACCTGGAAAAGATGAACATCATCATCCTGGTGACTGGGTCGATTGTGGGCTTCGCGTACATCACGGAGTTCTTCATGGCATGGTACTCGGGGGTCCAATACGAGCAGTACGCCTTCCTCAATCGGGCCTTCGGGCCCTACGCCTGGGCGTACTGGATCATGATGACCTGCAACCTCATCACCCCACAGCTCTTCTGGTTCAAACGGCTCCGGCGCTCAATCCCGGTTATGTTTGCGTTGTCGATCGTCGTGAACATCGGGATGTGGTTCGAGCGGTTCGTGATTACGATCACGTCGCTGCACCGGGACTTCCTGCCGAGCTCATGGGGCTACTTCACGGCCACCTGGATCGACGTGGGAACGCTCGTCGGGTCGTTTGGCCTCTTCCTCACGCTCTTCTTGCTGTTCCTTCGGTTCGTGCCCATGGTGGCGATGGCGGAGGTCAAGGGGGTGATGCCGGAAGCCGATCCCCACTACTACGAGCACGGCGATGGGCACGCGGAGGACGATGAGCAGCCCTACATTGAGCCCGCCGACCCGGCCCTCGCAGAGGCCTACCGCGGGGATGCCCCCGACGAGACGTCCTCGTAGTCGACACGCTTCTCGCCGCTGATTCCGACTGTGCACCGCACGACGCTATGCTCACTTCGCTGATCCGAGAACTGAAGGCCCGGATGGGCATCTACGAGAGCGACGCGGACCAGGTCTACGGCCTGCTCGCCGAGTTTCCGGATCCGGGCGCGCTGCTGCACGCCGCCGAGGCGGTCCGGGAGGAGGGCTACGACCACTTCGACACGCACAGCCCGTTCCCCATTCACGGAATGGACGAGGCCATGGGCTTGGGCAACGCCACGGGCGTGGGCGTGCTTACGTTCTTTGGGGGGCTTACGGGGTTTGCCGCGGCGTATCTCCTACAGTGGTGGACGGCCGCGGTCGACTATCCCCTCAACATTAGCGGCAAGCCGTTTTTTGCCGTGGAGCCCTCGGTGCCCATCATGTTTGAGTTGACGGTGCTGTTCGCGGCGTTCGGGGCCGTGGCGGGCATGCTCGCGCTGAACGGACTTCCGCGGCCCTACAATCCCTTGTTCTACTCCGACCGCTTTAAAGGAGCGTCGGACGATCGCTTTTTTCTGCACATCGCGGCCAGCGACGATCAGTTTGACGTGGAGGAGAGCGCCGCGTTTCTCCAGCGCCTTGGCGCGCGTCACCTTGAGCTTGTAAAGGACGATGGAACGGTCGATGCATAGCCTGTATCGGTTCGTTCCGTCCGCATTCTTCTTCGATTTGCCTGCACGACCAATGCGACGCTCGTTCGTTACCGGCTTGATGCTCATCGCCCTGCTCCTGGCCGGGTGTCGGGGCACCCAGTCGGACAATCCGCCCATCCACATGAACCTGGACATGGATTCTCAGCCCAGGTTCGAGGCCCAGGAGGCGAATCCGTTCTTTGAGGATGGGGCCGCGATGCGGAGGCCGGTGCCAGGGACGGTGCCGCGGGGCGAGCTTCGGGACAGCTCGGCCCTGTATCGGGGCCGCACGGCGGAGGGGGACTACGTGGAGCAGATCCCGATCGCCGTCAATCGGAAGGTCTTGGAGCGGGGACAGGATCAGTATGAGATTCACTGCACGCCGTGTCACGGAAAAACCGGCGCGGGAAACGGGGTCATCATGCGGGGCGATTACGGGTACACCCCGGCTCCAAGCTATCACATTGACCGGCTCCGCGAGGCTCCAGACGGCTACTTTTACGACACAATTGCGAATGGCGTGCGCACCATGCCGGCCTACGGGCAGAAGGTGGCCGTAATGGATCGCTGGGCGATCGTCGCGTACATTCGCGCCCTGCAGCGCAGCCAGCACGCCTCGCCCGAGGATCTGCCGCCGGGCAAGCGGTCCGAGTTGGGTGCGGAGTAACGTCACGCATAACTGATTTCTGCCGCTGTTCTATCCGGCCCTCGTCTTTGCACTTGTCATCACCCTTTCGCCGGGCCCTTGAGGGCTCCGAACTGACTTCTCGACGCCATGTCCGATTCAATCAAACGAAGTTCCTTTTTGGAGTGGCTGGTCGATCCAGTCCAGTCGACGAGTGACGGCGCGGAGCGGGCCTACCGGTTCGTGGGGGACCGGCGCGCCTGGCTCGTGCCGCTAGGGCTTGGGATCGCACTGATGACGATTAGCCTCCTCGGCCTCTGGGAGAGCCCGGACGACTTTTTCTTTGCCTACTTGGCGGGATGGTCGTTTCTGCTTACCACGGCCCTCGGGGGACTCTTCTTCCTCATTTTTAACCACCTTACCCGAGCGCACTGGAGCGTGGTCGTGAATCGCATCAATGAGGCCCTGGTGTGGGCGTTTCCGTTGCTCTTCCTGCTGGGGTTGCCGCTGGTGTTTGGGATGCACGACCTGTACCACTGGACGCACGCCGAACTTTACGACCCGAGCAGTCCCCAGTATGATGAGGTTTTGGCGGGGAAGCGTCCGTACCTAAACGTCCCGTTCTGGTCGATTCGGATCGTGGTGTACTTTGCGCTCTGGACGTTTATCTCGTATCGCCTCTACACCCTCTCGCTCCGGCAGGACGTGACCGCGGATCCCGAGATTCCTGCGAAGCTGCGAAGCACCAGTGCCTGGGGGCTTCCGGTCCTGGCGGTGACCTCGGCCTTTGCGAGCTACGACATCCTGATGTCCACCGACCCACACTGGTTCTCGACCATCTTTGGGGTCTACTTCTTTGCCGGGGGCGCACTGGGGGCCGTCGCCACGATCACGCTTGTTGTACTCCTGTTGCAGCGAACCGGGGGGATGCTCCGGGACGTCATCACGCCAGAGCATTACCACGACCTAGGCAAATACCTCTTCGGCTTCGTCATTTTCTGGGCGTACATTGCGTTCAGCCAGTACATGCTGTACTGGTACGGCGGCATTCCGGAGGAGACGGTGTGGTTTCAGCACCGACTGCAGGAAGGATGGGCGTGGCATAGCGCCGCCCTCGTGATCTTTCACTTCCTTCTCCCGTTCGTGATTTTGCTGCCCCAGGCGACGAAGCGGGCCGCCCCGGTCATGGCCGTGCTGTCCGTGTGGCTACTTGGAATGCACTGGTTTGATCTGCACTGGGTGGTGGTTCCGGTGCTTCGGGAGGGGGGGGGCTTTCACTGGTTGGACTTTACGTGCTGGTTGGGACTAACGGGAATCTTTGCCGGGGGACTGATGTATCGTCTAAGTCGACATCCCCTGGTGCCTCAGGGGCATCCCGCCCTGCACAAGTCGCTCCAGTTCGAAAACATGTAGCGAGTACGATCCGCTTGAATGGGGCTGAGCCCGGAGAGACGGGGCTTTTCCGGTGATTTTCACCCGGTGCCGCGACCCTCTTCCGAGCCCCCTACGTTCAGTTTCACCCAGAGGAATTATTCCTGCACGCGCGACATGGCTTCTGAAGACACTCCCTCACCGTCGCTTCTCACCCCCGTGGACGCTGTATCGGTGGACGGGAGCGAGGTGACGTTCGTCTGGTCCTCCCTCGAAGAGGCCGAGGCGTACCGCCTGCAGGTGGCCGAAACGGCGCGCTTTGACTCGCTCGTCGTGGACGCTGAAGTGGGTTCAGAGACGGCGGTGACCGTAGGCAACCAGCTGCCCACGGACGGGCAGACGTTCTTCTGGCGGGTGGTCGTCGAAACGAAGGGCGAGTGGAATCGGACGAGTCCCGTGGAGGCATTTGTCGCGACTACGGAGGCGGACGCCGAGCACGGGTCCCCTGAGACCCTTGCCGAGGAGCCCGTGACGGAGCTTGCGCGTGCCGCTCGTCAGGAGGCGACGGTTGAGACCTTCGACTTCGAAGATCAGATTGAGAAGGAGAAGGAACGAGGGGTGGCGTACGAGGGCGTGGCCGCGAGCCAAATTATGGGCATCTCGGCCTCGATCATCGTCGTGGTCCTTGTCGCCGTTGCCATCCTCTTCGGTTGGTTCGAGCAGGTGAGCCAGAACAAAGAGCGTGCGGTCGGGGAGAGACAGCAGTATCGAAACCTGCGGCAGGCGGAAATGGAGGCGACGCAACGGTTGCAGCAGTACGGCGTCGTAGATGAGGAGGCGGGAATCTACCGGATTCCGATTGATCGCGCGATGGACCTCATCGCGACGGAAGAGTACCAGCAGCGGCAACAGTCGGAGTAGTTTGGTCGCCGTTGCGAAGTGGAGATAGCGGCTTCCCAGTCGCTTTATTAGCATGAGGCAGCACTTCGTCCTCAGTATCGATTAACCACGACATGGGTGATTTTTGGCTTCCCGAGGCGGCGTCCACGATGGCGCCGGAGGTCGACAGCCTCTTTACTTTCGTGAACGTCGTCAGTGCAGTCTTGCTGGCTGGCGTCGTAGCGGCGATGCTTTGGTTCGCCTACCGGTATCGGCGCCAGGACCCCGCCGAGCGGCCCAGTCCGGTCCAGGAGAGCAAGTTGCTGGAGATTTCCTGGATTGTGATTCCCACCATTCTTGTCCTCCTCGTCTTCAACTGGGGATTCAAATCCTTCGTCACGCAAAAGACGATCCCCTCGAACGCGTACGAGATCCGGGTTCAAGCTCGGTCGTGGAGCTGGACGTTCGAATATCCAAATGGCGTCACGTCGGATACGCTGTACGTGCCGGCGAACGAACCGGTGAAGACCACCATGAGCAGCCAGGATGTGATCCACAGCTTTTACATTCCGGCGTTTCGGACGAAGCAAGATGTGCTTCCCAATCGCTACACGTCAGTCTGGTTTGAGGCGACGGAGGAGGGGGCGTACGATTTGTTTTG
>CAYLMT010000030.1:0-8811 GCA_964384855.1 uncultured Salinivenus sp.
ACGCCCGCCCCAACCCGTGGACTCCACGTGTCGAGGGGGTACAGCCGAACGTTGACGCCCGGTTCATCGGGTGCCCCCGGGAATGCCTGTCCGGCCGCTGGGACGGCCAATCCAAGCATCCCGCCGACGAGAATCAACAGGCTGGCCCATGCTTTCCCTTGGGGAAAACGGAGTCTGAGCGACCGCACCAGGAAAATGAAGAGACGCGTGTGCATGAAAGGAGGCCGTCACCTATGTTGAAATGGGACCTGCCGCACGGCGGGGCGAGGGCGAGGTTTCAGTGTAACTGGTTCTTCCCGGTCAATCATCGAAAACCGTATGCGAATCCTCGTGGTTGGAAGTGGGGGGCGCGAGCACGCCCTCACCAAAACATTGGCCCAGAGTGATGAGGTGTCTGCGCTTTTTGCCGCGCCGGGGAATCCCGGCACGGCCCAGAAGGCCACCAACGTCGGGATTGAGGCGACCGACCTGGATGGGCTGGTCGATTTCGCGGACACGGAATCGATTGACCTCACCATCGTGGGGCCCGAGAAGCCGCTTGTCGACGGCATCGTCAACCGGTTTGAGGCGGCCGGCCTGTCTATCGTAGGACCCACGCGGACGGCCGCCCGGCTGGAGGGCAGCAAGGCGTTTGCCGATAAATTTATGGCTCGCCACGACGTGCCCACGGCGTCGTTCCGGGTGTTCACCGCCGACGAGTACGACGAGGCGTCGGCCTACCTCGACGACGTGGGGGCCCCGATCGTGGTGAAGGCGGACGGCCTGGCGGGCGGCAAGGGGTCGTTCGTGTGCTCGACCCTGGAGGAGGCCCACGACGCGCTGGACCAGATCGTGCGACGACGGGCGTTCGGGGCGGCGGGCGACCGGGTCGTGATTGAGGAAAAGATGGAGGGAGAGGAGGTGAGCGTCCTCGCCTTTACCGATGGTGCGCACTATGTTCTCCTCCCGCCATCTCAGGACCACAAGCCGATCGGGGAGGGCGGGACCGGCCCGAATACGGGCGGAATGGGTGCGTTTGCCCCGGCTCCCATCGTGAATGGGACCCTCCTCTCGCGCATCTGCCGCGAAATTGTGGAGCCGACCCTCCAGGGCATGCGGGACGAGGGCACGCCATATCGGGGGGTGCTCTACTGCGGACTGATGATCACGGAGGAGGGGCCAAAGGTGGTCGAGTACAACTGCCGCCTCGGCGACCCGGAGACCCAGGTCGTGCTGCCGCTCGTGGAGTCGGACCTGGCCGCGGTCTTTCGGGATCTTGCGGACGGCGACCTGCAGGGCGGCAACCTCCGGACCTCTTCCGGGGCGGCGGCCTGCGTCGTCCTCGCCTCGGATGGATACCCGGTCGAGTACGAGACTGGTTTCGAGATTACTGGGATCGGCGATGCGGAGGCGCTCGACGACGTCTCGGTCATTCATGCGGGGACGCGGTTGACGCCGGAGGGGGCGCTGGTCACCAATGGCGGGCGCGTGCTCGGTGTAATCGCCACTGGTGGAGATCTTCCGACGGCCCTTGATCGCGCGTACGATGGGGTCGACCGCGTCCACTTCGAGGGCAAGACGTACCGCCGCGATATTGGAGAGAAAGGGCTGGCTCACCTGAATGTGTCGTAACAGTTCCGCGTGGATGAAGGGCCTCCGACTTCTTTGCACCGGTCTGGGACTCCTGCTCCTCTGTGGGGCGGCGGGCATTTGGGGTGGGGGCTCTGTGCAGGCGCAGGGATTGAGTCGGGAGATGCCGGCAATTCTGGCCCAATTCGAAGACGCTCGGGCTCTGGCCGTGGACCCGCGAGGCCGGGTTTACGTCGCCGATGCGGGGCGCGACGTGGTGGACATTTTCGGTTCCGATGGCACCCGTCGGGACGTCCTGGGAGGGACGGGCACTCGACCCGGGGCGTTCGACACGCCGTCTGACGTGGACCCAACGAACGGGCAACTCCTTCTCGTAGCCGACACCTACAACGGACGGGTTCAGCGCTTCTCGGAGGAGGGGCAGTATCTCGAATCGCTCCCCGTCGGGCAAACTGGAGGTAGGGCGAGTGGGGAGTGGACGTTTCAGGATGGACGAAGCGGGGCCTCGGTACAAGGAGACGGCCGGCCCGCGGGGGTCGCGCGGGACGACGAGGGGGCTGTCTTCGTGCTGGACGCGCAGGATCGTCGGGTGTTGAAGTGGAGCGATCTGGGGCGGGCCGAGCACCTCGTCTCCGGACGAGGGGGACGGCTCCAGGATCCCGTAGCATTGGCCGTCGGGTCGGACCGACGGCTCTACGTGGCCGATGCCGGCCAGGAAGCGGTGCTGGTGTACGATACCTTCGGCACATTTCGCCGTCGCGTGACCAGACCGTCGCTCCCTACCTTGCAGGCACTCACCGTTCATCGCGGACAATTGTGGATCGTCGGTCCCGACCGGGTTCTCGTTTGGGACCGAACGGAGGGCATGGTCGCGCAGCATGCGGTCGATCTTGCAGAGCCACTGGTCGACGTCGCTGCTCATCGAGATCGTGTGTACTTGCTGACCGAGACGCGACTGCTTCGGCATCCGGGCTGGTAGGGGCAGAGGTGGGAGGCGAGGGAGTCGTCCACTTTCGGTTGGCGATTGAGTTTTTCGTTCGGGGGATCGCTAACGTTCGTCTCGTTCCGCTTCCGCGGTTCCATTTGTGTCGTACGCTGCGTCAATCATTCGGGTGTTGATGCTGTGTGGGGTCGGCGGGCTCCTGCTGGGTGAAGCGGCGGCGCAGGACACGACGCAGGTGATGACGGACATGGGTCGTCACCGAGACACGATTGACACCTTTCAGCCGCAGCCGTATCCGTTGCGTTCGTTTGTGCTGCCGGGAAGCGAGACAATTCGAATCGGCCCGACTCGTCTCGACACATCCGAGTATCGCATCCACGCCCGGAGCGGACGTCTCTGGGTGCATCGGGATGACCTCATTGGCGCCCGCGACACCCTCTTTGCCAGCTACCGGACGTACCCGTTTGCGTTTGAGGACGTGTATCGCCGCCGGGTGCCCGACACGAGTGCTACGACCGATTCCGCCACGGTGGTCGTGGAGGAGGCGTCTCCCGACACCTCTGGGTTTGATCCCTTTGCGGGAGTCGACATCCAGCGCAGCGGTTCCATCTCGCGGGGCGTGGTGAGCGGCACGCAGCGCGACGTGAGCGTGGAGTCGGGCCTCCGCATGCAGCTACAGGGGGAGGTGGCCGACAGCGTGTTCGTCCAGGCCCTGCTCACCGACGAGAATACGCCCATTCAGCCGGAGGGGACCACCCAGCGCCTGCAAAATTTTGACCGGGTCTTCCTGTCGGTCGATGCGCCTCAGGGGACGGCTCGCCTCGGCGACGTGGACATCAGTCTCGACGGGGGGACGTTTGGGCAGTTTTCGCAGAAGGTGCAGGGCGCGTCGGTCGAGAGTGAGGGGCTGGGCTCGGCCGCCGGCCTAGCGGAGGGTGAGGCGACCGCGTTCGGAGCAGTGAGTCGGGGGCAGTTTCGGACCCAGGACATTGCGCCGACCGACGGGGTCCAAGGGCCGTACCGGCTGCGGGGTGCGAACGGGGAGGAGGCCATCATCGTCGTCGCGGGGTCCGAGCGTGTCTTTCTAGACGGAGAGCGTCTCACGCGCGGACAGACCGAGGACTACGTGATCGACTATACACAGGCCGAGATTACGTTTACCGCCAATCGCCTTATCACCGACGATCGGCGCATTACCGTCGAGTTTCAGTACTCGACGACCCAGTTTACCCGGACACTGGTCGGCGGGCGGGCGACAGCGGGGGCGTGGCGGGGCAGTGACGGGGATTCTCGGGTCAATATAGGGGCCACGGTCGTCCGGCAGGCCGACGGGCGCGACTTCCAGACGGCCTTCGACCTTTCCCCCCAAGACTCGCTTCGCCTCGTGCGTGCCGGGGACGAGCCGGCGGTCCGGAGCGGGGCCCGTCGCGTGGAGTTTGACTCGGAAGCGCCCTACGTCCACTACCGCCGTGAGCCGATCATGACTCCCGACGGTTCGCGGGACACGATCTTCGTCGCCGTAGACGATGCGCCGTCTCCGGACACGCCCGTCTTTCGGGTTCGGTTCACGCGGGTGGGGACGGGGAGTGGAGATTATCAGCGTGCGGGGGCCGAGACGAATGGGGTCGTCTACGAATACGTAGGGCCGGGAGAGGGGGCGTATTCCCCCATTCAACCGCTTCCGGCGCCGACACGAAAGCGCCTCGTTGACCTTACGGGGTCGGTCGAGCCGGTCCCCGGCGTCGAGGTGTTTGGCGAGTGGGCCGGCTCCATGAATGATCAGAATCGGTTCTCAGAGCATGATGCGGCCGACGATCGAGGCCGTGCGTACACTGCGGGAGTACGGGTCGAGCCGGTGTCGGTGGAGGTGGGGGGGGCAGAACTCGGAACGGTGTCGGGACAGGCCCGGCGGCAGCAGCGCGGGCAGCACTTCGTCACGTTTGACCAGACGCGTCCCATCGAGTACGGGCGGCGGTGGAATCTCTCACGCAGTGGATCAGGACTTCCAGGCGGTCTCCGCAATCGTGGAGACGAGACGGTAGACGAGGGGCAGATGACCCTCGATTGGGGCGATGACTCGTCCCTCGAGGCAGGACTCGGGCGGTTGACTGTCGGTTCGGCGTTCGAGGCATGGCGGCGCCGGGGCGCACTCTCCGTGCAGGAGTCCGGATGGCCCCGACTCTCGCTTCGGTCGGTCTCCATCACCAGCACGGACCGTCCCGCGCAGGTCGATGGGGCGTGGCGGCGTCAGGAGGCCAGGGTGCGCCAGCCGCTGTGGGACGGGGTGTTGGAGCCCCGGCTCAAAGTGCGGCGAGAACGTCGACGCCAACGGGTGCACGGCACGGACAGCCTGACGGCGGAGTCGTTTCAGTTTTTGGAGGTTCGTCCCGGGCTGTCGTACGTGGACGGGCCCGTGGAGGCCACGAGCAGCCTTGAGTACCGCACCGAGGAGGGCGTGGCGGAAGGATCGTTTCGGGAGGCCTCGCAGACGTGGACGGCCCAGACGGAGGTCGCCCTCGATCCGCAGGCACCGTACCGGGCCGCCGTGCGGGGCGGAGTGCGACGCCGGCACGTGACCGACTTTTTCCAGCGCACCGAGCAACGACGTGAGACCGAGTCGGTCGTGATGCGGCTCGATGGGCGGGCACGACCCCTGGACCGTGGGGTCGATGCCCGGGTGTTCTACAACGCGGCGACCGAGCGCACCCCCATCCAGCGGGAAGTGTACGTCCAGACGACGCCCGAGCGAGGCCAGTACGTGTGGCGCGACGCGAACGACGACGGCGTGCAGCAGGTCGACGAGTTCGTCCCCGAGACGACTCCCAACGAGGGCACGTACGTGCAGCGCTTCGTGCCCTCCGATACGCTCGAATCCGTCGTCGATCTGCAACTCCGCACGCGCCTCGGACTCCAGCCCCGGCGCCTGTGGCCGGACGGAGACGAATGGTGGAAAGAGGGACTGCGACGAATCACGACAGAAACGCGCGTCGAGATCCGTGAGCAGAGCCGGACTGACGCTCCCACGGACCTCTACCGCTTGGACCTAGATGCATTTCGACGGCCGGGGCACACGATCGACGGCTCGCTGCGGCTGCAGCAGCGCGTGGAGGTGTTTCGGGCGCAGCGGGACTACGGGATCGACGCCTCTTGGCGACAGGTGCGGGGCCTCACGGAGCGGGCCGCGGGGGCCGAACGGCAGTTTCTGAACCGGTGGGAGGTGGAAGGGCGACTTCGGCCCGCGGAGGTGTGGACTCTTCGCACGACGGGCACGGCGGAGCGGGATCGGGTGCACAGCGAGGCCTTCGACGAAGCCCGAAGTTTTGACATCCGCACGCTTCGAGTTCGTCCCAGCGTCTCGTACCAGCCCCGCCGCACGCTTGACGTGACGGTGGCAGGGGTGTACGCCCGCAAGCGGGACCGGGCAAAGGGACGGCAGGTCGACCTGTATACACTCCCCCTCGAACTAACGTGGCGACGCGCGGGGCGGTTGCGGCTTACGGCGAACGCCGAGATTGCCCGTGTTGACCTCACCGGGGCGGCCATTGGGCGGGCCCAGTTTGAACTGACGGATGGGCGTGGTCCCGGCACCTCGTTGCTGTGGGGCCTGCAGGGCCAGTACGCGTTTACAGACCGTCTCCGCGCCACACTGAATTACGACGGGCGCGCCCCCGCCACGACCGATCCCATTCACACGGTGCGCGTCCAGGTCAACGCCTCGTTTTGACGTTCGTCTTCCTACGCGGGGACCTCCATCGCCTCCGGGTCCCACCGATACCGGGTGCCCTCACGGTAGCTGCGATTACAGAGAAGCGCCGGTGCGGCGGCCCGGTGACCGAACGTCGCGTCCTCGACGACCGACTCGTTGTTGCGCATCGCCGAGAAGAAGGTTGCGAAGTGGTGACGCCGGCTGCTGTACGCATCGGGTGCTTCGAACGTACTGTCCTCGGTCATCGTCTTCGGCGGAGCCGGGTTCTGGTTGTCCTCCAACTCCGCACGCACCTGTTCCTGCACAGCCTCCGAAAAGGTGCGGACCGAGTTGTAGCCGCTCACGATCTGATCGACCGATGGTGAGGGGCGTTGGGCCTGGGAGAGGGTGACGCGGGACCCCTCCATCGAGATCACACCTTCGTCACCCACAAAGCGGAGGGTCCGTCCGCCCCCGCTGCCGTCCGCAAGGTTGGACTGCAGGGACAGGGTAAACGACGGGTGGGCGTCGGTTTCGGGGTATTCGAAGAGGGCCGTTTGCACGTCTGGCACCTCGCGTCCGTCGGTCCAGTGCCGGAGGCCGCCGGACGAGAAGATGTGCGTGGGGCCTTGGGTGCCGGTAACGTAGTGAGCGATGGTGAGCAGGTGGACGAAGAGGTCGCCCGCGAGGCCGGTGCCATAGTCCCAGTAGTTGCGCCAGCGGAAGAAGCGTACGGGGTCGAAGTCTCGGTCGGGAGCATCGCCCAAAAACTGTTCCCACGCCACGTCGTCCGGCGAGACGTTCGGGGGAATCGTATACTGCCAGGCCCCCAGCGAGGAGTTCCGGTTGTATCGGGCCTCAATCATGTTGAGGTTGCCGATTGCACCGGACTCGATGAGGGTACGCACCTTGTCGACGACAATCGAACTGGCGAACTGACTTCCCACTTGGAGGAGCTGGTCCGTCTCCTGTTGGGCCTCGACCATCGCCATCCCCTCGTCCAGGCTGTGGGCCATCGGTTTCTCGCAGTAGACGGCCTTGCCGGCGTCCATGGCTGCGCGGGCAATCTCCGAGTGCCAGTGGTCGGGCGTGCACACCAGAACGGCGTCTACGTCGGAGCGGTCGATGATCTCGCGGTAGTCCGATGTCGTGTCGACGTTCTCTCCGAACGCTTCGTTCACGCGGCTGCGGCGGGCGTCATAGCAGTCCGCGGCGGCGACCAGCTCGGTGCCGGGAATGTCGAGGGCCGTGTGGGTGTTGATAAACCCGATAATGCCCGTCCCGATGGTCGCAAACTGGATCTGGTCGTTGGCCGGGAAAGAAGGTGAATCGGGGACCTCAAGCGACTGTGCCTCGTCCGCGAAGAGCGAAGGGACGAGGCCTGCCGCGGCGGACGTGGCGGTAAGGGTCTTCAGAAAATCACGCCGGGAGCGAGTGGGAGACGCCATCGGAGGGGATAGGGGCTACACGGAGGGCATCGATTCGGGCCCTACGTTAGTGGGAGCGGTTGGAAAAATCAACGTCCCCCCCAATCGGCTCCGGAAATCGAGGGATTATCCCTGCGCAGGCGCCCGGTCCGGCTCCGCAAACTCGTCGTACTCCTCGCGGTGGATGGTAATCCCAGCGTCGCGGAGTTTGTCTTCGAGGTCTTCGTAACCGCGGTCGAGGTGATAAACGCGAAGGACGTCGGTACGGCCGTCGGCGAGCATGCCGGCCATCACCAGGGAGACGCCGGCCCGGAGGTCCGTGCTCATAACTTTGGCCCCCTTCAGCGACGTGCCGCCGTGCACGGTGGCCGTATTTCCGTCAACCTCGATCTCCATGCCGAGGCGCTGTAGCTCCGGCACGTGCTTGAAGCGGTCGTCGTAGATCGTGTCCGTCACCGTGGCCGTGCCGTCGGCGAGGCCGAGCAGGACGGTCCACTGTGCCTGCAGGTCGGTCGCGAAGCCGGGGAAGGGGGCCGTTTCGATGGAGACGGGGCGGAGGGTGTCGGGGCGCGTGACGGTCACCGTCTCGTCGCCGTAGGACACGTCGACCCCCGTTTCGGCCAGCTTTTCCTTGAAGACAGGCCCGAGATGTTCGTGGGTCCCCTCGTGGATCTCGACGGGAGTACCGGGCGCGGCGGCCGTTGCGGCCATGAGGATGAAGGTTCCCAGCTCGATGCGGTCGGGCGTGTTGCGGAAGGTCCCCGTATTGAGCGCGTCGACGCCCTGAATCTCAATCGTTCGGGTGCCGAGGCCCTCGATCTGAGCGCCCATTTCCCGCAGGGCGTGCCCAAAGGCGACCACGTCGGGCTCCTTGGCCGCGTTTTCGATCTTGGAGTCGCCCCGGGCCGTCACGGCGGCGAGCAGGAGGTTGATCGTGGCACCCACACTCACGGGCTCGAGCCGGAAGGTACCGCCCTCAAGTCCGCCCTTCGGCGTCGAGGCGTGCACGTAGCCCTCGTCCAACTCAATCTCGGCCCCGAACTCCCGCATGCCTTCAATGTGGAGGTCGACCGGGCGCGGTCCCCACGCGCAGCCCCCGGGGAGAGACACTTTGGCAGTGCCGCAGCGGCCCAGCAGCGCGCCGAGCATGTAGAAGGACGCCCGCATTTTCTTCACCATCTCGTAGG
>CAYLMT010000030.1:8911-14015 GCA_964384855.1 uncultured Salinivenus sp.
AGCAGCGCGCCGAGCATGTAGAAGGACGCCCGCATTTTCTTCACCATCTCGTAGGGTGCCACCGGCGTCTCGATGGCGGTTGCGTCCACCGAGAGGGTGTTCGCGTCCGGGTCGAAGGTGACCGCCGGGCCGCCGTACCGAATGACCTTCGAAAAGGTACGCACGTCCCGGAGGTCCGGGACATTGGTGATGGTAGAGGGCCCCTCCGCGAGAAGGGTGGCGGCCATGAGTGGCAGGGCCGTGTTCTTCGATCCGCTCACGGTGAGGGGACCTTGGAGGGACGAGTCTCCCCGAACGACGAGCTTGTCCATGGGCAACGAGGCTACTGGGAAGAGGACGTGCTGAGCTGGGGCTCAGAGTCGAAAAAGTTGACGGATAAAAGCGCCGATCGGCGAAATTGTTCGTCGGCGGGATTGCCAAGATTTGTTGGAGGCCGTCAGCATCACGCCCGAAGAATCAGCCGTCCGGGCTCTGCGTTGAACGGGGACCCAACGAACTCGCACACTGCCCGTGGCGGTGCCGAATTCGCCCGAAAAGTCTTCCCACTTCGTTCGATGGAGCGCGTTTACCTCGATCATGCCGCCACCACGCCTCTCGACCCCGAGGTGTTCGAGGTGATGAAACCGTACCTTTTGGAGGAATACGGAAACGCCTCGTCGGTGCACCAGATGGGGCGGCGGGCCCGGGTCGCAATGGAGGAGGCCCGGGAGCGCGTTGCGGAGTGTCTGGGTGCCGAATCGAGCGAGATCGTCTTTACGAGCGGGGGCACCGAGGCCGATAATCTGGCGCTCAAGGGTGCTCTTGCCGCGGCGTCGACCAATGGCCGGACGGCGGGCCTCGTGACGTCCGCCGCCGAGCACAAGGCCGTCCTGGAGCCGGCCCAGCGGATGGCGAAGGAGGGGCGGCCGGTGACACTTCTCTCGCCGGAGGCCCATGGTGCCGTCACGCCCGAACAGGTCAACGCGGCGATCGACGACGACACGGCTCTCGTCTCCCTCATGCACACGAATAACGAGATCGGAGTACAAACCGACATTCCGGCCGTGGCGGCGATCTGTGACGATCACGACGTGTTGCTGCACTGCGACGCCGTGCAGGCGGCAGGACTTCAGCCGCTCGACGTAGATGATCTCGGTGTGGATCTGCTCTCCCTCTCTGGCCACAAATTCTACGGGCCGAAGGGCATCGGCGTGTTGTACGTCCGCAACGGCGTGGACCTCGGGCCGCTCGTGGAAGGCGGCTCACAGGAGCGTGACCGGCGGGGTGGGACTGAAAATGTAGCCGGGGCCATCGGGTTGGCCGAGGCCCTGGAGCGTGCCGCGGCGGAGTCGGGCGAACGGGCAGAGCGGCTGTCCCGGCTCCAGCGGCGCCTCGTTGAGGGGCTCGACGACGCGGTGCCCGGCCCGTACGTTCTCAACACCCCTATCGACGATGCGACCGTCGCGCCACACGTGGTGAACGTTGCCTTTCCGCCGGAGGAGGAGCCGCTGGACGGGGAGATGTTGATCTTGAATCTCGACATGCAGGGCGTGCTCGTCTCGGCCGGGTCTGCCTGTACCAGCGGGGCACTGGAGCCGAGTCACGTCCTCAGCGCCCTCGGTCTCGATCGTCCCACCGCTTCTGCCGCCGTTCGCTTCTCGATGGGGGCGACGACCACCGAAGAGGACATCGACTACGCCCTGGACACCCTGCGCTCCACCCTCGAGCGCATGCGATGAGTCGTGTTCTGTAGGTTGCGAGCGGGGACCAATCCGTCGTTGCCTTTTTCAACCTCGACCGAATGCTCCGTTTTGATGGACACCGCCCTTCTCGTCTTCGCCAAAATCCCGCGTCCAGGGAGTGTCAAGACGCGCCTTACACCAGCCCTGAGCGCCCCGGAGGCGGCCCGCCTCTACACGGCATTTCTCCGGGATACACTGCGTCAGGTCGCGCAGTTGGACGCCGACGTACGGCTTTACCTTGCGCCGCCGTTACCCGAGGAGGGGCTCGACGCGGTCCCGTCCGGGATAAGCGTTCATGAGCAGGAGGGGGGCGGGCTCGGGGATCGGTTGCGACGGGCCTTTCGGGAGACCCTAGAGGAGGGCTTTGATCAAGTACTTGTGATCGGGAGCGACCACCCGACACTACCACGTTCGTTTCTTCAACAGGCGGAGCAGGCCCTTCGGGACCCAGAGTCGGTCTGCATCGGACCCACGGAGGACGGGGGGTATTATTTGCTGGGGATGAGTGCCTTCTACCCGCAACTGTTCGACGAGATGAGTTACAGTCACGCACAGGTGTTCACGGAGACCCTGTCGCGTGCAGAGGACACTGGCGCCGACATTACGGTGCTTCCACAGTGGTATGACGTGGACCGACCGCACGATCTTGATCGACTGCAGGCGGACCTGAACGAACGGCCCGCGGATGCTCCGAACACCCGACGCATCGCGGATCAGCTTGAGCTCGATGCGGTCGTCTAGGTGGAACGGCGTGACGTCCATTGATCCTTCGTGGAACCGCTTCCAGGATCTTGGATATTGATTCGTTCCCGCGTCCTCCGATCTCCCTTCCCACACGCCCCCGATTCCCGTCATGACCGGATCTCATCACTCGTCCCACACCGGCGACGGCGTGCCCGACGACGAACTGGACACATTCAAGACCCTCGAGCAATTCATTCTCGAACGACAGGACGCGTTTCCGCATTCGACCGGCGCGTTCTCACGGCTCCTGCGCGACATTAGCCTGGCCGCCAAGATCGTGAACCGCGACATGCGCCGCGCGGGGCTCATTGACGTGTACGGAAGTACGGGCGAACGGAACGTTCAGGGAGAGGTGCAGCAGAAGATGGATGCTCTCGCCCACCGCGAATTTGTGCAGGCACTGCGGCGAGGGGGGGAGTGCTGCCTCATCGGGTCCGAGGAGCACGCGGAGGCCATCCCCCTAAGTAGCGTCTCGGAGGAGGGGGATGGAAAGTACATTGTTCTGATGGATCCCCTTGATGGATCGTCCAACATCGACGTGAACGTATCGGTGGGCACCATTTTCAGCATCTACCGGCTTCCGGATGCCTTCGACAAGGAGGAGCCGGATCCGGAGGCGGCGTTGCAATCGGGGACCGAGCAGGTGGCGGCCGGATACGTCGTGTACGGCTCCTCGACGATGCTCGTCTACACCACCGGCAACGGGGTGAATGGCTTTACGCTCGACCCATCGATCGGCGAGTTTTTGCTGTCACATCCGGACATCCAAACGCCGTCGCGCGGGCGGCTCTTTTCGATCAATAGCGGGTACTACCACTCGTTCGAAGAGGGCCTATGCGACTACCTCGACTGGCTTCAGCAGCAGGATCCGGAGACCAGCCGGCCCGCGAAGGCGCGCTACATCGGCTCGTTCGTGTCGGACTTTCACCGCAACCTGCTGAAGGGTGGCATCTACATGTACCCGGCGACGGAGAGCAGTCCGGAGGGCAAGCTCCGCCTCATGTATGAAGCGAATCCAATGGCCTTCATTGCCGAGCAGGCTGGCGGCGCCGCGTCAGACGGGCACGAGCGAATTTTGGAAAAGGCGCCCGACAAACTTCATCAGCGCACCCCCCTCTTCATCGGCAGTGAGGAGATGGTGCGTAGGGCCGAGGCCTTCCTGCAGGGGGAGCCGGAGCGGGTGTAGGCGCGAAGGCGAGAGGGGGAGGGGGCGAAAGGGCGTTTGGGTGGGACGGGTGAGGCATGAACGGGAGACAGTAGACATGTCTCACGAGTCATGCTCACGGATCACTCGTCAGTCTCGATGCGGGCAAAGCCGGTGTACGGGTGTAGCACCTCCGGCAGTTCGATGGAGCCGTCGGGTTGCTGGTTGTTTTCGAGAAGGGCCGCCACGATGCGGGGAAAGGCAAGGCCGCTCCCGTTGAGGGTGTGGACGAGCTCGGGTTTGGCCTCCGGCTCGGGCCGGTAGCGGATCTGCATGCGGCGGGCCTGGAAGGCCTCGAAGTTGGAGACGGAGGAGACCTCCAGCCAGCGTTCCTGCGCCGCGCTCCACACTTCGAGGTCGTACACCTTGGCCTGTGTGAAGCCCATGTCTCCGGTGCACATGAGGAGTCGGCGGTAGGGGAGGTTGAGGGCCTCGAGTGCACTTTCCGCGTCCTCCAGCAGTTCGTCGAGGGCGCGGTAGCTGTCGTCGGGGTGCACGATTCGCACGAGCTCGACCTTGTCGAACTGGTGCAGGCGGTTGAGACCACGCACGTCCGAGCCGTAGCTTCCCGCCTCGCGCCGCCAGCAGGGGGAGTAGGTGCAGTACTGGCGGGGCAGGTCGTCGGCCGAGAGGATCTCGTCGCGGTGGAAGTTGGTGACGGGGACTTCGGCGGTGGGAATGGGGTAGAAGTCGTCGCGCGGAATCTCGTACATCAGGTCGTCCTTGTCGGGCAGCTGGCCGGTGCCCTCCGCGCTTTCCGGGTTGACGAAGAGCGGCGCTTGCATCTCCGTGTAGCCGCGCTCCCGGGCGCGGTCGAGGAAGAAGTTGAGGAGTGCTCGCTGGAGCCGCGCACCCTTCCCCAGGTAGAACGGGAAGCCGCTCCCCGTCACCTTCGCACCCCGCTCCAGGTCCACGAGAGTGTGCCGATCGGCCAACTCCCAGTGCGGGGCCGGATCGAAGTCAAAAGCGGGCTTCTCGCCAACAGTCTCCTCGACCTCGTTGTCGTCCTCGTCGGCCCCGACGGGCACGCTCGGGTGCGGAATGTTCGGGAGTTCCAGCACGAGCTCCTCCTGCCGAGCCTCGGCCTCCTGCACCTCCTCCTTGAGGCGCTTGATCTCCTCTTTCATCTGGCCGGTCTTCTCGATGATCTCCTCGGCCTTTTCGTCTTTCCCCTCGCGTTTGAGCGTTGCGATTTGCTGGGAGAGCTCATTCTGCCGGGACTGCAGGTCCTGCAGCTCCGTGATGGTGGACCGGCGCGTGTCGTCGACCTCCAGGAGCGAATCCACGAGGTCGGGGGAGCCAACGCCTTTGGCCCGGAGCGCTTCCTTGACGCGGCGGGGATTGTTGCGAACGGTGTCGAGGTCGAGCATGAGAGGGGAGGAGTTCAGAGTGTGGCGGACAGAGGGGAGGTCGGAGGTTACGGGGTGGTAAAGCC
>CAYLMT010000030.1:14115-17756 GCA_964384855.1 uncultured Salinivenus sp.
CGACGTGCGTGGGCGTGCGGTACTGGTCGTCGACGATGTGGAGGGATTCCCCTTTCGACAACTCGTCCGCAATCCAGAGGACGATGTTGGAGCGGCTCAGGTTTTGCCCCGTGCCGTAGAGGAGGACGGTGCGCACGATGGCCCAGTTGGCCCGCCCGGCTTCCCGTACGGCGTTCTCGCCCGCCAGTTTGGTGCGCCCGTAGTAGTTGACAGGGTCGGGGCGGGCGTCCTCGTCGTAGGGGCCGCGCTTGCCGTTAAAGACGAAGTCGGTCGACACCTGCACGAGGCGGGCTCCGGTGGTGCGGCAGTGCTTGGCGAGCGTTTTGACGGCCCGAGCGTTGACGGCCCAGGCCTCGCTCCGGTGCTCGTCGCACTCGGCGACATCGGACATTGCGGCGCAGTTCACGACCACGTTAGGCGTAAAGTCCTCAAAGATCTGTGCCACATCCTCCGGCTGGGTCACGTCGAGGGGCGTGTAGCCGCACGATCCGCCGTCGAATCGCGGGGCATCGTCTCGGGCGGTCGCCAGCACGTCGTACTCGCGGTTCTGGCTGAGGCGCCGAACCAGCGCCTGTCCAAGCAATCCGTTGGCGCCGGTAATGAGAACGCGATTAAACAGCATGACGAAAAAGGATTGAGAGGCCCTCTCTGAGGTCAGGGGAACCGGAGGTAGTAGCGGAGGCCGACGTTGCCGTCGATCCTTACGTGGGTGTTGGGTAAGAACCGGAGGGCGGGCGTCACATGCAAGAAGACCTCGAAGCGTTCGGCGTAAAAATTGAGTCCAGCTTCGCCACTCAGGCCGAGGCGGACGCGGGGCGATTGACTGAGCCGGGACGGGCCGATCATCACACCGGGTCCCACGAAGAGGTGGAGGGGCGAGTCCGGGATGGGGCGTTCCCAGAGCCGGTGAAAGTGGCCGACGATAAAATCATCCCCGTCGGAACTGATGATCCCGTCGTACGCGATGGGCTTGGGGCGGTACCACTTGACGGCAAACCCCCCGGGCCGCCCGACTTGAAAGCCGGCCCCGAGGGCATCCGGCTGCCGCTGGGCGAGGGTCGGAGTGACGTTCCCGACCATCGCACACAGCACGACGAGGAGGACTGAAAAAAGGACGCGTCCCCAGGGGATTCTCGGCCCGGCCCTACACGCTTCACGTTGTGGCATCCGTCGAGTGTTGTAGCGCCGTCAACATGTCGTCCTTGAGGCTGGCCGCGTCCTCGAGGTCCTTCCGCCCGGCGAGCACGAGGCGAATGTCGCGACGCTTGGCGGCGGCCTCGTATCGCTCTTCCTCCCGGTCCGTCTGCGGGGTGACGTTGGGGACGGGCACGGTCTCCCCCGCTTCGTCCAGCGCCACGTACGTGTAGAAGGCGCGGTTGCACTTTCGCCGCGTTTCCTCCAGCGGGTTTTCAGCCCACACGTTGAGTTCCACTTCCATCGACGTGCGGAAGGCCCGGTTCACGTGGCTCTCGATGACGACCACTTCGCCCTCCCGGATGGCCGACTGAAACTCGACGTTGTCCACGGCGGCGGTCACGCAAACCCGATTCGCGTGTCGCTGGGCAGAGATGGCCGCGCACTTGTCCATGAGGTGCAGCAGCCGACCCCCCATCATGTTGCCGAGGCTGTTGGTGTCGTTGGGGAGCACGATCTCGGTCATCTTGCACGTGGAGGCCGAGACCGGCTTGGGGGGGAGGGAAGAGCTCATATTATACAGAAAAGAGGCGGGTGAGAGCGAAGAGGAGTGCCGCGGGCATTAGGTCTTCTGCTTTTTCTTCTTGGCGGCGGGGAAGAGGATGTTGTTCAGGATGAGCCGGTAGCCGGGAGACTGGGGGTGCAGCGAGAGGTCGGTGGGTGGGTCGCCCACGAAGTGCTGGTAGTCTTCCGGGTCATGGCCGCTGTAAAAGGTGAAGGTGCCCTGCCCGTGCGTTCCGTGAATGTACCGCACCTGGGGACGATCGGGGGCCTCGGCAAGCACGACCACATCTTCTTTGAGCACGTCTTCGCTGTAGGCGGTGGTCTGCCCGACGAACCCCTTGACGGTCGCCACGTGGTTTTGGGTAAGCATGCTGGGGACGGGATCCCACTTGGCGCTAAATTCGAACAGCGTGAAGTAGTCCATCGATGGATCCCGCATCTTTGCGGGCGGTGGGCCCACGTCGATGTTGGAGTGCTCGTACTCGTGGGCGTTGAGGTTGGGGGTAAAGTCGCGGAAGGCGAGCGTATTGCTGAAGTCGAGTTGCTCCAGCGCATTCGGGTCCACTGGGTCCCCGTCGTACTCCTCGGGCACAATGTCGGTCTGGTGGGCGGCGAGGGCGATGTCAAAGGTTTCGGTGCCGGAGCACATCGAGAACAGAAACCCCCCCTGCGAGACGTACCGTTTGATGCGCTCGGCGACGGCCAGCTTCAACTGGCTCACCTTGCGGAACCCAAACTCTTTGGCTGCCGCCTCGGCCTTGTTCTGCTTTTGGATGTACCAGGGCTCGTTGCGGTAACGGATAAACTTGCCAAACTGGCCGGTGAAGTCCTCGTGGTGGAGGTGAAGCCAGTCGTAGGACGCGAGGTCGCCATTGAGGACCTCCTCGTCGTAGATCACATCGTGCGGGACCTCCGCGTACTCCAGCGCCAGCCGCACGGCATCATCCCATGGGACAGCACTCTCCGGTGCATAGACGGCAATCTCGGGAGCCTTTTCGAGGGGCACCACGGATTTGTTGCTGCCGTCGGCTTCCACCTCTGCGATAATCTTCGACGCCTCTCCGGCGCTGACGGGCGTGAAGCTCACGCCGCGGACTTGCAGCTCCTGACGGACGGCCGCACTGGCCTCAGTGAGGAACGAGCCGCCGCGGTGATTGAGGAGCCAGTCGACCGTCTGGTCTTCCTGAAGGGTCGCGTAGACGGCCCCGTAGGCCTTCAGGTGGTTTTCTTGCTGCTCGTCCATCGGAATGAGCAGGTCCTGCGCCGCGGCTGGGGGCGTGATTAGGACACCGGCCACGAGTACAGCGGCAATGGCAAGGACAGACCGGAGACGCATGGCGGGGCGTGTTGATTGGAGGGAGGGTGTTTGCGAGCCGAGCAGGGGGACACTAGCCCTGAGATTGCCGAAGGGCGCGGAGGCGGCCCCGCGCGTCGCCGGCGAGGAGGGACTTGGGGTATTCGGTCAGGAGGCGGCTGTAGATTTCCACGGCCGCCGCGGGGCGCCCACTCGCTTCAAGGAGCGATGCGGCCCGGAAGAGGCTGCGGTCGGCGTAGGGACTGCGGGGGTGACGCTCCGGCACAGCCCGGAACGCGGTGAGGGCCGCCGAGGTGTCGCGGCGGGCGAGGTGAATGTTACCCTGCCGGAACCGGGCGTCGTCGGCGAGGGAGTGTCGGGGGTGCTGCTGCAGGAGGGTGTCGAGCGAAGCCAGTGCACGTTCGTGGGCATGCTGCCGCTCGAAGAGTCGAGCCTGGGCGAAGGTCCGAAGGGCCGTGTCGAGCGAGTCCGGGCCGCGGGCTTCCTGGAGGAGGGTCTTCAGTTCGATTGCGTCATTGGCCACGTCCGCCGACGGATTTTCGCTAATAGACGTGGTCCGGGCCGTCGCTGCATCAAACTCCCCCTGATAGAAGTGAAGGAGCGCCAGTTCGTATTGGGCCTTGTCGGC
>CAYLMT010000031.1:0-17235 GCA_964384855.1 uncultured Salinivenus sp.
ACGCGGTCGGCCTGGTGCTCATGGGGGGCGCGGTGTGGGGGCTGGATCCCGCGCGGCCTCGAGATGCCTTCCTGGCCGATCTGGTCGTGGCCTGGCCGCTGATCCCAGCGCTTGTGGCGTGGATGATCGTCTGACGAAGCCCGCCCCATATAGGAACCTCAGCCCAAGCCGATGTATCACCTTGACGGTGCGCGCCTCGTTCGCACGACGGTTTCATTCTCCCGGTTCTTTTCCATCCACTCCCACGACGCATGTCTGACGCCGACCCATCCGCCCCGACGCTCAGTCCCGAGCGGGAGGGCGGGACGATCGAAGATTTCACCCGCATCGAGGATCTCGCCGACCACGTCGACCAAACGGTCACCCTGAAGGGCTGGCTCCACAACAAGCGCGGCTCCGGCGGCATCAAGTTTCTGATCCTGCGTGACGGCTCTGGCTTTGTCCAGTGCGTGGTGCCGCAGGACGCGGTGGACGCGGACAGCTGGGCCGTGGCCGACGACGTGCGGCAGGAGGCGGCCCTCGAAATTACCGGATCGGTGAGTGCCGACGAGCGGGCGCCCGGCGGGTACGAGCTGCAGGTCGACGCTATCGAGCGGATCGGCGAGTCGGGCGACTATCCCATCACCCCGAAGGAGCACGGGATCGATTTCCTCATGGAGCACCGCCACCTCTGGCTCCGGAGTGAGAGCCAGTGGGCGGTTATGCGCATTCGCAACCGCATCGTGACGGCCATCCACGAGTTCTTTCAGGAGCGCGGCTTTCTCCAGACCGACGCGCCCATCCTGACGGGGAACGCGGTGGAGGGGACCTCGACGCTCTTTGAACTCGACTACTTCGACGACGAGAGTGCCTATCTCACGCAGAGCGGGCAACTCCACGGGGAGGCGATGGCCATGGCCTACGGCAAGATCTACACGTTCGGCCCGACGTTCCGCGCGGAGAAATCGGCCACCCGGCGCCACCTGACCGAGTTCTGGATGATCGAGCCGGAGATGGCGTTCTACGACCTGGAGATGAACGCCCAGCTCGCGGAGGACTTCATCGCTCACATCGTGCAGGCCGTACTGGACGATTGTGAACGGGAACTGGAGGCCCTGGACCGAGACACGTCGGTCCTCGAACAGGTGGAAACGCCGTTTCCGCGCATCAGCTACGACGAGGCGGTGGAGCTGCTCCGCAGCGACGAGACGGCCGAGATGATTGACGAACGGATGGAGACCCTGAAGGAAGAAAAGGCGGAGCTCCTGGAGGAGAAAGAGGAGAATCAGAAGCGCCGCGGGCAGGCGAAGAAGCACGTGAAGCGCAAGATCGACGCCCGTGAGATCGAAATCAACAAGCGGGTCGACGAGATCGAGGAGGCCCTCCGAAACCTGCCGGACTGGAAGGAATCCGCGCAGTCCTTCGAATGGGGCGAGGACTTCGGGGGTGACGACGAGACGGTCCTCACCTGGCACTTCGACCGTCCCGTCATTGTGCACCGCTTTCCCGCGGAGATCAAGGCCTTCTATATGAAGCGCGACCCGGACGACGATCGGCTCGCGATGGGTATCGACGTGCTCGCGCCGGAGGGGTATGGCGAGATCATTGGCGGCGGCGAGCGGGCGACTGATCTCGATTTTCTAAAGGAACAGATCGAGGCACACGACCTCCCCGAGGAGGTCTTCGACTGGTACCTCGACCTACGCAAATTCGGCTCGGTGCCCCACAGCGGCTTCGGTCTGGGTTTGGAGCGGACCGTCTCGTGGCTCACGGGTCGCGACCACGTGCGGGAAACGATTCCTTTCCCCCGCACGATTGCCCGGCTGCATCCGTAGAGATCCCCGCGGTTCGTCATGTTACCTGATCGTCGGTTGGAGCGGCCCGGAGAGTGAGCTATTCCTTCGGAATGTTCACTCCGTTCCATGCGATCCACATGCAAAACTGTCGTTCTCAGTCTCGTTTTTCTCGTGGCTTGCTGGGGGCATCCGGCGAAAGCACAATTGGGCTTGACGGCCTACGACTTTCAGACGATTCAGCCCCATCCCTACGTTCACGCACTGGGCAATGCCACCGTCGCGGCTCGCGGCTATCCCGGGGCCATCAGCGTCAATCCGGCGACCATCGGGACGGAAGAAGCCGTTCGGATCGGGAGCAACGTTAATCTTATTCAGGGACCGATATACAGTTCGCCCTGGATTCTCCCAGCGGTCTTCGGGGACTACTGGATCACGGCTCCGTCAGGAACCGTGAAGATGAACCGATGGGCCGCCGGGGTTCAGGTCAAGCATTTCTCGCGGGGGAGTTATGAGATCCGCAATCCACAGGGGGAGGACGTCCGTACTGTGAATGTCTTCGAGCAATCCCTAAAGTTCACAGGGGCCTACGAGGCTACCTCACGCATCACTGTCGGGGGTGGGGTGAATTTAATTCGGAGTCGTGGACTGTACCAGGACGGGAAAGAGGTGAAGGTCCATCCTACAATCGACTTGGGTGTGCACTACCAGACCAGAATGGAGCGTGGCTTCGTGATCCTTCGTCCTTCACTGGGGTTGTCCCTGACGGACTTTGGTGGAAATGTCTCCTACGAGAGCCAGCCCGGCGACCTCGCTTCTCCCACAACGATTCGAGGCGGTGGGGCTCTACAGCTCACCTCTCAATCTCGAAAGTTCGGTCGTCCCGAGTGGCGAGTCGGATTTTACGGAGCGCTTTCGAATCTGCTGGTGAGTGGGGAGTTCGCGGAGAAAGATACCACCGATTATTATAGCACTGAATATTTTAAGGCCGATGCCCCCTTCACGGCGTTGTTCAACGGATGGGGAAGTACCACGGGGGGTGTTGCCGGTCCTTCAGGGGAGCCAGCTCAAATCGGGTCTTGGGAACGGATTAGGAAGCATATTGGCATGGAGATGAGCGTTCTGGACATCGTGTCTTTTCGACTCGGCCGGTTTCATGAAAGTGACGATGCTGGAGGGCGCAAGTACACCACACTCGGGCTCGGGCTGGACGCGTACTATGTGTCCCTCAATGCCTCATGGGGGCTTGGAAAGGAGAGTACTCCCGAAGACCTCTCTTACGGTTGGCTCACGGTCCGCATTCCCCTTTCCGACAGCCCCCGAAACTTCTGGCCGGCTCTCCTCGGACGAGAAGAATAATTCGGGCGGGCGCGCATACGAATCGACGTGCGGGGTCCGTTCGTTCGGGGACTGTCATCGGACCGTTTCTTCCCTTCTCCAACCCCTCCTTCGTGTCCATGCCTGACCTCTCGCGAGTATATCCGGTTCTTGTCTGCACTCTTTTCCTCGCCGGACTTACCGTCCTGCCTGCGACCGCGCAGGACAAAGATCGGGCCGTGGTTACCGTCAGTGGGGAGGGCAGCGTCACCACCCAGCCCGACCAAGTCGTCGTCCGGTTCGGGGTCGTTACGCAGGCGGAGACTGCCGAGCAGGCCCGTAGCCAGAACGCCTCTAGCGCCAAAAACGCCCTGAACGCAGTTCGTGCCCTCGACGTCCCGGAAGAGAAGATGCGCATGGAGCGTCTCCGTCTCCAGCCGCGGTACGAATACAACGATGAGGAGAACCGGCGCGAACTCGTGGGCTACGAGGCCACCCGCCAGGTGGTCGTCGAGCTCGATCGACTGGAGGTGCTGCCCCAGCTGGTGGCGGACATCGTGGAAAGTGGGGCGAATCGGGTAGACAACATCGACTATCAGCTGAGTGACCGGACCCAGTTTCGCAACGAGGCGCTGCGCGAGGCGGCCGAGGCGGCGCGTGACAAGGCCCGGCTCCTGGCCCAAACGCTCGACGCAAAGCTCGGGCCCGTGCGCACCATCAATGAGCAAAGCTTCGACTTCGTACGCCCGCAGCCGGAGATCGCCCGGGTGGCGATGGCGAAAGCTGGCGACACCGGTCAGGCGGAGCCGGAGGCGTACGCCGCGGGAGAGATCGAGGTCTCGGCCCAGGTGCAGGTGGCCTTCGACCTCGTCACGGAGTCGAATCAGTAGGCAGCCGCTCCGCGAGCCAGGTCTGCAGGTCGCCGAGCACTTCTTCGCGCTCCGGCTCGTTGAAGGTTTCGTGGTAGAGGCCGTCGTACAGCTTTAGCGTTTTGTCGGTGGCGGCTGCCCGGTCGTAGAGCCGCTGGCTCCAGGCCGGTGAGGCGAGAGGGTCCGCCGTGCCATGAAAAACGAGAAACGGCGTCGTCAACTCCTGGAGGCGACGCTGGGCCTCGTTTCCGGCGCGGAGAAGTTCGGCGCCGGTGCGGGCGAGGGTGCGTCCGTGGTAGTTGAGCGGGTCGTTCCGGGCGGCGTCCACGACCGCCGGGTCGCGAGAAATTGACCCTTGGGGGGACCGCACCGTGGGGAAGGTCGGAAGGAGACGGCCCAAGACCTGGGCCACGCGGCGAAGGAAGGGAGCGAGGTCGGGATTGATTTCGATCGCCGGGGCGCTGAGAAAGAGGCCGCGGAGGTCGGGGCGGCGGTTCAGGACGTAGAGCAGTGCAACGAGTCCACCCATGCTGTGACCGAAGACAAATAGGGGCACATCTGCTGGAGGGGCGACGTGGAGCCGAAACGCGTCGAGGTCTGTGAGGTAGTGCTCGAAGCGCTCCACGTAGGCCTGTCGTCCCTCCGACCGACCGTGGCCCCGCTGGTCGTAGGCGTACACGGCGGCGCCCTGCTCCACGAAGGTCTCCGCCACGTGGTCGTACCGCCCGCAGTGCTCGGCGTAGCCGTGGACCAGGAGGATGTGCGCCGTTGGGGCTGTATCTGGGGTCCATCGCCGCGTCGCGAGCGACAGGCCGTCGTGAGTGCGGAACGTTCCTGAATTGGTGGAAGAGGTCATCGGGCGGGTCGGTGAAGCGCGTAGAGGTGGGTTGGACCAGCGAGGGCGCGGGTCCGATGCGGCTAGATGACCTGAGAAGGAGGCACTGCCCACCGGGTGAAACCCCCAACAATTTGGAACGGGGGAGTAGACAAACGATCCGTTGGGGAAACAATTTTGCCAATCCCGTTATTTTTGGTAATCGTCGACTCTAAAATGGACGGCGAGTCCTCTTTCATGCTTCCCCCTCTTCTATTCCGGTCCTGCCAGGCGTTCCTTGTGCTGCCGATCCGGAGGCTCGTCCGACTCGTCCAGCAGTTCTCACAGTGGGCGGTGTCCAAAGGTCGCAGGGTGCGAAGAGAGCAGCGACCGATCTGGGAAAACCTCCGCCCCCAGTCTCGGATTCTCAAGGATCCGCCGGCGGAACGGGCCGTTCTTCTCCCCCTTCAGGCACGATGGCTGGCCCGGGTTTTGGTTGCGTCTCGCCCGCTGGGACCGTAGAGTCGTTCCTCCGTCTCTCGTCCCGAGGTCCCACCACGACGGGATGTCCGTGAGGGTGTCTATGCGGGGCCTTTGCCGATTATTGTACCGGCTCGACGTACGGGCCCGTCTTCCGAGTTGGTTCTACTTGAATTGAACGCGCGTCTTCTATGCAGGGGAACGGCTTTAAAATTGGACTTACGATCTTCTTCGTCGGACTCTGCGGGTTCTACCTTTTTCCTTCGGTGCAGAACCTGTACGTCAGCTACAAAATGAATAACATGCCCGAGGAGGAGCGGGTGGAGTACCGGGAGGAGAATCGCCAGTGGCTTGAGCAGGTCGACCAAAACTCCCTCAATCTGGGCCTCGATCTGCAGGGCGGCATGCACGTGACCCTGGAGGTGCAAATTGCAAACCTCCTGGATCAGCTGGCAGTCAACAAGGACGAGGCCTTTCAGCAGGCCTTGCAGGTGGCGGAGCAGCGGGCGGAAGAAGAGAATGTGTCGGTGGTGGATGCCTTCGTCGAGGAATTTGAGGCTGCGAACCCGGACGGTCGTCTCTCCCGCTACTTCCGTGACCAGAGCGAAGACATTACGCGGCGTTCCTCGAACGACGAGGTGCACGAGTATCTCCAGAACCAAGCGGACAGTGCCGTTCAGAATGGCATTCAGGTGGTCCGCAATCGCGTCAACCAGTACGGGGTGACAGAGCCGTCCATCCAGCGGCAGGGCGACGAGCGGATTGTGGTAGAGCTTCCGGGGGTCAGTGACCGAGAGCGCGTCCGGGACCTGCTGGAGAGTGCCTCGCAGCTCACCTTTCACCTGATGGCGAATCCCCAGCAGTTGAGCGAGTCGGTGCAGCGCATCATCGAGCACTACGAGCCGACCGCGGAGGACTCCGCCCGTATTGCGGAGGCCCAGGCCGCCGATACGACTGCGACGGAAGTCTCCACTGACACGTCCGAGGTGACGGAGGGCACGGAACTGGCGGCGTCCCCGGGCCAGGAGGCGTCCGGGAGTGAGGAGGGAACGGCCCTCACGGAGCCCGGAGAGGGTGCGGAGACAGGGCCCCAAAACCCGCTTCTGGCTGCGATGCAGCCCATGCCGCGTCAGGACCAGCCGGTCATCGGCCGGGCCTTCGCGTCTGATACGTCCCGGGTGAACGAGCTCCTCCAGGACCCGGAGGTGCAGAATATGTTCCCCCCTGGGGTGGAGCCCATGTGGACGGCCAGCCCGGTGTTGACGACGGAGGACGGGCGCGAGGCGTTTCACTTGCTCGCCGTCCAGTCCGAACCGGAACTTACCGGTGAAGTCGTAACGGACGCCTCGGTTCAGTTCGACCGACAGACGAACCAGCCGAAGGTGTCGATTACGATGAACTCGGATGGGGCTCGACAGTGGGACCGCCTCACTGCGGCGAACGTCGGGAATCAGGTTTCTATCGTCCTGGATGGCATTGTGTACTCAAACGCAACCATTCAGACTCGAATCTCGGGGGGGCGCACAGAAATTACCGGCCTAGAGTCCCGGCAGGAGGCCTCGGACATCGTCACGGTCCTGCAGTCGGGTCGCCTCCAGACGGACCTGAACATCATTTCAGAGCGCACGGTGGGGCCCAGCCTCGGTGAAGAATCCACCCGGGCGGGCTTCATTTCCGTCGTGGCGGGCTTCCTGCTGGTCGTGCTCTTTATGATCATGTACTACCGCACGGCTGGGGTCGTGGCCGACATTGCACTGCTGTTGAACTTGATTCTCATTATGGGCATCCTCGCTGGGTTCGGTGCCACGCTGACCCTTCCCGGCATCGCCGGTATTGTGCTCACCATCGGTATGGCCGTGGACGCCAACGTCCTCATTTACGACCGGGTGCGGGAGGAACAGGCCACGGGCAAGACTCTCCGCGCTGCGATCAATGCCGGCTACGAGCAATCTTTGAGTGCCATTCTCGACGCCAACATTACTACCTTCTTCGTGGGTGTCATTCTATACTCCTTCGGCGTCGGTCCCATCAAGGGGTTTGCCGTAACGCTTATGGCCGGGATTCTCGCCTCCCTCTTTACGGCGATCATCGTCACACGTATCATCTTCGACTACCTGGTCGAGGAGCGCCGGATGCACGTGAGTTACGGTTAGGCCGCTGCGTCCACTCCAGGCTGTCATCACGACGGGATTTTTCCTCAACGACGGATCACCATGCGTCTTTTCGAGAACGCCGACTACAGCCTCATCCCGAATCGCCGCATCGGCTACATCATATCGGGAACGCTGTTAGCCATCAGCATTCTTTCGTTGCTTACAAAGGGACTCGCCCTGGGCATTGATTTCCGGGGGGGTATGGAGTTCGTCGTGGGCGGGACAACGGACCTAAACACCGTCGACGTCCGCTCCGCTCTGACGGAGAGGCTGGAGGAGGAACCTGAGGTCAAGCGGTTCGGAGAGACGGGTCACCTGGTCCGGATCTCTGTGTCGGAGGACGACATCACGGCGATGGAGAACCGCGTGCTCTCGGCCTTGGACCAGCGGTTTTCGGACCACGACATTTCGATCGAGAGCACCAACGTTGTGGGGCCTCGCTTCGCGGAGGACCTGAAGCGAGGGGCAATCTACGCCGTGCTGGGGGCCTTGCTCGTCATTTTCCTCTACATCATGGTGCGCTTCGAGTGGCGGTACAGCCTCGGGGCCGTGGCGGCCCTGGTGCACGACGTGACGATCACGCTTGGGATCTTCTCGGTATTGGCCGGCATTGCGCCGTTTTCTCTCCAGATCGATCAGTCCCTCATCGCCGCATTTCTGACGATCGTGGGATACTCGCTGAATGACACGGTCGTGGTCTTCGATCGGGTGCGGGAATACGTCAATCTGTTCAAGACGGAAGCCTTCGACGTCATCGTGAATCGGTCGATCAACGCGACGCTCAGCCGGACCGTCGTCACGTCGGTGACGACCCTCATCGTGGTCACCATTCTGTTTTTCTTTGGGGGAGAGGTTCTTCGGGGCTTCTCGTTCGCGCTCATTATCGGCGTGATCATCGGGACCTACTCGTCGATTTTCGTGGCCTCCCCCACGATCGTCGAGTTGAACCGCCGCCTCGAAGGAAGTGCGGCGTAGTGCGGTCCGAGTACGGAGGAAGACACCGACTTTCTTGTTCAACCGACGACGTGTCTCATGCCGGTATCTATCGTCATTGGAAGCCAGTGGGGGGATGAGGGGAAGGGAAAGATTGTGGATCTTCTGAGCCCCGACGTGGACGTGGTCGCGCGGTACCAGGGTGGGGCCAACGCGGGCCATACCATCGTCTGGGATGACGAGGACGGAGAGACGGAAGAGTTTGTCCTTCACCTCGTGCCGAGTGGCATCTTCCACGAGGGGGTGACCTGCGTCATTGGGAACGGGGTGGTACTGGATCCGAAGGCCGTTTTGGAGGAGATTGAGAAGATTAAGTCTCTGGGCATTGACGTGGAGGGGCGGCTTAAGATCTCCCACAATGCCCACCTCATCATGCCGTACCACAAGGCGATTGAGGCGGCGCAGGAAGAGGAACGGGCCTCCGCTTCCGACGACGACGAAATCGGTACCACCGGGCGCGGCATTGGGCCCGCGTACACCGACAAGTTTGCGCGCACCGGCATCCGGGTCGTCGACCTGCTCGACGAGGACGTGCTGCGCCGGAAGCTCCGCCGCTCGATCGAGGAAAAGAACGCCATTCTGCGAGACATCTACGACGTCGAGGCGCTGGATGTCGACCGCATCGTGGAAGAGTACGTCGAGTTCGATCAGAAAATCGACGAGTACGTCACCGACACCACGGCGTATCTTTCCCACGCCCTCGACGATGGGGCCCGCGTGCTGGCCGAGGGGGCTCAGGGCTCGCTCCTCGACGTCGACTTTGGCAGCTATCCGTACGTCACCTCCAGCCACCCCACGGCCGGCGGGTGCTGCACCGGACTCGGCGTCTCGCCCACCGAGATTGACCGCGTGCTGGGCATCGCGAAGGCCTATTGCACGCGCGTCGGCAACGGCCCCTTTCCCACGGAGCTCGACGGGGAGGTCGGGGAAGCCTTGCGAGAGAAGGGTGGTGAATTTGGGGCCACCACGGGCCGCCCTCGGCGTTGCGGTTGGCTCGACCTCGTGGCCCTGCGCTACACCTGTATGGTCAACGGCTTTAACGAACTGGCCCTTACCAAGCTCGATGTCCTCTCGGGCATCGACGAGCTGAAGGTGTGCACGGAGTATCGGTACGACGGCAAGACCACCCGGCGCTTCCCGAGCGAACCGCAGAACCTTACCCGCGTGGAGCCGCAGTACGAAAGCCTGCCCGGATGGGAGGCCGACATTTCCGGCGTGCGACACGTCGACGATCTTCCGCGAGAGGCTCAGGACTACCTTGCCTTCATCGAGGACTACCTCGGCGTAGAGATTGGGCTCGTCTCGAACGGGCCACGCCGCAGCCAGATCATTACGGACGTGCAGCCGATGGCCGCGGCCTGAGTTCCCAGGACAGACGGGCGTAGCCTTCCGCGGGGGGACTCGTTTTTGTGAGTGCGCCTCCTCGCGGGGGCCTTATACGTGCACAATCCGGCGGTGCCATGGACGCCTATCGGTGGTCGGTCCAACTAAAGCTCGGGCTTATCGTCTTTGCCGTCGGGATTGCCGTGGCGTCGCTCTGGTACACCCAGCGGCTCGTCGACCGGTTGCAGGAGCGCGAGCAGGCCGTGATCCAGCTCTGGGCCGACGCGCTGGAGCAGGTCGTACAGACTCAGCAGGCGGCGAACCCCCACCGGGAGGAGTTTCGTCGGCTCGACTCGCTTCTGCAGTCCTTAGAGAACCGGTCCGTCCCCGACACGCTTTCCGCCGACCGGCTGGCCGCGTTTCGGGAGGCCGTGGACTGGGCTCAGGCTCAGCCCTCCACGCGGGAGTTCAACTTTATTCTGAACGAAATCCTGGAGCCCAATCAGTTCGACGTGCCGGCCATTATCACCGACTCGACGCGCCGCCGGCCGCTGTCCTGGCAGAACGTAGGGGTGCCGGACACCGTCTGGGCCCTCTCGGCCGAAGACTCTCTGGAGGCGCGGAAACGGCTTCAAGCGGAGTTGGAGGAGATGCGGTCGGCCTTCGAGCCCATCCCCGTCCGGATCGACGTGTCCGATGCGCCCGGGGGAGCGGCGGGCCGCTCTGCGAGTCAGCTCACGCAGTACGTGTTTTACGACGAGTCCGCGCTCATCACGGAGCTGCGCATTTTCCCGTGGGTGCAGCTGGTGTTTGTGGGGCTGTTCGTGATGGTGGGCTACCTCGGCTTCTCCTACATCCGCCGCAGCGAGCAGAGCAGCCTCTGGATGGGAATGGCCCGAGAGGCGGCCCACCAACTCGGGACGCCCCTTTCTAGCCTCATGGGATGGATCCAGATGCTGCGCACGCCCGACCTGCCGGAGGAGAAGCGCGAGTGGGCACTCACGGAGATCGAGAACGACGTGGAGCGGCTCCAGCGGGTGGCGGATCGGTTTTCGGACATCGGCTCGCAGCCGAAGCTCGAGCGCTGTGACCTGGTGCCCATCATCGAGCAGACGGCCAGCTACCTCCGGCGGCGCATTCCGCAGCAGGGCCAGTCGATTGCGCTAACGGTGGACCTGCCCGACCAGCTCGACGCCGAGGCGAATGAAGAGCTCTTCGCATGGGTGCTCGAAAACCTCCTCAAGAACGCCCTCGACGCGATTGAGGACGAGGAAGGGACCATCACGGTGAGGGGCTGGGAGGAGGACGGTGCCATCTTCATCGAGGTGGAGGACACCGGAGAGGGGGTTGACCGTCGGCAGTGGAATAACATCTTTCGCCCCGGCTACAGCACGAAGCAGCGAGGATGGGGGTTGGGACTCAGCCTCGCCCGTCGCGTGATCGAGACCTATCACGGTGGACGTTTGGAGCTCGCATCGTCGACTGTGGGGGAGGGATCGACCTTTCGCATCCAAATTCCGGCGGCGGACGCGGCGTAGTGCCTAGGGCTGCACGCGTGCTCGGAGTGTGTCGGGGGAAAGGGAGGGCGAGACGACGACGAAGATGGTGGCCCGGTCGCGCCACAGGAGGCCAGTCGCAGAGGTCTGCTCGTCGGCAACGAGGTGGTTGCGCTGGGCCAGTTGAGCACGGATCTGCGTGTCTAACGTTGTCGTGTTCTCAAGGCGGTCGACGAGGGCGTAGCTGTACACGAACGCAGCGATGCGCGAGCCCTCGTCGGCATCTGCGTACAGCACGACGGGGATTTCGGTGTCGCCGGCCGCCTGGAGTCGGCCGACGCCCTGCAGTTCCGCCCCGTCGATGGTGGGGAGCCGAACCTGACGATCCCAGGTCGAATCCAGGTAGGCTTCCGCCTCGTCCGGTTGGCTGGTGGTCAGTTCGGTCGTCACGGCCCCAGTCTGCTCCGCGGAAAAGGCAACGAGGCTCGGAGGCGGTGAAGAGGGGGGCGACGAGGTGCCCGTCAGGTACGATACTCCGAGCCCGCCGGCCAGGACAAGGGCGCCCAGCACAAGGACAAACAGCAGGGCCCGAGGCCGGGGCCGCGACGGAAGTCTGTCGAGCACGCTACCCGAAGTACGGTCTGATGAATCAGGGGTCGTTTCTGGATCGGCGTTCTCCTCATCCGACAACGTAGAGGAGGTCGATCGTAGGGTGGCTCGGAGGCGGGCGCGGAGCGAGCTCGGCACCGGAGCGAAGCGCTCTTGGAGCACCTCGCGGAGCGCCTCTTCCAGGTCCGCGTCGGAGAGCGTCTCGTCGAGGAGGTCAGCTTCGGGAGCGGACAGGACCGTGCGCAGCTTGTCCCGCAAGAGGGCGGACGGGTCGGCGGGGAGAGGCTCCTCAACGATGTCGGTGAGGCGGGGGAAGTGGGCTGATTCGGACGACCGAGAGGCGCTGAGGGCGAGAAAAAATCGTTCGGCGGCCGAGCACGTTGCTAGGACGACGGGCAGGCTATTTCGGACGAGGCGCTCCGCAACCTCGTCCCGGAGCGAGTCCGTCCCGGAGGGTGAGGATGCATCGGAGACCGTCGGGTCATTCGTTCTGAGACCGTCCTCTGGGGCCTCCCGCAAAAGCCATACGAGCCAGTCGTCCAGATTGTCAGGTCGTTCGTCTGGGGGGGCGTCGGCCACCTGTTCATAGACCCGAACGAGGAGGGTGGGGGCCCCCTCGTCTCCCACCAGCATGCAGGCGAGCGGGTAGAGGGTGTCCAGATTCTTCAGTGGAGATGGCGGGTCGGGCGACGTGGAGGCGAGGGCCATGGGGGCAGGGGACCACCTGGGGAAAGGCGCGGGGGACGCAACCGAGGACCAGGGTTACTCGGACGGCTCTTCGAAGACAATTTTCACGGAATCGCCCTTTCGTATGTCCAGGAGTTCGGCGCCGTTCCCCCCATTGGCGGCGATCTCGAGGTAGCCCGTGCTTCCGAAGAGGAGCAGCGGGTCGCCCTCGGGGACGGCTCCGTACGTGGGATGGAGAGCCTGTAACGTGGTGTTGCCGGCGTAGGCTTTCAGGGGCGGAAAGGCGTCGAGCGGTGCGTTCGGATCCTCCAGGCCAGCGGCCTCGGCCAGCGTCGAGCGTCGGATGTTCGTGATGCAGTTCCCGAAATGATCCACGTGCACCACCCAGCCCTGGACCGTTCGATCGGCGGACGATGGCTGGGCCCAGCGGAGTGGTTCGAGGGTGTCGATCGACGTGCCCAGGTCTTCCACGGACCGTCCGGCGGCAAGGTGAGCGGCCGCGGGCGCGAAAATGTCGCGGCCGTGAAATGTGGTGCTTGGGGAGGCGTCTCGCCAGAACGTTGGATCGTCGAGCTCCACGATTGCCTCCGGGGACGCCTGGTCCAGCACGAGTGGGAAGACGCCGTTGTCGGGTCCCACGAACCACTGGCCTTCGGCGCGGAGTGCCACGGCGCGCCGCTCGGTTCCCACACCCGGATCTACCACTACAAGGTGCACGGCCCCGTCCGGAAAGTAGGGGCGGGCCGAGCGCAACACGAAGGCTGCTTCCATCACGTCTTGCGGGCTGATCTCGTGGGTCACGTCCACGAGCCGCACGTCCGAACAGATGGAGAGCATCGTCCCCTTCATGGCCGGCACGTACGCATCCTCGGTGCCGAAGTCTGTCGTGATGGTGATGATGGGGGGGGAAGGCTTGGCGGGAGAGGACATGGACCTAGAACGATGTGGAAAAGTGCTCGGTTGACGGAGTTGGCGGAGGCGGCGAGCTTCGGTTGCCATTCGTGAGTGTACAAACCGCGGGCCGCGATGTATAGGCCCGTTCCACGCGAGAGAAACAATTCGGAGGGATTTAGGAGTTGGCTTGTCGAGCCGGATGGCTCTCCTTGGGAAGCCGGCCTCTAAAAGTGCACATCCCTTCATGTCGTCCCCTGAATCTTCCGGGCCGGATCCCTCGAACCTCGACCGCGACTCCAAGGCTCGGGTCGCCGTCGATCGGTTCGTCTCGCTGTGGGGCGAGATGGCGTCCACGTGGGGGATTAACCGCACGATGGCGAAGATCCACGCGCTGCTCTACTGTGTGGATCGTCCTCTCAACACCGACGAGATCATGGAGCGCCTCGACGTGAGCCGAGGCAATGCGAACATGAACCTTCGGTCACTCGTCGACTGGAACCTCGTGGACAAAACGCATCGCTCCGGGTCCCGCAAAGACTACTACCGCGCGGAGACGGACGTGTGGCAGATTACCGCCCGCATCATCGAGGAACGCCAGCGCCGGGAAGTCCATCCCGTGCGATCCCAACTCGAAGACTGCGCCGAGCTGCTGGTCGAGGACGACGAAACGATCGAGGAGCGCCCGGAAGCCGAACAGGTGCTCTACGAGCGCTTTGCCAATCTGATTGACCTCATGAAGGTACTCGAAGGCGTCTCCGAGGCCCTGCTTCCTCTCGTCCGCAACAAGAACGTCGACCAGATCGAACAACTGCTTGACGTAGCGCCCCAGCTGGGTGACGCCTGGGGTGACGAGGCCGGGTCCGACACGACCTAATGGGAATTCCTGTTTGTCACCATGGCGACGACCAATGACATCGGGGACCGTGGAGAAGACATTGCTGCCGCCCATCTCGACGAGGCTGGCTATGAGATTTTAGAGTGCAACTATCGCCATGAACGCAATGAGGTGGACGTGGTGTGTCGGGATTCCGGTGCAGATGAGGAGTTTGTCTTCGTGGAGGTGAAGACCCGGAGCGGAACGGGGTTTGGGGCACCAGAGACCTCCATTACGGCGGAAAAGCGGGAGGCACTGCAGAGCGCGGCGCGGGGCTACCTCCACGAGCACGAATCAGAGGGTGCCCCGGCCCGCTTCGACGTGGTGACGGTGATGCTGACCGAGGGGGGACCGGAGGTGCACCACTACGAAAACGCCTTCTGGGTCGGCTAACGATCCGGCCGGGCTACCTCGGCGGCTCGTATTCGCGGGGCAGGCGCTCGGCCATGCGGGCGGTGAAGGCAAAGTACTGGTAGAGCGTGGCCCCGTAGGGTTCTATAATTTCGCCGGACGGGTCGATGTGAATCGGGTGCTCGTTGAGTTCAATCTGCGACGTCTGGTGGTCCCGGGGCGTGCGGCGGCGCAGGTCGGCCCACTCAAGGTACGCCTCGCTTTCGGGCTCGCCGTGGTAGACGACTTCGAGCCGGTCGTGAGCGTCGAGCAGATAGGTGGAGTCGGGACCGGGCTCTAAGATGCGGTCGCGGCTCGTGGGGAAACGGTTGGCACGGGCGGTGTAACGGAAGGCGGAGGCCCGAGGCAGACGGTAGAGGTCGAACTGTTCCTCGTCCAGTCGATCGTCCATGAGGGACCGGAGGAAGTGTCGAAGGGACCCCCGGTATACCTCAAGGCGGTTTTGTCGCCACCGGATCGCCTGCGCAGAGTCCTTCGGCGTCAGGGGCTCAAAGAGCGGTTCACCGTCCCACCGCACCACCGACCCGCTCTCTTCGAATTCCTTCAAGAAATAGGTGACGCGGTAGCCCAGGGCTCGGTTCTCAATGATCACCGGCTTTTCGGCCCAGGCTTCGAATCGGCCCCACCACTTGTCGTCGAAACGGAGCACCTCGGGATTCACGAGCCTGCATTTGTCCGCCGAATCGGAGTGTCCGATAAATAGACGTTTGAAGTGGTTCAGGCGCTCGTACCATTCCTCGTCCCGCTCCGCCGACACCGTGACCGGCGGAGAAGTAAGCACCTTAGAGTCGAGGCGGAGGGTCACGACCAGCGGATGATCGCGGGGTGTGCGAAGTTGAAGGGAGCGTGTCTCGTATCCCACACGCGACACGTACAGCCGCTTCGGGCCCGAACGGACGCCTTCCAGTCTGAATCGCCCGGTTGAATCGGCCACGGTTCCGTGCATCGACTCCGGCACGAAGACGTGGGTACGTGGCAAGGGCGCATCCGTGTCGGCGTCGAGCACTCGCCCCTCAATGACGCCCGTGGATTGGCCGACCGCAGAACTGGGTCCCACGCCACCCGCCAGGATTAAATAGAATATGACGGCACGCACCCACATGGCTCCCCGACCTGGATTCACCGTTCCTTTACGCACTCAGGAGGATATACGCTGGGGGGAAGGGGTTGTTTGTCGTTGGAACGAGGGAGAGCGAGGGGAACGGGCCCGTTTCTACCGCGCCTCTTTGATGGCGTCGACGGTGCTCGGGTCTTCGAGGCTCGACGTATCGCCGAGGTCCTCTCCCAGGTACGCGGCCTGGATGACGCGCCGCATCACCTTGGCGTTGCGGGTTTTGGGGAGGGCATCGGCGAAGAGAATTTCGCGCGGCTTGAGGGGCTTGCCCATCTCGTCCACGACGACCTGCATGAGCTCCTCGCGAAGGGCGTCGTTCTCGTCATGGCCCGGCTCCAGCACCACAAAGGCAACGATCTCGGAGCCCTTCACGTCGTGTGGCACCCCGATGGCGGCACTCTCGGCGACCGACTCGTGCCTGTTCAGGAGCGCCTCGATCTCGGCGGGGCCCAGGCGCTTGCCGGCCACGTTGATGGTGTCGTCCGAGCGGCCCAGGATGTACCAGAGGCCGTCCTCGTCGACGGCCGCGAAGTCGCCGTGCACCCACACGTCGTCGAACCGATTCCAATACGCGTTGTGATACCGGTCGTCGTCCCCCCAGAAACCGCGGGTCATGCCGATCCAGGGAGCCCGCAGCACGAGTTCCCCGACCTCTTCCCGGACCGGCGTGCCGTCCTCGTCCACCACGTCGGCGTCCATGCCGGGGACAGGGCCGGAGAACGCAGCGGGCTTGAGTGGCTCCAGGAAGTTCCCACAGAGGATGCCGCCGGAGATCTCGGTGCCGCCGGAGTAATTGAGAATCGGCTTTTCGCCGTCGAGCACCGTTTCGAAGCACCACGACCAAGACTCCGGGTCCCAGGGGCTGCCCGTGGAGCCGATGGCGCGTAGGCTCGACCGGTTGGTTGCCTCTACAGGCTCGTCTCCGTGCGTCTTTAGGGCGCGGATGAGGGTGGGTGAGACGCCGAGGTGCGTCACCTCGTGCTCGTCCACCATGCGCCACAGGCGGCCGGGGTCCGGGTGATCGGGGGCGCCGTCGTACAGCACCATGGTGGCGCCCACCGTGAGCGTTCCAAAGACGAGCCACGGTCCCATCATCCATCCCATGTCGCTCATCCAGTACATCGTCTCCCCCGGCTTTAGGTCCATCGGATGGTACATGTCCTGCGCACCCTTGATGGGGAATCCGCAGTGCGTATGCACCGTCCCCTTTGGCGGCCCCGTGGTGCCACTCGTATAGATGATCATAACCACGTCCTCGGCGTCGGTCCGGGCCGTCCGGGCCTCCGGGTCGTGTCCGGCTACGAAATCGGACCAGAAGCGGTCGCGCCCGTCCGTCATGGGGGTATCATTACGTCCCAGGTGACGGTGTGCGACGACGTGTTCGACCGTGGGGCACTGCTCGACGGCCTTGTCCGCGGTTTCTTTCATG
>CAYLMT010000032.1:0-16785 GCA_964384855.1 uncultured Salinivenus sp.
GAGAGCACCCAGGCCTGATCCTTTTCCCGCAGGTGCTGCATCGAGACGCCCAACGCGTCGGCGTGGTGGCCGGCGGCCTCCTGCAGATAGACGCACAGGGCCGGCACCGAGGCGGTGCCGTGCGGGGTGAGGTCGGAAGAGCGGACCGAGACGGTTTCGGTCCAGGGGGCGGCCGAGGACATGGGCGGTGCTAAGAAGGTGAGGGGTTACGCGTCGGCCTCCTCTCGGAGGGTCGACAGGGCCTCTTCGTGGGCCGAAAGGGCGTTCTCGTCGAAGAGGACGAACCGGACGTGCTCGACCGATTCGAGGTCGGAAGCCGCGTCGAGAATTGTCTCCACGGCGATGCGGGCCGCCTCGTCGAGCGGATACCCGAAGGCGCCCGTCGAAATGGCCGGGAAGGCGACGGACGAAATTTCATTCTCCTCGGCTCGTTGGAGGGCATTCTCGTAGCCGGTGCGGAGCAACTCGTCGGACGGTTCGTCACCCCCATACACGGGCCCGAGCACGTGGATGACGTGGTCGTTCGGGAGATCGTGGGCCCCGCTGATGACGGCCTCTCCGGGCTCGATCGGGGCCATTGGGCGGGTCTCGTCGGTGAGTCCGGGCCCGGCGGCCGAGTGAATGGCGCCGGCCACACCCCCGCCCGTCCGCAGCTGCGCGTTGGCTGCATTGACGATGGCCTCCATGTCGGGCTGCTTCACGATGTTGCCTTTCGTCAGTTCGATCGTAACGCCGGCCTCTGTGTGAGTCATGGCGGGTCCACGGTTCGTTCGAGAAGAACAGCGACGAACAGAGTTGATGCTTCGGGGTACAGACTGTAGTCTCACGCCTTCGTCGTGTTCGTTCTCCAGTGACCGCCCGCGTCCCCTTCCTTCGGGCGCGCCCCATCGCCTCATGAAGTACGACCCAATCAAGGACCGGCTCGGTCAACTTGCGAGTCGCCATCCCCTGCTCCAGCGACTGCTCTACGGGCTCCTAAACCTGCTTTTCCTGCGGGCATGGTACGTGCGGCGAGAGGTGCGGCGGCTCCTCGGGGCCCTGCCGGCAGACCGCCCGGTGCGGGTGCTCGACGCCGGCACAGGGTTCGGGCAATACGCCTATTTTGTCGCCCGTACGTTCCCAAACGCCCAGGTCCGGGCCGTCGACGTGAAGCGCGAGTACCTGGAGCGGGCCCGCGAGTTCATGGACCAGACGCCCTACGCCGATCGCGTGGAGTGGGCGATTGATGACCTGACGGACCTACAGTCGGAGGGCCCGTTCGACCTGATCCTGGCGGTCGACGTGATGGAGCACATTCCCGACGACGAGGCGGTCTTTGAGCACTTCGAGCGGGTGCTTCGGCCGGGCGGGCACGTCATCATCAACACGCCCTCGGACCAGGGGGGCTCGGACGTGCAGGACGAAGGGGACGAGAGCTTCATCGGGGAGCACGTGCGGGAGGGATACGGGCGGGCCGAGCTCGCCGACAAACTTCGGGCAGCCGGGCTGGAGCCAGTACGAGGCCTCTACACCTACGGGCCATATGGCTCTGCGGCGTGGCGGGGGCTCATCAAGTGGCCCATGCAGATGCTGGGGGCGACTTGGGCGTCACTTCTCGTGCTTCCATTCTACTACGCCGCGGCGCTGCCGCTGGGCCTGTTGCTCAATGCTACGGATCTGGAACACGACAATGCCCGCGGCACCGGGCTCTTCATGGTCGCGCGCCGCCCGTCAGACACGGCGTAAAGGAACGGGCATGCTGAGTGGACGGTTGACTCACAGAGTGTTCACATTTCCTTTGCGGACACTGTAGCATTCAGCGGCCTGCTCGCCGAACACCGTCACAGTTGGCCGGTTCCTGCCGCCGGAATACACACTACGAGGGAACGCCCGCCTCGCTGCTCATCTCTTATCGTCCGAGACGGTCCGCCGCCGTGTGGGTCCGACCGGGTTCGGCAACGACGCTGCTGATCTCCACAAATTTCTCCTCGTCTCCCATGACTGTAGACGGCATCATGAGCCGCGACGTCGTGACCGTTCCCCCGGACACGGCCCTCATGGACATTCGCAAGCGCCTTCAGGACGGTGGATTCCACCACATCCTCGTCGTGGACGACAAATTGCTCGGGGTGATCTCGGAACGAGACGTGCTGGAGGCGCTCAGTCCCTTCCTCGATACCTACACCGAGGAGCACCGTGACGTGCAGACCCTGGCGCGCCCCGCGAGCGAGGTGATGCGCACGGAGCCGATCACCGTCACGCCCAACACGGACATTAAAGAGGCCTCCGACATCTTGCTCGCCCACGACATCTCGTCCCTGCCCGTCGTGGAGGGGGCGGACTTGGTGGGGATCGTCACCACAAAGGATCTGCTGAATTACTACACGAACGGGGGCTGAGCCGATCGTAGAGGTCGGGACGGAGGGAGGGGCTGCTCCCGTCAGGAACCGACGGCCCCCCGGATTGCACCCGCCGATTGATAAAGCCCCGCGGGGCGTCCTATCTTTTGGATGATACCACCCCGCCTTCTCCCTCGTCTTTACTCACACTGAGCCGTGCAGACCAAGTACATCTTCGTTACCGGCGGCGTCACGTCGTCGCTCGGCAAAGGCATTTTCAGCGCCTCTCTGGGCCGTCTGCTCTCCGACCGCGGGCTCGACGTGACGATCCAGAAGTTTGACCCGTACATCAATGTCGATCCGGGGACGATGAACCCGTACGAGCACGGCGAGGTGTACGTGACCAACGACGGTGCCGAGACGGACCTCGACCTGGGCCACTACGAGCGCTTCCTCGACCAGCCCACCAGCCAGGCCAACAACGTCACCACCGGGCGGGTCTACATGGAGGTCATTACCAAGGAGCGGGAGGGCGCCTACCTGGGCAAGACCGTGCAGGTGGTGCCCCACATCATCGACGAGATCAAGCACTGGATGCTGAAGCTCGGGGAGACGGGCGATTACGACGTCGTCATTACCGAGATCGGCGGTACGGTGGGCGACATCGAGGGACAGCCCTACCTGGAGGCCATCCGCCAGTTGCGCAACGAGTTGGGGCTCCGCAACACCATCATTGCCCACCTCACGCTCATTCCGTACCTGCGCGCCGCGGGCGAGCTCAAGACGAAGCCCACCCAGCACTCCGTGAAGGAGCTCCTCGCCCACGGCCTGCAGCCGGACACGATTATTTGTCGTTCGGAGCGTCCCATCGACGCGGACGTGCGGCGCAAGATCTCGCTCTTCTGCAACGTCGAGGAGGAGGCCGTCATCCAGATGCTCGACGCGGAGTCGATCTACGAGGTGCCGCTCCTGCTCCAGGACGAAGGCATGGGCGAGCTCGTCGTTGATCGGTTTTATCCCGACGGGGACGAAGACGAAACGTGCAGCGACACGCCCGACCTCAGTGAGTGGATTGAGTTTTTGAAGCGCCTGAAGAATCCCGAGGAGACCATTCCCATTGCCCTCGTGGGGAAGTACGTGGAGCACCAGGACGCGTACAAGTCCATCACTGAGAGCTTCATTCTCGCCGGCGTGCCCGACGGGGTGCAGGTGGAGGTCAAGTACGTGCTCTCAGAGGACCTGTCGCCGGGCAACGTAGAGTCGACACTCGGGGACGTGGCGGGCATCCTCGTGGCGCCCGGCTTCGGGGATCGAGGGGTGGAGGGCAAGATTCTCGCGGCCCAGTATGCTCGGGAGCACGATCTCCCGTTCTTCGGCATTTGCCTGGGCCTGCAGTGCGCCATCATTGAGTTCGCACGGCACGTGTGCGGCTGGAAGGGCGCCCACTCCACCGAGTTCGACGAGGAGACTGCCTATCCGGTCATCGACCTCATGGAGGAGCAAAAAGAGATTTCCGATAAGGGCGGCACCATGCGCCTCGGGCAATACGACTGCCGCATTCAGGAAGGCTCCCGTGCCCACGAGATTTACGAGGCCGAGATGGTGCAGGAGCGGCATCGGCACCGCTACGAGGTGAACAACGTGCTCCGCTACAAGCTGTTGGAGGAGGGCATGCGCTTCAGCGGCGTGAACCCCGACACGGACTTGGTCGAGATCATGGAACTGCCGGACAAGCGGTGGTTCCTGGGGGTGCAGTTTCACCCGGAGTACCGGACCACCGTGGGGGATCCGCACCCGTTGTTTCAGTCGTTCGTGCGGGCATGCACGTCCTACGCCCACGAACAGGAACTCGTCGCCTCGCCTCAGCCCCCCGAGCGGGAGTCCGTGCCTCTTGCGTCGGTCGACATGTAGTGGAAAGGGGGACACCCCTCGTCAGAACGTTCGGATGAGGCCGAGCACGCGGCCGATGACGTAGTAGTCGGAGTTCGTCGGCGAGAACGTTTCTTGGGGGTAGTGGGGTGCTGCCGGCCGCAGGTGAATCTTCCGGTTGGCGAACTCGAACTCGCGCGCCACCAACTGGTCTTGGAGCAGAACGGCCACCAGGGTTTTGTTCTCGAGGTCATCCCACTCCACTTCTTCGATCAGGAGCAGGTCCCCCTTTTGGATTCCGTCCTCCTTCAGGCCGTCGTCCCCGGCCCGTCCGAGAAGGCAGTCATCTGGGGTTTGAGCGTCGCGCAGGAGCCGGTAGTCTACGGAGAGAGTGCCGACCGGTCGCTCGCGTAGTCGCTCTGGCTGGTCGCTGGACGTATGGCTCACGACGGGGAGATTTGGAGGTCCCCCGCCCCTTCCGAGGGGATCTCGGTTCTGGTCCGTGAGGTGAATGCTCCGGGCCTTGTGCTTCTCCCGCTCGATCCAGCCCTTTTGTTCGAGCTTCTGGAGCAGTTTGTAGACGCCGTTCGTGGACGAGATGTCCAGGGCGTCCCCGATCTCCTGCAGCGTAGGGGGCTTCTGATGACGATCGAGGTATTGCTCGATGAAATCATAAGCCCGGTTTTGGCGCTGGGTAAGGGGCTCCTTGTTCATGGGAGGAGGGCGGACGGAGGGAGAGACGACCGGCGGAGGGAAGAGGGTTCAAGGACCCCAAACCCCCTTCTTCGGCGCAGTCAACATACGTGTGCATGCACCAACGGAGCAAGAGAGGAGAGGTAAAAATATTTTCTTATTGGGTGAAAATCTTTTCTGTTTGGGGTCGGTTCGACGGACTCGGCAGGGTCGGAAACAGGTGTACGGGCCCCGATTGGGGGTGAATCGGGGAGAAAATCGCCTTCTCACGGCGCTGAACTTGACATTGAACGGGGAATGCGTACATTGTGGGGGAGCGTGGGGAATTGTGGGGACTCGTCCCAGGGAATTTTCGCTCCGTTATTCTCGTTTGCCGTTCCGTCGCGCTACCCGTGGGGCGGTGTTCACCATGGCGTTTAAAGGACAGGCCGAATATTCCGTCGACAGCAAAGGCCGGGTGGCCATCCCGGCCAAGATGCGGAAGTCCCTGTCGCCCGCTGCAAACGAGACGTTTACAATGACGCGGGGTTTCGAAGATTGTATTTTCCTATACCCCATGGACGCGTGGGCCGACATCGAGGAGGAGATCGAAGGATTGAACATGTACGACCGGGATGTTCGCAACTTTGTTCGTCTCATCATGCGGTGGGCCAACGAGGTGACCCTCGACGGGCAGGGTCGGATTAGCATTCCGAATCCGCTGATCGATTTTGCCGGGCTCGACGATTCGGCGCTCATTCTCGGAGCGTACGACCACATCGAAATTTGGAATCCGGAGCAGTTCGACGGATATCTCGACGAGCAGCCCGCCGACTACGAGCAGCTCGCCGAGAGCGTGATGAAGTAAAGACGACTCCCCGTAGGGACGTGGACCCGAACCGATGTCAGCCGACGATTCTCAGGACGATGCTGCCCCGGAGGGCGATCCCCTTCGGTACGCCACCGACTTCCACGCACCTGTTCTTTCACACGACGTACAGGCCCGGCTCGTTACCGACCCGTCCGGGTGCTATGTGGACGCGACCCTTGGCGGTGGCGGGCACGCCCGGGCTCTGCTTGACGTGCTCGACCCCGAGGGCTTCGTCCTTGGCATCGACCGAGACCCGGACGCCCTCACTACGGCCCGCGACCACATTGCCGATGAACGGGAGGCGGGACGCTTTCGGGCGGTGCACGGCAGATTCGGGAATCTTCGGGACGTACTGGTGGCGGAAGGACTTGTGCCCATCGACGGACTGTTGCTCGACCTCGGGGTCTCGTCCTACCAGATCGACGCGCCCGAGCGGGGCTTCAGTTTTCGGGACGAAGGCCCGCTCGACATGCGGATGGATCCACAGCGGGGCCTTACCGCCCAGCAGGTCGTGAACGACTGGGGCGAGCGCGACCTGCGCGCCGTGCTCCGGCAGTACGGCGAGGAGCCGCGGGCCGACCGCATTGCGCGAGCGATCTCTGAGGCCCGCCCGCTCGAGACGACGCGGGACCTGGCGGAGGTCGTCGAGGCCTGTGTGCCGCCCCCCGACACGGTGAAAACCTTGACGCGCGTCTTCCAGGCGCTCCGCATCGTGGTCAATGCGGAGCTCGATGAGCTGGAGGACGTGCTGGAGCAGGCGACGGAGGTGGTCCGCACGGGAGGGCGCATCGCGGTGATTAGCTATCATTCGCTGGAGGACCGGCGGGTGAAGCGGTATCTCCGCTACGGCAACTTCGAGGGCGAGCCGCGCCGTGACCTGTACGGCACCCTCGTGGCGCCCTGGGCCGAGACGCCCCGCGGCCCCATTGAGGCGCGAGACGCAGAGGTGAAGGCGAACCCGCGGGCCCGAAGTGCACGCCTTCGGGTCGCCGAACGGCGGGACGACGACGAGGCTGGCCCCCCCGCTCCGCCGTTCTCGTGACGCAGACCAGCATTCATGACATTCGATACGACAGCCCCATGAGCAGACGAAACGGCTCTTCCCATACAACAAAACGTTCCACCGGGCGCTCCCTGCGGCACACTCGAAGTCGAGGGGATGGGGCCCCGAGTGACTCCGCCGCGTCGAACGCGGTCTCGGGCGCCGCGTCCGAGGGATGGGTGCGGCACGGCACGGCGCTTCCAAGCTGGACGGACCTCGAACCGTCGAAAAACCGGCGCCGCAACACGTCCGAAGGGACCTTCCTGGAGAACATATCAACCCTTCGCTTTTCGTTGCTCATCCTCGCGATCGGGGCGGTGTTCACCCTCTACGTAGGGCACGTGCACGCCACGACCGACCTGTACAATCAGCTTCAGCAGGCCCGGGAAGAAAACCAGCGCCTGCACCTCAAGCACAACCGCCTCCAGGGCGAGTTCGACCGCCGCGTGGGTCCGTCGGTGATCTACGAGCGCGCTCGCGAGCTTGGATTGCGAGGAAGCGTCACGTACGGACCGCCCATTACTGTCGAATAACAGCGAGTAGAGACTGGGGCCTCCCCACATGTCCCCACAATTCGCCCTTTTGACCCCCCAATTGCCATGAAGCCCAAAGACCAAATTTTGGCTCGGATGTACGTGGCGCTGACGCTGCTCGGCCTCGTCCCGTTGGCCGTGGCGGCGCAGATGGGCCAGATCGTGGTGACCGAGACCGATGCGCTCCGGGACCAGGTGCGAGAGCAGGCCCGGTCGACGGTGACGATTCCGGCCATGCGGGGCGCCATTTTGGACCGGAAGGGGCGGGGCCTCGCGACCAACACGGCCCGATACGACCTGGCCCTGGACCCTACGGTAGAGGGCTTCCAGGAGCAGGCGGGGACGTTCTTTGACAAGTTGGCCGCCCTGACCGGCGTTCCGGCGTCTCGGTATCGCACGCTGGTGCGAGATCGGCACAGTCCGCAGTACGTAAAGCTGCGCGAGGAGCTCACACCGCGCCAGTACGAGGCCGTTCAGAAGTGGGACGTGCCGGGCGTGATTTTAACGCCGGAGTTTGGGCGGCGCTACAACTACGGCACGACGGCGGCTCACGTGATTGGACACGTCGGGAGTGGGGGAGACGGCCTCGCTGGGCTGGAGCTGGCGTATGACGACACGCTGACGGGCACGCCCGGACGCCGCATCGTGCGACGGGACCGGAGCGGGCGCATTGAGGCGTACGTGGGCGGAAAGGTGGTGCAGCCGGAGCGGGGCGACGACCTCGTGCTCACCATCGACCTGACGCGGCAGGCGGCGCTCGAAAATGAGCTTCGTCGGGGCGTGCGCGAGAGTGGGGCTGAGTGGGGCACAGCCGTGGCCATGGATCCGAGTACGGGAGCCGTTCTCGCCATGGCCAACGTGCCAACCTACAACCCCAATCGGCCCGCCCAGGCCGCCAGTGGGGCGCGGCGCAACCGAGCCCTCACCGATCGTTTTGAGCCGGGATCGACGTTTAAGCTCGTAGGGGCGGTCGCGGCCATTGAGCAGGATCTTGTGACCCTCGACGACTCGGTGGAGACCGGCGACGGATGGGCCGTTTTCCACGGCTACACGATGAAAGACGTGCAGGCGCACGGGACGATCTCGTTTGCTGACGTCATCGCGAAGTCGAGCAACGTGGGCATGGCCAAGACGGTGGAGAAGCTCGACCGTGGCACGTTCTACCAATACGCCCGCAACATGGGCTTCAGTCAGCCCACGTGGATCGACCTGCCCGGCGAGGTGGGGGGCGTGCTGAAGCGGCCGCCTCAGTGGAGCGCGACGACCCAGACCTCGATGGCCATTGGCTACGAGGTGTCGGTCACGCCGCTGCAACTGATCACGGCCTACAGTGCGCTGGCGAACGGGGGCCTTATTAAACGCCCCTATGTCGTCGCCGAACGGCAGGACGTGACGGGGAAAACCCTCTGGAAGAACGAGCCGGAAACCATTCGGCGGGCCTTTCAGAGGGAGACGGCCGACACGCTTCGATCTGCCTTCGAACGCGTCGTTCAGAACGGAACGGGCACCAATGCTCAGATTGACGGGCTCCGTGTGGCTGGGAAGACAGGTACGGCCCTTCAGATGGCCGACGGGGAGTACTCCACGGAGGAGACTCGCGCCTCGTTCGTCGGCTTCTTCCCCGCCGACGCGCCGGAGGTGGCGCTCCTCGTGGTGCTGGGGGCGCCCGACGGTGGGCCGCACGGCGGCGACGTGGCCGCGCCGGTGTTTCGGCGGGTGGCGCGTCGGTGGGCCGGCACGTTTCCGGCGGTGGTGGATCGGATGACGCCGAATCCGACGCCCGCCCCCGACGCGGCACTGACCGAGGCCCGCTCACCGGCGGACACGCTCCCTGCGGGTCGGCCGGACGCGATGCCAAACCTGACCGGACTCAGCACGCGCCGGGCGGTGGCGTGGCTGCGCGAGCAGGGCATCGAGCCGCGGCTTACCGGGGAGGGGGAGGTCGTGCGACAGCGGCCTCGTCCGGGCGCCCCGCTTCCGACTCGTGCCCTTCTCACGGCGGCCCAGTGAGCCCATGCCAGGCCCTACATCTGCACAGACTGAGCGGATTGCGGCGTCGGAGCCCGATCCCCTGTCCTGGCCGGCGCTGCGGCGGCGGCTTCGGGAGGCCGATTTGCTGGTTGAGACGATAGCGGGGCTTGAGGCCCCCGATTCCGACACCCTTGAGATTGACGGCCTGACGGACGACAGTCGGGCGGTGACGCCGGGCGGCGGCTTCGTCGCGATTCGCGGCGTGGACGCCGACGGCCACTCGTTCATTGACATGGCGGTAAACAATGGCGCGCGTCTCGTTTTGTGCGAGGCGCTGCCGACCCGGGCGCGCGAGCGCTTCCCCGAGGTCATGTTCGCCCGCGTGACGGACACGCGGAGGGCCCTGGCCGAGGGCGCGGCCGCCCTCTACGGCGACCCGGCCGACGAGCTGCGTCTCGTGGGCGTAACGGGCACCAATGGGAAGACTACGGTCGCGTATCTCGTGCATCACCTGCTGGAGACGCTCGGGACGACCACGGGACTTCTGAGCACGATCGAGGTCCGGACGGGCGATGAGACGGTTGCCCCGGATCTCACGACGCCGGGGCCCCTGGATCTGCACCGTAGGCTGCGACGCATGGTGGACAGTGGCTGCACGGCCTGTGCGATGGAAGTGTCATCGCACGCCCTCGATCAGGACCGCGTGCATGGACTCGACTACGAGGTGGCGATTTTTACCAACCTCTCGGTCGACCATCTCGACTACCACGACACGCCGGAGGACTACGAGGCGGCGAAGAAGAAGCTGTTCGACGGCCTCGGCCCCGACGCGACGGCTCTCTACAACGCCGACGACGAGGCGGGATCCTCTATGGTGGCCGACACGGACGCGCAGGTCGTGTCCTACGCGCTCGAACGGGCCGCGGACATCGAGGCGACCGTGGTAGAGGCCCGGATCGACGGCCTCCGGCTGCGACTCGATGGGCGAGAGCGAGACGTCCGGCTGGCAGGCCGCTTCAACGCCTCCAACTTGGCGGCGGCCTACGGGGCCGGCATGGCCCTCGGCCACACGCCGGAGGCCGTGGTCGATGCCCTCGCCGACGCTCCGCCAGTGCCAGGCCGCTTCGAGCCACTACGCTTCGAGGACGGCACGACGGTCATCGTGGACTACGCCCACACGCCGGACGCGCTGAAAAATGTGCTTCGGGCCGTGCGCGATACGATGCTGGCGGACGCCGCGCTCTGGTGCGTGTTCGGCTGCGGGGGCGACCGTGACCCCAGCAAGCGGCCCACGATGGGGAGGATCGCCGAGCAGCTCGCCGACCACGTCATCGTGACCAGCGACAATCCGCGTACCGAGGCGCCGGTGTCCATCCTGCGAGACATCCGTGAGGGGGTGGAACGACCGGAGTCGATGCGCTGGATTGTAGACCGGGAGGAAGCCATCCAGGCCGCGGCCGACGAGGCGGCGCCGGGCGACGTAGTGGTGATTGCCGGCAAGGGCCACGAGACGACGCAGACCATCGGCACCGACACGCGCCCCTTCGACGACCGGGAGGTGGCACGACGTTATTTTCGTTGAGCGGGAGCATGGGAGCGTGGGAGTACGGGAGCAAACACACGTTTGCCCCCTCGCTCCTACACTCTCCGACCCCCACGCACATGCTTTACTACCTCATCGACTACATTGAGCGGCTCTACCACCCGCCGGGGTTTCAGGTGATTCGGTTTATCACCGTGCGGGCGGCGCTGGCGTCTATTACGGCGCTCGGTATTGCGCTGGGGGCGGGCCGGGGCATCATCCGGTGGTTGCGGCGGCAGCAGCTCGGGGAACAGGTGCGAGAGGGCGAGGCCGCCGGGGCCATCAGCCACGCTCACAAGGCGGGCACGCCCACGATGGGGGGCATCATCATTTTGCTGGCCGTGGGTGGGGCGACGCTCCTTTGGGGCGCCGTCGCCAACACGTACGTGTGGCTCTCCCTCGTGGCGATGGGCGGGCTCGGCGTGGTGGGCTTCGCCGACGACTACGTGAAGACGGTGAAGAAGAAAAAGGAAGGCCTCAGCGCCTGGTACAAAATTGCGGGACAGGTCACTATCGGGCTTCTCGTGGGGGGGGTTCTGTACTTCCATCCCGACTTCGCGGCGTACAATACCTTCACCTTCATTCCTTTCCTGAAAGACCAAGTACTCGACTATGACCTCTTCCGCTTTTGGGAACTAGGGATCGACCTCGGGTGGGTCGTCTACCTGCCAGTAGTCGTCTTCATCGTGACGGCGGTCTCCAACGCGGTGAACCTGACTGACGGTCTGGATGGCTTGACGACAGGAGTGACGGCCTTCGTGTCGCTCGGGCTCGTTGCGCTGGTGTACATCTCCGGCAACGTGCAGTTTGCGACCTTTTTGAACGTGATGTACCTGCCCGGAACTGGCGAGTTGACGGTGTTCGTGGCGGCCATCACGGCGGCCTGCTTCGGGTTTCTCTGGTACAACGGATACCCGGCGACCGTCTTCATGGGTGACACCGGCGCGCTTGCCCTCGGCGGGGCCGTGGGAAGCACGATTCTCATGGTACGCAAAGAACTGTTGTTGCCGCTGCTCGGCATCGTGTACTTCGCCGAGGCCGTCTCGGTCATCGTGCAGACGAGTTATTTTAAATACACGCGACGTCGCACCGGCACCGGAAAGCGCGTCTTCCGGATGGCGCCGCTGCATCACCATTACGAGGCCTTGGGGCTTCACGAGGCGAAAATTGTGACGCGCTTCTGGATCGTGACCGCCATTACTGTGATTGCCGCCTTGCTCATTCTTCGCATTCGATAAGGAATCCCGCGCTCCGCCGTGGGCCCAGACCTTCCGTGCAAGCACTCTCACCCTCTACAATGACGCCGGACGAGGTGCGTACAAAACGAGCCACCGTGGTTGGGGGCGCCCGTAGCGGGCGCGCCGTGGCCCGGCTATTGGCCGAGGCCGGGGGGGAAGTGTTTCTCACTGAGCAAGAAGCCCCGCCGAACGGCACCGCGGCGGCCCTCGACGAGGCCGGAGTCGAGTACGAGTTTGGAGGGCACACAGCCGAGGCTCTCGACGCCGACTTTTTCGTGCTCAGCCCCGGCGTCCCCACACAGTCGAACATCGTGCAGCAGGCGTTGCGGGCTGGCCTCGACGTATACTCTGAAATTGAGACGGCCTCCTGGTTCTGTGACGCGCCCATCGTGGCCATCACCGGCACCAACGGCAAGACGACCACGACGAGCCTCACCGGCCACATTTTCCGGACCGCGTTTTCGGACGACCCGGACCGTGAGGCCATCGTGGCCGGCAACATTGGGGACCCGTTTTCCGACTTCGTGCTCGACGCTGACCCGACGGATGTGGTGGTGCTGGAGGTGTCCAGCTTTCAGCTCGATCACGTGGACACATTCCATCCACACGTGAGCGTGCTGCTCAACATCACGCCCGACCATCTGGGGCGCTATGACCACGACTTCGGGGCCTACGCACGGGCCAAAAACAATATTTTCCGCAACCAGGAGGAGGGTGACGTGCTGGTCTATAATCGCGACGACCGCACCGTGCGCGACGCCGCGGAGCAGGCGGCTGTGGAGCAGGGGGTCCGCCCGATGGCCATTACAAGGGAAGAGGTACCGGCGGCCGGAGCCGGACTGCGAGACGATCGCATTGTGCTTCGAACTGACGACGAGGACGAACCGCTGATGCCACAGGACGAGCTTGCCCTTCGGGGGCGCCACAACGTATACAATTCGCTCGCGGCCGCCGTCTCGGCCCGCGTGATGGAGGTTGAGAACGACGTCATCCGCGAGAGCCTGTCCGGCTTCGAGGGGGTGCCGCACCGGCTGGAGGAGGTTCGCACGGTGGACGGTGTCCTGTACGTCAACGACTCGAAGGCCACCAATGTGAACGCCGTCTGGTACGCCCTGGAGAGCTTCGACCGGCCCGTTGTACTGATTGCTGGAGGGCGAGACAAAGGCAACGACTACTCGGACCTCAAACCGCTCGTCCGCGACCAGGTGCGGGCGGTGGTGGCCCTCGGGGAGAGTGCCGAGACGGTGATTCGGGAGCTCGGGGAAGAAGTTGGCACGCACAGCCGGGCCGACACCATGGAAACGGCCCTGAGACAGGCCCAGCGCGCGGCCCAGCCGGGTGACGTGGTGCTACTGAGCCCGGCCTGTTCCTCCTTTGACATGTACGAGAGCTACGAGGAGCGGGGCGACACCTTCCGCCGCCTCGTGGAGACGATACGTTAGCGCGTATTTCGTATTGCGTAATCCGCCAGGGAGACGGGCTCGTTACGCAATACGCACTACGCAATACACGCTACGACACAACCTAAAATCCCATCGAACGCAGAATTATCGCTCGATGAGTATCATCCAAACCCTCCGACATAAGGTCACCGACCGTGCCCCGGCGGACAAGTACGTGGTGTGGGTCGTGTTGGCGCTGTCGGCCGTGGGCGTGGTGGCAGTATACAGCGCCGTCACGTACCTGGCGGAGGTGCGGGCCGGGACGGAGCCGGTGCACTTCCTGGTTCGCCACCTCGTCCGCGTGGGCATTGCCCTCGGGGCGATGGGTGTGGTGAGCCTCATCGACTACCGCACGCTGGCCCGGTACAGCCGGGTGGCGCTCGTGGGGGCCCTGCTGTTACTTCTCACTGTGAAGATTGTGGGCTTCTTCTCACAGGGAGCCGATCGCTGGTTGCAGATCGCGGGGGTCGGGTTTCAACCGTCGGAGTTCGCGCGGGTGGCGCTGGTCTTCTACGTGGCGGTGTTGTTGGTGCAGAAGCAGGACTACGTGAAGAGCTTCAGCCGCACCTTTCTGCCGGTGCTCGTGTGGGTGGGACTGACGGTAGGGCTCATTGGGCTCGACGACCTCTCGACGGCCCTCGTGCTGCTGCTCGGGGTGTTACTGATGAGCTTCGTGGGGCGCGTGAGTCTTGTCCAGATCGGCGGGCTTGCCGTACTCGGGGGCGTGATGGCGTTTGCCGTGCTATCGTCGTCTCCCGACCGAGCTGCCCGCGTGGAGGCGTACTTAGGCATGAACTTGTTTCCCAGTACTGACACGGAGCAAGTGATGGATGCGCGGGGAGAACAGTATCAGTCCCGGCAGGCACGGATGGCGTTTGCGGCGGGGGGACTTACGGGGGTGGGGCCCGGGAAGAGTGTTCAGCGCGACTTCCTTCCGGAGCCCTACAACGACTTCATTTTTGCCATCATCGCGGAGGAGTACGGAATCTTTGGGGCCCTGGCCCTGCTGGCCGGGTTCTTCGTGCTGCTCTTTCGCGGGTACCTCCGCATTGCGCGGGACGCCCCCGACCCCCTCGGGCTGATCCTGGCGGTCGGGTTCACCACGCTGATCGTGACGTACGGATTTGTGCATGCGGGAGTGGCCAGTGGCCTGTTGCCGGTGACGGGGCTCCCCATGCCGTTCGTCTCATACGGCGGCACGTCCCTGTTGGCCAACGGCATCATGATTGGAGTCCTGTTGAATATTTCCCGCCACGCGGGACGGCGTTCTGGCGAGCGGGCTTGAGTGCCCTCGTTTTAAAATTCACCCGGGTCTTCGGGCCCATTGACAATTTTTCGAGTTGCTCATGAGCACGCGTGCTCCGCACATTCTGATGGTTGGGGGCGGTACCGGGGGACACGTGTACCCGGCCATCGCCATTGCCGACGCGGTGCGGGCCCTACGCCCGGACGCTCGGGTCGTGTTTGCGGGCACGCAGGACCGGCTCGAAGCGCGGGCGGTGCCGGAGGCGGGCTATGCTCTACACCCAATCACGGCGCAAGGACTGCAGCGCCGCGCCGCGGCGTCCAACCTTCTGCTGCCGATCCGCGTGGCGCAGGGCCTGATGCAGAGCTGGCGCCTGGTGGGGGCCATCGAGCCGGATGTGGCGGTGGGCACGGGGGGGTACGTGGCCGCTCCGGTGCTACTGGCGGCGTGGCTGCGCGGCCGCCCCCTCCTGGTGCAGGAGCAAAATGCCTACGCGGGCCTGACCAACCGGGTGCTCTCGCGGATCGCCTCGCGCATCCACCTTGCCTTTCCCGAGGCAAAGGATTGGGTGCCCGCCGAGCGCGCGGTGGTGAGTGGGAATCCCACGCGCCAGTCGCTACGAGACACAGATCCCACCGCAGCCCGGGCCGCCTTCAATCTTCCGGAGGAGGGACGTGTGGTATTGGTAATGGGGGGGTCGCTGGGTAGTGCGGCGATCAACGGGGCGGTACGGCGCAATTTGGACGCCCTGCTGGCCGAGGACGACGTGCACGTGGTATGGCAGACGGGGACCCGGTACTATGGCGATCTGATCGACGAGGTCGACGAGCATCCACGGCTCCATGTCGTGGAGTACATCGACCAGATGGGGCATGCCTACGCCGCGGCCGACCTCGTGGTGTGCCGCGCCGGCGCGCTCACCTGCAGCGAGCTGACGGTCACGGGCACACCCGCCGTGCTCGTGCCCTCTCCCAACGTGACGGCCGACCACCAGACCAAAAACGCGCGGAGCCTCGAACGGGCCGGCGCCGCCGTTCGACTGGACGAGGCCGACCTCGACGCCCGGCTGGACACGGTGCTTCTCGACCTGCTCGACGACCCCGAGCGGCGGGCCCAGATGGCCGAGGCCGCTCGGGATCGGGCCCGCCCGGACGCCGCCGAGGCCATCGCCCGCGACGTGCTCACCCTCGCCGATCGCTACCGCGCGAATTGATTCTGTTTCCTTTTCACCGACCCGTGGGCGCCTGCCCCGGGCCCTCGGAGACGACGCTCCGAACGAACCGATTTGACCCGATGGCTGAACTCCGCACACAACCGGCTTTGGGCCGCATCCGCCAGGTTCACATGGTGGGCATCGGCGGCATTGGCATGAGCTCCATCGCCGAGGTACTCCTCAACCGCGGCTACGACGTGACGGGCTCGGACCTCGAGCACAGCGACGTGACCGAGCGCCTCGAAACACAAGGAGCCACCATCTACGAGGGCCACGACGCCGAGCAGGTGGGCGAGGCCGACGTGGTGGTGTATTCCAGCGCCATCGACCCCCGCGAGAACCCGGAGACCCGAGAGGCCGAACGCCGCCGCATTTCCCTCATCCCGCGCGCCGAGATGCTCGGCGAGCTCATCCGGATGAAGTTTGGCGTCGGCGTTGCTGGGACCCACGGCAAGACGACCACGACCTCGATGGCGGGGCTCGTCGTGGCCGAGGGCGGCTTTGACCCGACCGTCATCGTGGGGGGGAAGGTGACGGCCTTCGGCTCCAATGCCATCACGGGGGAGGGGGATGTCATCGTGATCGAGGCCGACGAGTACGATCGCACGTTCCTGCGCCTCACGCCGTCGCTGGCCGTTATCACGAGCATCGAGGAAGATCACCTCGACGTGTACGAGGACCTGGCCGACATTAAGGATGCCTTCACCCAGTACGCCAACAGTGTGCCCTTCTTCGGGGCGGCCATTCTCTGCCTCGACGACCCGAACGTGCAGGCCATCGTCGGCGAC
>CAYLMT010000033.1:0-16785 GCA_964384855.1 uncultured Salinivenus sp.
CAAATTCAGAGGTTGGAAATATCTCGAGTACCGACACGGGACTTAACCTGGTTGGTGGTGTGGAGTTTGACACCGGTTCGCTCCAGCCCTTCGTCCAGGGGCAGATCACGCTTGGGGATCTTGATCGCATTGGGATCACCGGCGGGTTGCTCTTCGCCCTGTAGAGGGTGTCCCTTGGCACGTTCTCAAGTCACGCCCCGTCGGGTCGATCGATCCGGCGGGGCGTTTTTTGTTTGGCGGCGGGAGGGTTGGAAGGATCGGCCCTGGGCAGAATGGGGGGCGCGATCTCTGCAGTGCGCTACTCCTCCTGTGGGTCGCCGGCGAATCGCCATTCAGGCTCGTAGTCCTTCGAAAGACGTCGTCCCTGGAGCCGGGCCCGAACCATCGCGACCGGCATGCGCCCGCCCCTCAGAATCCGGTCGTGAAATTCGCGGTTGGACAGGTCGCCGTTTTCGACAAACTCCTGGTGGAGCGCCCGGAATTGGAGACCACCGAGCATGTAGGCGGCCTGGTACAGCGGCGGATAGGTGCCGATGATGGAGCGCCGCACCTCCGCTTCCGCGTTGGCTCGCTCGTGTCCCACCTCCCGCACCAAGAAGTCGACGGCCTCCTGTGCCGACATCTCACCCATGTGATAGCGGAGCGAAAAGATGATGCGTGCCGCCCGGTGGTTGCGCCAGAACAGCATCCCGATCCGGTCCTCGGGCGACCGGGGAAAATCGAGGTCCCAGAGGAGCATCTCCCAGTAGAGGGCCCACCCCTCGCCCCAGAACGGTGTGGAAAAGACCTCGCGGTGGGCATTGTACCGGTCCGTCATGAAGCCCTGGAGGTGGTGGCCCGGAATGAGCTCGTGGTGGACGACCGCCCGGGAGAAATGCCGGTTGTTGCCACGGATGCTCATGAGCTTGTTCTCGTGTGACATCTCCTGGGCCGGAAACGCCACCCGGACGACCTCGCCTCCCAGAAAGTACGGCGCGATGCGCTGCATTTCCGGCGAAAGCATCTGCATGCGCCAGACCTCTTCGGCCAACGGAGGGATCGTGACCAGGTCATGGTCCCGAAGAAAGGTCACCGCCTCCTCGGCCAACGTCTTTGCGAGCGTCGGCTGCTGGCCCGGCTCTACGTGGCGTGTTTTGACCGCCTCCAGGGCCGCGCGCCAATCGTTCCCGTGTCCCATCTCCCGAGCGGCCTCTCGCATCTGCTGTTTTCCCCATTCCAGCTCCTGTTCGGCCAGGGCAATCAGCTCGTCGGGCGAGTAGGGAATTAGTTCGTGCCGGAGCGCCTCCGAGAGAGCGTCCGCGCCGATTGGGTCCCCAATGAGAGGATCGTCTTCCCCCTCCTCTACGCCTACGACCTCCCGGCGGAGAAACTGCGCGTACCCCTCCAGGTCCTCCTGAACCGTTTCGTACGGCGTCCTCGCCCACCAGGTAAAGTCCGGATGGTACCCCTCGTAAAACTCGTACCACTCCTCCAACTGCTCGCGGAGATCCTCTATGGCATTTGCCGCGCGGTGGGCCACGACGCGGTCCGCCTCCGTGTCCAGGGACTGCTCCGACAGGCGCTCCCGCGTGTACTCGATCGTGTCCTGAAGGGCGGCCAGCGTGTCGGCCGCGGCGCGAGGGTTGAGCGCTGGGGCCTCTCGCCACTGGTAATAGAGGGATGTGATCGTAGAGGCGAAGGGCAGAAACCGATCCATTTCGGCGTAGCGACGCTCCGTCCGGTCCAGTCGATGAAGGGCGCTCCGGATCTCGTTCTGGAGGAGCACGTGGTCGATGCGTCCCTCTATGCCAAGCTGGTCAAAGCTGGCGGCGTCCAATTCCTCGAGCCACTGGTTGTAGAATGTCCGCATCCGCGCCCAGCGCTCCGGCCCGTCGGCGTCGTAGCGACGGCGAAGGGCCGCCCGGTCCTCGGAGAATCGCTCGACGACCGGAATCATCGCGCTGGAGTCGCTCTGGAGGAGGCTCTTCACTGCGGGAGGCGAGGCCGACTGCGCCCGAGTCTGCTGTGGGGCTGTCAGGCCGGGAATGAGGAGCAGCCCCACGACCACGGTGGCCATGTGGCAACCGATGCGGGGGCATGGTCCCTGGCCACGAGACGGTGCGGAGAGGGACGAGAGACGGAGGTGCTGGTACATGGAAGAGAACTGTGTTGAATGCGCTGAGGATCGGCCGTCGGCGAAAGCGCTGTCCAGACCCATACCTGGTGACGTCGTGGGGCAAGGAAGGGCCGAATGCGGCGGATATCAATTTTGGAGCTCTCCAAGCGGGGTGGCGACCCCGGCCTATTGGCGTTCGAGGACGAAGACGTACGGATAGAGCCCGCCGATTTCGATGGCCCGCACGTGGCGGCTGATGAACTGCTCGGACTCGTCGAGAACCGCGTTGAAGGGGCCCTGTCGGAGCACCAGCATCACCACGAGGCCACCGGGCCGCAGCACCTCGGCCATCTGTGCGAGGACGCGTTGGTAGAAGGGGTAGAAGTCCATGCTGCTGGCCATGCGCACGCCGAAGGGGGGATTGGTGACGATCAGGTCTGCCGTCACGTCCTCGAATCGCTCGGCAAGCTGCCACACGTCGCCCTCCCGGATTGTAATGCGGTCGGAGAGCCCCGCGGCCTCGACGTTTTTCCGAGCCCCCGTGACGGCGTCTTCGTCCCAGTCATTTCCGTAACAGTGCGTCTCGGGCCAGAGCTCAGCGGCTTCCAGCAGGATGGTGCCGGAGCCGCAGAAGGGATCCAGTAGCGTGTCGGGTGGGGCGTCGAGGTGGGCGAGGCGAAGGAGGGCGTAGGCTACGTTTGCTTTGAGGGCGGCCCGAGGCTGATAGCCCTCGAGCTGCCGTCGACTCAGGGCCTCGCGGGTGTGCTGAACGCTCACGAGACACTGGTCGTCGCGCACGTCCACCCGCACCTCCACGTCGTAGTCTTCCAGGTCCACGGACGCGTCGTATCGGACATCGAGGGCCCCGCCGGCCCACTTCTGCACGTCGACGCTCGTGAAGTCGTGGTTTCCCTGCCGCACCGAGGAGGCGCGGAAGGTATCCGCAGTCTCCATCGCCGGCACGTCGAGCGTCTTCACCGTGTCGTGGATGGCCTGGAGGGCCTCCTCCCCATCCGTGGACAGCGTGAACGTGTAGAGGGGCGCGAGGACGTGATGCACCGAGCGCATCTGCCGGGCTACGGCCAGTGCGGCGTCGGGCGTCGCGTCGAGTTCGACCAGGGCGTAGCTCTGCAGGCCGAAGGGGGCGTCGTCCGTGTTAGTGACCGCAAGCCCCGCAGCCTCGGCCCGCTCCCGAAACTCGGTCGTGACGACGTCCTCCAGCCCCATATTGACGGTGAAGAGGAGCGGCGTCCGATTTGGAGCACGGAGCGAGGTGACCGAGGGCAGCGAGGCCATGACGGAGGGAAGGAAGGACTAGGAGGAACAGGCCGTCTCGAATTCTACCGAATCGTGAAGAGAGGGGTTCGGTCGTTCGGGGAGCCAGACGAGGCGAGAGGAACCCGTTTTGGAGCACAAAAGTTGAGAGGGTTGCCGGCCGCGAGGCTTGTGGTAGGCGTCTTCGCGTCCTGCTTGCCCGACGGAGCCCACGTGCCATGGACATCCCATACTGGGTTTGGTCTCTCCTGGCCGGGGTGCTCCTCATGGTTGCTCTTGCCAGCGTCAGTGGGGCCTTTCAATCGGAGTCGACATCGGCCCGGGTGACGGCGAAAGACTCCTCGGACGAGGCGCCCAACTTTGCCCTGAAGACCCTGGACGGTGAGGTCTTTCGTCTTGAGGAGCACCGTGGGGACGTCGTGGTGCTCAATTTCTGGGCCACGTGGTGTCCGCCCTGTCGCCGCGAGATTCCGGATTTCGTGTCCCTGCAGCAGGACCTCGGCGATCGAGGGCTGCAGTTCGTGGGCGTGGCTCTCGAACGGAGCGCCGGCCCCAAGAAGGTGCGGGCCTTCGCCGAACAGATGAACATCAACTACCCGATCGGGCTGGGCGACGGCTCCATCGCGGACAAATACGGGGGTGTGCGGGGGCTGCCTATGACGTTTGTGATCGGTCCGGAGGGGAACATCCGCAAGCGGATTCCGGGCATGACGACCAAGGATCTGCTCCGTCCGCTGCTGGAAGCGCTCCTGTAGGACCCGTCACAGCTGCGCTTCCGCGTTCGGGGACGTCGTTGCCCCACGCACCTCCTGCCTCGGACTGCCCCGTTCCAAGATGCCTGATCTCGATCGCGACCGTTCCTGGTGGCGTACCGTCTGGATCTACACCAAAGCCTACTGGCACTGGCCCGTACTTCTGGTGCTGGGGGTCTACGTCTATCAGCAGTACATGCCGAGCATTGACCTCGCCGAGGAGGGGCGTCCGGCGCCACCCCTCGTGGCCGAGACGCTGGAGGGCGACCGCTTCCGGCTCCAAGACCATCGCGGGGAGGTCGTGGTGGTAAACGTGTGGGCCACCTGGTGCCCGCCGTGCCGCGTGGAGATGCCCGGCTTCGTGGACCTACAGCGAGAGTTCGAGGACGAGGGCGTGCAGTTCGTCGGGATCGCGGTGGACCGCGAGGGCGCCGAGGCGGTGCGGCCCTGGGTGGAAGAACAGGGCGTCAACTTTCCACAGATTGCCAACCCGTCCGTGGCCGCGCGACACTTTCCGGGGGAGGCCGTGCCTCGGACGTACCTCATCGACAAACGGGGCCGCATCCGGTACGAGCACAGCGGCGTGATTCTCAAATGGGCGCTCGACGACGCGCTAGAGACGCTGGTGGAGGAGTCTACTCCGTGAGAGGGCGTTTTGGGGACAGGTACCGACTGTTCAACACCTCAGCAGGATCCGCAGGCATGCGAGGGGGTTATAACACTCGTTAGAACGTTTCTGCTCACCATCGCAGTGGCCGATATGTCCGACGCATTGAAGGTCCGGGAAATCGGGAATTCACTTGGGGTCATTCTTCCTCGTTCAATTCTGGAAGACCTGAATGTCGAAGAGGGAGATGAGCTCTTTGCCATCCAGACTCCGGATGGGGTGCAGTTCACTCCGTACGACCCAGAGTTTGCGGAGTCCATGGAGGATGCTCGAGAGTTTATGCGCTCGCATCGAAATGCCTTTCGGGAGCTTGCGTGACGACGACCAATGGAAAACACAGAGAAGGGGGAGCCCTCGTGGCTCTCGCAACAACTCGTGCTGGCACTGCACGCCGAAACGCTTCACGAATTTGGGGGGACGCCGGGCCTTCGGGACGAGGGGCGACTCGAAGGGGCATTGAGTCGACCGCGCAATCGGCATGCGTACGCGGACCCATCCCTCTTCGAACTTGCGGCCGCGTACTGTCACGGGATCGTCCAAAATCACCCATTCGTGGATGGAAACAAGCGCACGGGTCTACTGGCGGCCCGTGCATTTCTGTTTCGGAATGGGTATCAACTCGATCCGGACGAGAGCGAGATGGTGCGGGTCGTGGAACGTGTGGCGGCCGGGGAGGTGACTGAAGAAAAACTCGCACGCTGGGTCGAACAAAACACCGAGCCTCGGTAGGACAGGATGAACTTCTCTCTCCGCTGGATTGTCGTCGCGACGATTCTTTTGGTCTCAGGGGGGTCTGCGAAGGCACAGCCCACCGCCCTCGTCGGCCCCACGGCCCTCAACCCGGCCGACTCGACGGTGATCGAGGACGCGACGGTCCTTCTGGAAGGGGATCGCATCGCCGCGGTGGGGCCGTCGAGCGAGGTGACGGTGCCGGACGGCGCGGCCGTGCACGAGATGCCTGACAAGTACGTGATGCCGGGCCTCGTCGACGGGCACGTCCACTTCTTTCAGAGCGGCGGCCTGTACACGCGCCCCGACGTGATCGACCTGCGGGCGAAGCGCCCCTATTCCGAGGAGCTGCGGCGCATCAAGAAGCGGCTGCCAGACACCTTCCGGCGCTACCTCCGCAGTGGCATCACGAGCGTGGTGGACGTGGGCGGGCCCATGTGGAACCTCGACGTTCGGGCCCGGGCCGACACTGCGGCGAAGGCCCCAACCGTCGTGACGGCGGGCCCGCTTATTTCCAGCGTCTCGCGCCCCTCCCTCGACGAGGGCGATCCGCCCATCCTGCAAATTACGACGCCCGAGGCGGCCCGGAAAGAAGTCCGCGAGCAAATCATGGCCGGGGTCGACCTCATCAAGATCTGGTACATCGTGGGCGGCGACGAGACGCCGGCCGACTACCGCCCGGTCGTAGAGGCGACCATTGATGAAGCCCACAATGCGGGCATCCGGGTGGCCGTTCACGCCACGGAACTGGAGACCGCCCGGGCCGCCGTCGAGGCCGGGGCCGACATCCTGGTCCACAGCGTGTCCGACCAGCCGGTTGACGACGCGTTCGTGCGCCTTCTCCGAGAGAACGACGTGCTCTACACGCCGACGCTGATGGTGGGCGAGCGGTACGCCGAGACGTTTGCCCAGCAGCTCGACTTCACGACCGCCGAGCACCACATCGGGCAGAAGGACGTGATTGCGTCGCTCTTCGACCTGCGCACACTTCCCGACTCGCTCGTCCCCGCCGGCCTTCAACAGCGCATCCAGCAAGCCCCGACGGTGCCGTCCGACACCACGGCCATGCGCAACCTGAAGCGCCTCCACGACGCCGGCATCGAAATCGTGGCGGGCACCGACGCGGGCAACATCGGCACGCCGCACGGCCCGGCCCTCTTCCGCGAGTTTGAACTGATGCGGACGGCCGGCCTCACGCCCCGCGAAATCCTGGCGACGGCCACCGCGGGGGGCGCCCGCCTCATGGATCGCGACGACCTCGGGCAGCTAGCGGAAGGGATGCAGGCCGATCTCGTGGTGCTGGACGGGAATCCGATGATGGACCTCTCGAATGTCTCCTCAATCCACCGGGTGGTCAAAGAAGGGCGCATCTACGCGCCGGATGCGCTCGTCCCGCGGAGGCCGGAGGCCGTCGTGCAGCAAGGGGCCAACGCGTTCAACGCCCATGATCTTGGCGGTTTTCTCGACGCGTTCGCGTCCGACCTGCAGGTGTACGCGCACCCGGACTCGCTCGTGATGGATGGCCGTAAAGCGCTCCGGACGCAGTACGCGGAGACGTTTCGGACGGCCGACCAGCTCCACGTACGGGTGCATCACACAGCTCCATTGGGCAACACTGTGGTGCTGCACGAGACGATTGCCGGGATCCCCGGTGCTGGGCCGGACGAGCAGGTCGTTCTCTACCGCGTGGCCGACGGGGCCATTGATCGCGTGTGGATCGTGGAGGGAGAGTGACCCAGGCCTTATGGCACCCGTGTAATGTAGGCGGTTCCCGATTCGTTCTCGGAGACGGCCCCCACGAGGGCAACTCGCCCGTCGAGGCTGAGGGACGCACCAAAGTCGACAGTCCCAATGTCGAGGATCGTACGCTCGCGCCATGCGCCCTCGGGCTGTCGGCGGAAGACGTAGGCCACGCGGTCGATGTTGATCTCGTTGCCGAGCTGCTCGTCGTAGCCTGTAATGAGTGCCCGCCGGTCGTGGAGGGACACGGTCGCGCCGAAGGCCCCGGACTCGTATGGAATGGAGGGCCGGAGGGTCGTCGTGTGGTGCCAGGCGGTGTCGGTGCGGGTGTACACGGTGGCGGCGCCGGAGCCATCGTCGTGGGCCCGGCTTTCGCCGACGAGCAGCGTCGATTCGTGTAGGTCGAGGGAAATGAAGAAGGCGTCGATGTCTCGCAGGTGGGCGTCTTCGTGCCAGCGTCCGGTCGCGGGGGTGTGCCGGAAGACGTAGACGGACCCCGGCTCGCGCTCAAAAAAGGTGGAGGCCGCCACGGCAAGGTAGGGACCGTAGAGCGCCACGTCACCTCCGAGGAGCCCCGAATCGAGGCGGTCGTCAGCCCGGAGGTGGGCGGTTTGGGTCCAGGTATCGGCGTCGGGGTCGTATTCGAAGACGTACGCGGCCCCGCCATACGCCCTCTCCGGATTGTCCTGATTGGGATTGCCGGAGGTGCTGACGGCCGCCCGATCGCCGTCGAGGGCCACGCCCGCCCCAAAGAGCCCTTCGCGCCGGTCCGGGGCACCGGTCAGGCGGGCCGTCTGCTGCCAAGTGCTGTCCGCCGAGCGCTCGAACACGTACGCCGCGTTTTCACCCTCGCCGGCAAAGTGCTCACTGGAGGCGCTCACCAGGACTCGCGAGCCGCTGAGCGCCACGTCGGCCCCGAAGAAGGCATTCGCCCGACAGGGCGTCGGAACGAGGCGTGCCGTAAGGGCCCACGAGGTGACGAGGGGGCCGGGCTGGCGCTCGTAGACGAACACGGCTCCTGCATCGTCGCCACAGACCGTCGCCCCACTGGCGCCCACCACGGCGATCGAGTCGTCGATGGCGACGGACACGCCGAAGGAGGCGGATTGTAGTGTGTCCGGACGGGGTAGGGCCTCGATCTGGGCGTGCGCCTGCAACGGACCGAGTCCGAGGAGGAGGCCGAGGAGCAGAAGGCGGTGGGAGCGGAGCATGCGAGCACCGGTTCCGGGCAGAATGCGGAACGCCAACGACCAAATAAGGAAAGCGATCCCTATTTTTGATATCATTGAAACGTCCGGCAGGCAGTAGGGTCGCGCCACGGGAAACGGGGCGTGTCAGTCGCGAGCGTTTCGCGAGGAAGTGTCAGTCTTCCAGTGCCATCACGTGCTCGGTAAGCTCTTCCCACTCCTCGTAGAGGTCCGAGAGCTCTTTCTTCAGGGCATTGTACTCGTCTGAGAGTTCCCGGGCCGCCACGCCGTCCCCCTCGTAGGCATCCGGATCGGCCATGGCCGCTTCGAGTTCCTCCTGCTTTTCTTCAATCTCCAGAATGCGGGCCTCCGTCTCCTCCAGCTTCTGCTTGAGTTGGTACGAATTGAGGTCGGCGTAGGGACCGTCCCGACGGCTGTCGGACTCGGACGTGTCAGAGTCGTCGGAATCTCCCTCTGGTTTGTCGGGGGCCGCGTGACCATTCGTGGACGGGTCGGCGGTGCTCGTCGCTTGCGTCTCGTGAACGTCTCGGAGAGGCTGGGCCGAGCCCTCCTCCACCTGCCAGCGGAAGTCGGAGTAGTTGCCGAGGAAGGTGCGCACGGTCCCCCCGCCCACGCGCCACGTCTTTTCGGCCACGGCGTCGAGCACGTGGCGGTCGTGGCTCACGAGGACGAAGGTGCCCTCGTACTTCTGGAGGGCCTCGATGAGCACCTCGCGCGACTGGATGTCAAGGTGGTTGGTCGGCTCATCGAGGATGAGGAGGTTGGCGGGTGAGAGCAGCGTGCGGGCGAGCGAGAGCCGGCTCTTTTCGCCGCCGGAGAGGACATGCACGTCCTTGAACGCGTCCTCGTTGGTAAAGAGAAAGCGCCCGAGCAGGCTGCGGAGTTCGGTCTTTGGGCGGTCGGGGGCCGCTTCGCGGAGGGCGTCGAACACCGTCTGGTTCGGGTCCAGGGTGTCGGCCTGATGCTGGGCGTGGAAGGCCATCTCGACATTGTGTCCTTCCGTGCGGGTGCCCTCAAAGTCCTCTCGGTCGCCAATGATGCGGGCGAGGGTCGATTTGCCGGCGCCGTTTGGCCCTACGAGCGCAATCTTGTCGCCCCGCTCGATGGTGAGCGGCCCGGCGTCGGTGAAGACGGTTTCGGGGCCCTGCTCCGTGCGGTAGGTCTTGCTGAATTCGGAGAGCTCCAGCACTACGACGCCGGAGCGGGGTGGTTCGGGAAACTCGAACGACATGGTGGGGGCCGGATCGGGGGGCGGGGGGATCCGGTCCATTCGCTCCAGCTTCTTGATCCGGCTCTGTACCTGGCTGGCGCGGGCGGCGTTGTAGCGGAACTTGGAGATGAACTCCTTGATCTCCTCGATCCGCTTTTGCTGGTTCTCGTACTCGCGGCGCCAGCGCTCGTAGCGCGCCTCGCGGGCCTCCAGATAGTGGGAATAGTTGCCGTCGTAGTGGAGGAGGCGCCCCCGGACGAGCTCGGCGGTGGAGGTGACCATGCGGTCGAGCACCGAGCGGTCGTGGCTCACGAGGATGACCGCGCCGGGGTAGGTCTCCAGTGTGTCTTCGAGCCAGTCGATGCTCTCGATGTCGAGGTGGTTGGTCGGCTCGTCGAGCAGCAGCACGTCGGGCTGCTTGAGGAGGAGGCGCGCCAGGGCGGCCCGCATGCGCCAGCCGCCAGAAAACGTGTGAAGGGGACGGTCGAGCTCATCCGGGTCAAAGCCCAGCCCGGTGAGGGTGGCTTCGGTGCGGGGCCGGACGCGGTGGGCGTCTTGGGCGTCAAGCTGCTCCTGCACCCGGTGCAGCCGATTGAGGAGCTTCTCGTGCCGGTCGCTCTCGTGGTCGGTCGCCTCGAGCTCCTCGCTGATCTGTTGCTCCTTCTCTTCCAGGTCCAACACGTCCTCAAAGGCGCGGAGGGCTTCCTCCCGGACCGTGCGGTCGTCAGGCAATTCCTGCACGTCCTGTTCCAGGTAGCCGATGGAGACACCTTCCCGCGTGACGGTCCCCGAGTCGGCCCGCTGATCACCGGCGATCACTTTGAGCAATGTCGTCTTGCCGGCGCCGTTGGGCCCCACGAGCCCAACGCGGTGCGGCTCGGGCGTGATCGTCCACGACAGGTCGTCGAAGAGGGGCTCCTCTCCGAACTGGATGGTGATGTCATCGAGCTTGATCATGCAGGGGCGAATCGCTCAGCAATGAAGGCCCATCCGGCGCGGTGTTGCGGGACCGGACGGGCGGAGCAGGGACCTTTGCGAGCAGTGCCGAGCGCACTACGTGTCCGCGTTCGGGGCGTCGTCGAGTTCAGGCGTCGCCTCCTCCAGCCGCTGCGAGAGGCGGGCCAGCTCCTCGTTGAGGGCCGTCGTGTCGTCTTCGTGCTCTTCGCGCTGGAGGTATAGCTCTTCGGCGAGGGTGAGGGCCGTCATGACGGCGGTCGTCAGCTCGGCCTGGTCCGGGTGATTCTCTTTGAACTGCCGCATCCGGTCATCCACTGCGGACGCGACGCGGCGCGTGTGGGCCTCGTCGTCCGCCTCCACACGGAGGGCATACTCCCGGCCCAGGATGCGAACGCGAATCGATTTGGACGGCTCGGAATCGGCCATGAGGACAGAGGGGGCAGGGAGGAACGTCGTCAGGACGGGTTTGAGGAGGGCGCGTCCGGTACGCCGTTGGTTCCATTTTCGAGGTAGGTGTCGATCGCCTCGATAAAGGCCGAGATGCGATCGCGGAGGGCCGACGGGTCGTCGTCGAGCACGAGGGTCGTGGTATCCGGATGAACGGCGGGGCGTCGCTCTAACTCCGCCACACGCCGACGCAGGCGCTCATTCTCGGCCTGGAGACGGTCAAGGGCGGTGGTGGCCCGGTCCACTTCGGCCCGGAGGCGTCGTACCGTATCCTGGTACTCGGGAGGCAGGTGGTTCAGGTCGTCGTCCGGGGAGGTCTCGTCCGGCATGACGGATTCCGGCACGGGCGGCGCAGGGTCGGAATCGGGCAACGACGCACGTGTCGGCTCATCCATGATGAACACCGCGCTGATAGAGGACAGAAACGGCGCCTCCGGACGACGGCCCTTTCTTTTGAGGTTGTCGGGGGCGGTTTCCGGACGCGAAAATGCAGGAGAACACAACAGCCGACGATTCGAGACGGTTTCGTTCTTCGGTCCCGGCTGCGAAGGGTCTTCGGCTGGACCGTTGAAGTGGTTACCCGAAGAGCAGGAGAATGACCGCGAGGATGGCAATCACGAGGTACGGATACATCAGGCGGCGGCTCATGGGGGTTGGGAGGTTGGTGGAAAGAGGGGCCCACGAATGCTCCCGCTCACAGCCTCTCAACTACGTTCGGAGGCGGGCCCCGTGGTCCTCTTCGAGACGCTCGACAATGGAGTCGATTTGCGCGTCCACCTCCTCGTCGGTCAGCGTGCGGTCGGCGCCGAAGCGGAGGGTGAACGCCACGCTTTTGGCATCTTTGTCGATCCCTTCGCCCGCGTACACGTCAAATACGTCCACTCGCCGGAGCAAGGGCGCCCCGGCCTCCCGAATCGTGTCTTGAAGCGGGCCCACCGGCTGATTTTCGTGGACGAGCACGGCGAGGTCGCGGTCGACGACCGGGAAGCGACTCACTGGCGCGTAGTCGCGGTGCTGCTCCGCGGTGGCGGCGTCGGCGAGGGCGGCCCAATTGAATTCGGCCACGAAGACAGGCGTCTCAATGTCAAAGTCGGCGGCTACCTCGTCGCGGACCCGGGCCACGGTTCCGAGGGGCGTGTCTCCGGTCGTCACGTCGACATGGTGCTGGGTGACCGACGGAGTCTCGTTCGTAGGGAGGCCCTCCCCGTCGCGCGGCGTCAGCTGAAGGCCCGGCACTCGCAGGTCCTCCAGGAGGGTCTCGACGGTGCCCTTCAGGTCGAAGAGGTCCGCCGAGCGGGGCTCAGTGTCCCAGCCGGTCGGCGCGTGGGGGCCACTGAGGGCGATCAGCAGCGCGGGATGCTCGCAGTAGCCGGGCACGATCGGATCGTCGGCGTCGGTCGCACGCCGAAAGACGCGGCCAAACTCGAACACGCGGAGCGCCTCCTGGCCGTGGTTGCGGTTGTGCTGCATCACCTCCAGCGTGCCCGGCAGCAGACGCGGACGGAGGGCCGCCATCTCCTCGGAGATTGGATTCTTCGTCTCTACGACCGGCGCCCGGTCGCTCCCGGCCGGCGGCACATTGAAGCGCTCGGCGTGGTCCACGCGCAGCATGCTATTGGTGTAGATCTCGCGGTAGCCAAGACCTTTCAGAAGATTGCGTGCCTGCCGTTCTAGGGTCTCCTCCGGCGGCTGCTGGGGCGTGCGGCTCGGGACGGGCACGCGCTCGGGCTCCGGAATTTGATCGTAGCCGTGGAGGCGCGCCACCTCCTCAATCAGGTCCTCCTCGATCGATACGTCGGGGCGCCAGGTGGGCACGGTGCAGTGCAGCGCGTCCTCTCCCGCTTCGAGGTCGAAGCCAATCGCGTCGAGCAGGCGCTTCACCTCGGCAGTTGGCACCTCCATGCCCAAGACCTGATTGAGCCGGTCGGGGCGGAGGGCCACCGTTTCGGGGGAGGGCGGGGCGGGATGCTCGTCGACCATGCCGGGGACGACGGTGCCGTCGCCCAACTCGGCAATCAGTTGCGCGGCCCGGGCGGCGGCCCATACCTGTCCGTCGCGGTCCACCCCCCGCTCGAATCGGTACGACGAGTCGGTTTGCACGTCGAGCGCCTTGGCGGTGCGCCGGATCGAGGAGGGGGCGAAGTACGCACTCTCGATGAGCACGTCCGTCGTGTCGGCGGAGACCTCGGAGTTGGCGCCGCCCATCACACCCGCCACGGCCACCGGTTTCTCTGCGTCGCAGATCAGCAGCGTATCCTCCGGTAGGTCTCGTTCCTCGTCGTCGAGCGTCGTGAAGGTCGTTTCGTCCTTCGTGCGGCGGACGACGATCGTGTCGTCGGCGATCGTGTCGAGGTCGAAGGCGTGGAGGGGCTGTCCGCACTCGTGGAGGACGAAGTTCGTCACGTCCACCACGTGATTGCGCGGCTGCAGGCCGATGGCGGTGAGGTGGCGTCGCAGCCAGAGGGGAGACTGAGTGACATCCACGTCCCGCACTCGAAGGGCGACGTAGCGGGGGCAGCCGGCCTCGTCCTCTATGTTGACGGTGATCTCGTCGGCCACGTCTCCACCCGGCGATGGCGTGTCGACCGATGGCTTTTGCAGTCTACTGTCCGCGAGGGCCGAGACGTCGCGGGCCACGCCGATATGGCTGGCCGCGTCGGGGCGGTTGGGGGTGAGTTCGATGTCCAGTACCGCGTCGGTGCTCGGAAGGCCACGGTCGTCGAGGTAGTCGGGGAATGAGGTGCCGACCGGGGCGTCTTCGTCGAGCACCATGATGCCCGAGTGGTCGCCTGAAAGGCCCAGTTCGTCTTCTGCGCAGATCATGCCGTTGGAGGCCTCCCCCCGCAGTTCGCGCGCCTCTATGGTCAGCTCCTGTCGTTCGTCGGGATTGTCCGGGTCGGGAAGCGACAGCGTGGTGCCCACGGTGGCGACCGGTACCTTCTGGCCCGCTGCCACGTTGGGCGCACCGCAGGCGATCTGGGAGGGGGCCCCGTCGCCGAGGTCGACGTCACAGAGCACGAGGCGGTCGGCGTTCGGGTGCTCGCGGACGGCCTGCACCTCACCCACCACCACGCCATCGAGCGACTGCCCGAGGGGCTCGACCGTTTCGACCTCCAGGCCGGCCAGGGTGAGGCGCTCGGCCAGGACTTCCGGCGTCCAGTCGTGGTCGACGTAAGTGCTCAGCCAACGATAGCTGACATCCATCTTCGAGTGTGGATTGTGGAATGGGGATTGTGGAATGGGGAAACGTTATGCCAGCATCCTCTCAGGTGTCTAAGGAAGCGAGACGAGATGTTTTCTCCTGCCGGAGTGAGTCGTGTCAGACCTTCAAGCCCGGACAAAGCAGTTTGCAATTGCAATTTTCAATCTTTGCGACTCTCTACCAGATACACCGTCTACTCGGGTGATTCGGAGACAACTTATACGCTCTGCTTCTTCGGTGGGCGCAAACTACCGTGCAGCCTGTCATGCTCGCTCAAGAGCAGAGTTTTTATCCAAGATGTCGATCGTGGAAGAGGAGGCCGACGAAACGGAATACTGGCTCGAATTGCTCGAAGAGGTCGGGTCTATCCCGGAAGAGCAGATTGAGAAGTATCGAGACGAAGCTCACCAGATTACTTCGATAGTGATTGCGTCCATAAAGACCGCTCGGAGCAAAGGGGAGTGAGGAAACGATAAGCGGTCGGGAGAGCAGTCATTCCGAATTCCACATTCCCCACTCCGCATTCTAGAACTGTTCAAGAAACCGCACGTCGTTCTCGTAAAAGATCCGGATGTCGTCGATGCCGTGGCGGAGCATGGCCATGCGCTCCACGCCCATTCCCACCGCGTAGCCGGTATATCGCTCCGGGTCCACGTCCACCGCCTCGAAGACATTGGGGTGCACCATGCCGCAGCCGAGGATTTCCATCCACTGGCCGCCCTCTTCGTCGTCCTCGTCGGCCCACCAGACATCGACCTCCGCGCTCGGCTCGGTGAACGGAAAATAGCTCGGGCGGAAGCGGAGTGTCACGTCGTCACCAAAAAGTGCGCGGGCGACGCTGTAGAGCACCTGCTTGAGCTGCGCCATCGTCACGCCCTCGTCCACGTACAGCAGCTCCACCTGGTGAAAGAGGCAGAACGACTTGTACGAGATCGCCTCGTTGCGATAGACGCGCCCCGGGACGGCCACCCGGATTGGGGGCGTCTGATTCTCCATGATTCGGATCTGACCCGGCGATGTGTGGGTGCGGAGGACGCGCGGGTCCTCTCCCTCGGGCGGGTCTTTCAGGAAAAAGGTGTCCTGCATATCCCGGGCCGGGTGGTCGGGAGGGAAGTTGAGCGCCGTGAAGTTGTGCCAGTCCGTCTCGATCTCCGGCCCTTCGTACGTAGAGAAGCCGAGCCCTCGCAAGATGCGCAGGATGTCGTCGAGGGTCTGCGTGAGCGGATGGACCGAGCCCCGGAAGCCCCGGCGTCCCGGAAGGGTGAGGTCGATGTCGGGACCGCCCTCCTGTTGTTCTCGCTCAAGGCGCGTCTGGGCCTCATCGAGTCGCTCCTGAGCGCGGTCCTTCAGGGCGTTGAGGCGTCTGCCAAACTCGGGGCGCTCCTCAGGGGGGAGATCGCCGATCTGGTCAAAGAGGGCCGGAATCGCGCCCTGGTTGCGGCCAAGGTACTTGATGCGGAAGGCCTCGGCCTCCTCTTCGCTCTCGATCGACTCGGCCTCGATCTGTTCGCGGAGCTCGTCAATTTCGTCGGACATAGAGAACGATCACCAGTCAAGGATCACAAACGATCGGCATGGGGCTGCCCGTCTGCCCGTCGGATCGGACGAGGCGGGCAATAAAAAATCCCGCCGAGCCTGCAGGGCAGGGGCGGGACGAGAGCACCGGCAATGTCGGCGGTCGACGTTCAACGCCCCTGTGGATCCTGTACGGGCGAAAACGCAAAAACAAACTGAAACGCCGAGTGTCGCAAAGACATCGCAGCAGGAGGGTAAATGAGACTCAGCCTGAATTCGGCTCGCGGGATCAGCGTGGGAGGAAAAAGACGAAAGTCGTGAGGCGTACGCCCCAAGAGGACCTCACTTATCACGCCTCACTCACTCCATCACGTGGTCCACAATCTGCTCGAACGCGTCCGGGTCGTGGACGGCCAGGTCGGCGAGCACCTTCCGATTCAGGTCCAGGTCCGACTTTCGGTACTGGCCCATGAACTGCGAGTAGCTCACGTCATGCTGACGGGTCGCGGCGTTGATTCGGGTGATCCACAGCCGCCGAAACCGTCGCTTCTTCTGACGGCGGTCGCGGTAGGCATACTGAAGGCCCTTCTCGACCGCGTGCTTGGCCACTTTGTAGACCTTGCTCCGGCGGCCCCAGTAGCCCTTGGCCTTGTTCAGAATTTTCTTCCGTCGCCGACGGGTCGCCGGCTTGTTCGTTGCGCGCGGCATAGAAACAAATCGTCAGTTTGACAGCAAAGTCGAACGTACAATGTAGAAGAGTGCTCGCCCGGCGCCAATGCCCACCCGGCAAAAACTCCACAAACAACAGATGGAGGACCGAACAAGGCCCTCCATCAATTACTCGCACCGAGAGGCCGGTCTACCTAGGAGGACAGCATGCGCTTGATCCGCTTCCGGTTCGCCTTGTCGTCGACGATCACGCTTTTGCGCAGCTGGCGCTTGCGTTTCGCGTTTTTCTTGGTCAGCAGGTGGCCTTTCCCAGACTTCT
>CAYLMT010000034.1:0-16029 GCA_964384855.1 uncultured Salinivenus sp.
TCGCGACTTACAATTTCGGTAGCGAGCGCAGTGCTCGAAGCCCCACACTCATCGTCCAAAAAGGTCTGGAGGCTCTGGGACGGCGCAGACACCCACTCGAATTCCCGCCCGTCACTGAGGCGGGTTACAGTCAGAAGAGTAGCACTGACGCGATCAATCTGTAACCGAATCACATCTTCGTTGCTACGTGTCCTGTAGCGAAATACATTCCCACTTGCCTCTAACAATTCTAGACGGTTTACAAAATAACAATTACCAAAATTAGAATATGAAATATCATATGATAGCTCATCCGTGATTATGAAATATGACTGGTCGAGATCTTGGTACGCCCACGTCCCACCAAACCGGACGACTGCCGACGCTCGGGCCACTTCTCGGTCGTTTTCGTCGATCTGTACTTGAGCCTCCTCAACCACTCTTTCAGACGCGCTCATAAGGGTTTCCAGACAGGAGGTGCCAAAGTTGCCGCCACACGCATCTGTGTCCGATCCCCATCCTATTAGTTCCTCAGTCTCGTCCCAATCGGCTCGCCCTGTCGCCTCCGTCGCTACTTGGAGAAGTGCAGATGTTTGGCAGGCGTTTTCTGAAAAGGGGGAGCCAGGAGCTGGCATAGCCGCCATTGAACATAGAAACGTGGCAACGCCGCGTCCTGCCGTTTCGGTGGCCCCGGCTGGAAGAAGAGCCAAAGAATCTGATCTTGATGGCTCGATCATCCCAACGTCGATCCCCAAATCAACCTGTTCAAACGTTTCGATGGTGCTGTTCTCGGTGTTCACCAAACCGACATCGACACGCGCCCCGTCGTACTTCCCAAACGTCAGCACGTATGGCCCTGTTATCGCCAAAATCGGGCGGCCTTCGGCGTCAAGCCTAACGACGACCCGATTACCGTCCGCGGTACTATAGATCACTTCGTTGACAGACTCGGGGCTTTCTCGGCTGTATGCCACGAGCCATTCCCCGTTTCTATGAGTAGCAATCGCCTCCACATCGGTATTTTCCGTTCCGGAAACTGCAACCCCATTTTCCAGAACCCCGTCGGGAGCGAGGCCCCTGGAATCGCAACCTGAAAGAAGGAAGCCAGCTGCACCGAGGGAGAAGAGAAGAAGCCAGGCGGCGTGCCGGTGAAAGCCAATTCTCATAGCATGGATGTACGTCAAAGGGTGAGAAAAACCGAGCGCCAGATCGGAGAGATCTACTGAGCCGTGCCTTATAGAATATAAATTGCCCTCAGCGTAGCTTGGAGACCGAGTCAGTGGTTCCTCTCGGAATCGGTCCGCTTCGTCGGTGTCGGTTGGAACCGATCAGGAGAGGTGCGGCAAAGGTATTATTATGGGTCTGCCCAGCCACTACCCCCGCACTCGGAAGACCTGCACCTTTCGGACCGGTGATCTCGTCGATCGGGAATCAGTCGAGAGGGCTATTCTGGGTCGTAAAGGCCTTCGAGGTTGCGCCCTGAGTCGTAGATCGTTCTGAGGTTCATGAGGGAGTGAAGGAACTCCACTTCTGTTCGGGTCGCTCCTGTCGGGAAGCGATCGTCGCCGAAGCTCGTGTTGCCGATATATCGCGGGCTGTCCAAATGGGCGAACGGTCCGAGTTCCAGGGCGTGATACGCCAGGTGTGCGGACTCTTTCTGCAGCGGATCGGGGGGAGACGTGATTGGAGGCTCTCTCATCACTATGGCCCTCTGTTCTCGTTTGAGCCCCTCGCTTTTTTCTGCGATGCGGATGGTCCAGTCCGCTCGTGTGGTGTCCTCGATCAGGTTGGCGTGCTGGTAGTTGCGGTACGGCCCATTCCAGCTTCTGACGCCGTCCTCAATAGCGTGCCGGTGGTCGCCACGGAGGAATCTGCCATTTTCGTTGATGGCAAAGGTCATCGGGTAGATCTCGTTGGGCGGCCCCTCGTAGTCCGGTGGGATGTCGTGGGGCGGGATGGTGAGCACGGACGGGTTCTCGTCTGCCTCGCCGAAGCGCTGGGCGTCGAAAAGCAGATCGAGGCTGTGCTCGTACGTTTCGTCGTCGGGGTGGAGGGCAACATTGGGGAGCATTCCCATTGTCGTTTCCGCGTCGTTTTCGTTCTCCACCACCGCGTTCGTCTCGTAGAGATCACCAATCGCCTCTTCGCCGGGGTTGTCGTTGGCCTTGACCGTGTCGCCGACGGCCAGGTTTTCCAAAGTGGCCTCGCCGGAAGCGCCGGTCTCTGTTTGTACTCTTCGGGTCCCATCTTTGCCGTCGACGACCGTTACGGTGGCCTCCTGCGGGACCAGTCCTTCCTCCGGGGCACTGCTGGCCCGAAGGAGTTCGACCTCCAGGTCCGTCCCGTCGACAACTCCCTGTGCGGTCTCATGCGAGACGTTTCCGGCCTTATCTTCACCGCGGGCACTGAAGCGGGCGGTGTCACCCGGTTGGTAGAAGACCAGGGCATCGGCGCTGAACCCTGCTTGCTGGACGTTCTCCTCCGAGAGGACCCGAGTGCTATCGGTACGATCCCCGTTCAAGAGGTAGACCGTCAACTGGGAGAGGGTCTCGCTACTTTGGGCGCTTCCTCTGACTGTGCCGTAGGTGCTTCCCTCCTCGGCAGAGACGGTTATCTCCACCGGCGTGGCGTCGATCTCGATGGTTGCCGTCGCCTCATCCTCCCTGACGGAGGCGAAGGCCCGAAGTGCAAGTTCTCCTTCTCCCCCCTTTCCCGCCGCGACTCGAACCTGGATCTCCTTCTGTCTGCTCACGCGACGCACCGTCTCGCCTCGCCAAAGCACGTGGGCACTGTCAGCAGCCTCGGTCGATCCGTCCGAACGCCTCGCCTCGGCCGTCCCCTCCGCCACAATCGTGTCCGCCGCTACCGTCGGCACCGACGTCCACTGCGCATCCACAGTCGTGATCGGGTTGCCCGTCGCGAGTAGGTGAGTCGCTTCGGCCTGCCGATCCGACGCAAAGGCCCGGAGCGTAAGGGCCTTTTCCCCTTGTGATCGAACGATAACCTTCGCCTCCACGGCCGTTTGGTCTTCGACCCGGTGGACGAGGCTATCCTTCAAGCGGACATGAGCGCTGTCTGCAGCCCTCGTTGACCCGTCTGAAAGCTCCGCCACCGCCTCCCCTCGGGCGGTGAGCGTGTCCCCAATCTGCACTTCGGGCACGGATGTCCATTCGGCAGAGGCGTTCTCAATGGTCGGGTTCTCCTCATTTTTCTGGTTCAGTCCACTCCCACCGCTGTCGCAGGCTCCCACTCCCAGGACGACGACCAGGCAGATGGCAAACACCAGAAGTGCGGCAGCAAAGTGGCGCATCGCCCCAGGAGGCGCTTCGAGCGGACATGAAATAAAGATCTCCAATAGTTATACCCTAATGTACGCGCCGCGTGATTTCTAAACCAGGTGACTCGGAAGCGGCATTTTAGGTAAAATGACTAGGGGATCATCAGGGGAAAGAGCACTTCCTACACGGGCTTTGGTATCCTCTCAGCGTGAATGACACAATACATTTGAGTACTGGGCGGCCGTGCAAATGTCGCAACCGGCGCGTTTTAATCATCTGATGAGCCTGACCGGAAGCTCGTCGGTCATCGCAGAACGACGAGCGTCTTGGCCCGGTAGAGCCCTGTATCCAAGCGAGGTGGTTCGATGTCGGGATTTCCACAGAACTGGAGGCATTTGGCCAATCAAGGTTTGGACTCTATCTTGCCAATGCTTCATTTGCTTGGACGCAAAACCGTCAGATAACCAGTCAGCAGTGTCTAACATCGTAAATACGATTTTCTGGGTGAGACCACCGAAAGTCGTGAAGCCGAGTTTGCCACAGATTGGGCTCTGGGTTGCCACTTGACACCGATACTGGCCACAGGAGGGCACAGTAGGCAGTTTGTAGATGTTATTTTCTTATTTTGAATTAACGAGAAGAGGGCACCTATTGCCAACCTGAAGGGCCAACAACTTGCGAATTCATGTTCTGGACTCCTGTCTTCCGGATTTTTCCACCCTCCCTCGGCCCCGCACAGTGGCGGTTTTTGCTGGATTTCCTGGAATGGCCGGGGCTTCTACTGATCGTCGTGTTTTGTGGGGGGATTATCGCCGGCCCTTCCCAGGAGGCGAGGGCGCAGGAGAGCACGTCGTGTGCCGACACGCTGGTCACTGCGGAGAAGGCCTACCGCGCCCGTAATTATGAAGAGGCGACCTCATTGGCCTCCCAGTGCACGGACGTGGAGGCGGTTGCGGACACCACCGCCATCCAGGCTCATCGCATCATCACGCTCGCGTCGTTGCGACGAGGCGATCTCAGGGATGCCCGGTCTGCGGTCCGAAACATCCTTCAGATCGCTCCGGAGTACCAAGCCGATCCGGTAACCGATCCGCCGTCCTACAGGGTTTTTGTTTCGATGGTGCGCGATCAGGCCGAGATCCGCCCGCCGGAGGAGGATGAGATCACGGTCGCGGACGAGGAGGATACCGGACCGGCAGATCCAGACGTGTCCCCCGACTTGTCTCGGAGGACTCTCAGCCCGTTTTTTGTCAAGCCCTTCGGGATTGGGTTCTCGGATTATACCGGTGACATGCCGGCCCAGAGCGTAGGCCATCCCCTCGACTTCCAAGAGTTTGGCCAAGGCTCCGGTTTCCCATTCATGCTTCACGGTGAGATGGGGTACCAATTCGAGCCACGGTGGGCCCTGGTGCTGGGAATTCAGGTCGGCAACTATCCGATCATCGGGTACAACACGGGAGACAACAGCATTTCGGATTCTTGGCGATACACCCCACAGCTTTTGCTCCGCCGCTCCTTGGGCCTGATGGGAGAGTCTCTCGTGTTTTACCTTGACGGCGGGCTGAACGTGACCTTTGGGGGACAGGGCATCGCAAAGACTGGATACGGACCGGTCGTCGGCGGAGGCGTAGACATCCCGGTCAGTGCATCGCTCTCGTTTTACGTCGAGTCCCGGTTCAACTTTACCCTTCCGGATGCGTCAATCGACGGGACCGTCGCCAGTGAGTTTGGGGACGCGAAAGGAAGCGTGACGGGGCCGTTCGACTCCGTCAATCAGTTGCTCGGCGTGGGCCTCCGGATACGATTCGGGAATTCGTTGTGGGAATAGTCGTCGCTCCAAGCTGAAATAAAATATAGACCGGAGTGGGGGAACCGGAGGTTGCGAGAAGGCATCACGGTTCTCGAACGATTGTCGACGATCTCCATGGTGCATGTCGACTGCAACTGGCCCGGTGTTCGGTCCTGGGACGGCTCGGATCCTCTGCCTGTGTTTTCCTGTAGTAACAGGGCAAACGTTTCGAGTCGGAGCGGACTTGCCGGAGAGTAATTTCCCTCACCAGCGGCACCATTTATGGATCTGGAGTCCGGACGCCCCCGCCACGAGCAGATTAGCGACTGGCTGCGCGAGCACATCGAACAGGGCACCTACGAGGTCGACGAGAAGCTTCCCTCCGAAAAGCAGCTCGGGGAGCAGTTCGACGTAAGCCGGGTGACGGTGCGACGGGCCCTACAGACCCTCGAAAGCGAGGACTACATCTACCGCAGGCAGGGGCTCGGTTCGTTCGTGAAGGAGCGCCGGGCCGCGCAGGGGCTCGTGCGCCTGACCGACTTCGCGCAGGACATGGCCCAGGCGGGCCTCGAGGCCTCGTCGAACGTAGAGCACTACGCTTCTGAAACGCCTCCGCCCGCGGTCGCAGGGCGCCTGGACACGGATGATCAGACGGTGATGCGGCTCGATCGCCTCCGCCTCGGGGACGGGCGGCCCGTCGCGTTCGATCGGACGTGGCTCCCCATGTTTTACGCACAGCTCCTGGAGGGCCACGATCTGGAGGAAGAGACGATCTACCAGGTCCTCGAAACGGAGTACGAGATCCCTGTCCTGCGGGGCCACTACCGGATCACGGCCGCCAATGCGGAGGCACCCATCGCCGAGCCGCTCGGGGTGGACGAGGGCGAGGCCCTGCTCCTCATCGAGCGCCTGTCGCTGACGGAGGGGGACAAGCGCGTCTACTTTCAGCGGCGGTACTACCGCAGCGACCGGGTGGCCTACGAGCTCGAGCTGGCCCGGGACACCACCCGGCCCGAAATCAGGGAGCCCGGCATGCCGCTCCGCGAGTTCGAGCCAGTGTTTGAGAATGACAGGGAGGCGCCCGACGAATAGGCGTGGCGTCTTGGGGGCTGAGTGAGCGAGAAGGGGTCCTGCGGTGGGCCCGATTCGGTGATACTCTCCGGGGGACGTTGGAACCACCCCGAGGGGAGGGAAATAGAAAGACGTGCTCGCGTACTTGTTATTACATGAAATAACATAGGGTCTCGAGATGAGTGACCTGTTGCTCTCGTTTTGGCCGTGGTACGTGGCCGGGCCGTTGATCGGCCTCTTCGTGCCGTTATTGCTTGTGCTGACCGGCAAGGCCTTCGGGGTGTCGTCGAGCCTCAAGCACGCCTGTGCGGCGACCGTGCCGGGGACGGCCGACTATTTTGACTACGACTGGATGGCCAAGGGCCTCTGGAATTTGCTCTTTGTGGCCGGGATTCTGCTGGGCGGGGTGCTGGCCGTGCAGGGTCTCGGGGGAGGTGGGCCCACGGGCATCTCGGCCGCGACGAAGGCGGACCTGCAGGCCCTGGGCCTGACCGACTTTTCGGGACTTGTGCCCCCGGAGCTCTTTCGCTGGTCCAGCCTCACGACCGTGCCCGGCTTCGTGGCCATCGTGATTGGGGGCTTCCTGGTCGGATTCGGGGCGCGCTACGCCGGCGGCTGCACCTCGGGGCACGCCATTACGGGCCTCGCTACCTTCCAGGTGCCCTCCCTGATCGCCGTCGTCGGGTTCTTCCTCGGGGGCCTGTTTACGACCCACGTGCTCCTTCCGCTGATGCTGTAATCGCCCCGTCGCCCGCGCCGCACTCCGTCGATCGATTCCCGACCGTTATGGCTTCCACGAACCCCTCCGCGACGCCCTCCGCCGCTTCCGCCGAGACGCATCCGGGCCTGCGCCTCGCCGATGCCCTTCTCTATCTGGGCCTGGGCACGCTCTTTGGCATCCTCCTCGTCAAGAGCGAGGTGGTGTCGTGGTTTCGGATCCAGGAGATGTTTCGGTTTCAGGCGTTCCACATGTACGGCATCATCGGCAGTGCCGTGGTCGTGGCCAGCGCCTCGATCGCGCTCCTGCGCCGCGCGGGGGCGACGACCATTCGGGGCGAGCCGATCTCGATCTCGGACAAGCCGTTTGGGCGCGGCGTCAACCAGCTCGTGGGCGGAACGGCCTTCGGCCTGGGCTGGGGCCTGCTCGGGGCGTGCCCGGGACCCATCTACGCCCTCATCGGGGCCGGCATTACACCGGTGGCCGTGGCACTCCTGAGCGCGATGGTGGGGGCGTGGACGTACGGACACCTGAAGCCGTATTTGCCGCACTGAATGATTTGTATTCCGTATTTTGACGTTGTGGACGTCGTCCCGAAATACGAAGCGCGTCTTCTCGAGGGGGACGCTCGAATTCGGAGCCGGCGTTTTATATTTGACGACCCTTTGAACCCAGCCACTTTCAACCGCCATGCTATTCCGACAAATCAACGACGAGAAACTCGCCCAGTACGCGTATCTCATTGGCTGTCAGGAGACCGGCGACGCCCTGCTCGTCGATCCGGAGCGCGACGTCGATCGGTACCTTGACATTGCCGAGGGGGAAGGTGTTGAGATCACGGCCGTCACCGAGACCCACATCCACGCCGACTTTTTGTCCGGCGCGCGCGAGCTGGCCGAGCGCACCGGTGCCTCGCTCTACCTCTCGGACGAGGGCGACGAGAACTGGAAGTACGAGTGGGCCCAGGGGCCGAAGCAAAGCGGTGGCGACTACGACGTGACGTGGCTGCACGACGGGGACACGTTTCGCGTTGGCAACCTTGAGATCGAGGCGCTCCACACGCCCGGCCACACGCCGGAGCACCTGTCGTTTCTGGTGACGGACACGGGCGGAGGTGCGGACGAGCCGATGGGCCTCCTCACCGGCGACTTCGTGTTTGTCGGCGACCTGGGCCGCCCGGACCTGCTGGAGTCGGCGGCGGACATGGAGGGGGCGATGGAGCCCGCGGCTCGCACGTTGTATCAGTCTGTACAGCGATTCCTCGATCTTCCCGATCACCTGCAGGTGTGGCCCGCCCATGGGGCCGGTTCGGCGTGTGGGAAGGCCCTCGGGGCGGTGCCGCAGTCGACCGTGGGCTACGAGAAGCAGTTCAATCCGATGATCGAGGCGGCGCGGAACGGCGAGGATGCGTTCGTCGACGCGATCCTGGAAGGACAGCCGGAGCCGCAAATGTACTTCGCCCGCATGAAACGGGACAATAAGCAAGGGATGCCGGTGCTCGGATCTCTGCCCTTCCCCCGTAAGCTCACGGCCCGAGAGCTCGAGGAGGCCGCGACCGAGGAGGCCCCCCTCATTATCGACACGCGGCTCGACCGGTCGGCCTACATGGCCCGTCACATTCCCGGCAGCCTCTACGCGCCGATGAACAAGACCTTCAACACGGTGGTCGGCTCGCTCGTCGAGGACGAAACGACACCCATTGTTTTAATCGTGGACGAGGAGGACGTGGAGGAAGCCGTCCGGGACCTCGTGCGCATCGGGTACGACAACGTAGAAGGCTTTGCAGAGATCGACACGCTTCAGCGCTATTTCGAGACGGGGGGGGCGAGCGACACGATCGAGGAGATTACCTTCGAGGACTTTGGCGCAGAGTTGGAGGACGGAAACGCAGAGGTGCTCGATGTGCGCTATCGCTCGGAGTACGAGGAAGGACACGTGGATGGGGCGATGAACGCGTCCTACACCCGCATGCCGGAATACGAGCCGGACCTGCCCGAGGGCAAGACGATGCTGGTGCACTGCGGCAGCGGCGCTCGGGCGGCGGCCGCGTCGTCGTACCTGGCGCGGGCCGGCCGGACGGTGAAGTACGTGAATGACCACTTCACGAACTACGAGGCCACGACCGACGAGACGGTGGCGGCGTAGAGGTGTCGACAGGAGGGGCTCTATCGAGAGGGCTCATTCTTCTCCGTCTCTCGCAGGTGGGCAGGGACCTCCTCCGGAATGGTCCAGCGGTACACCGTGTTGGCGTTCACCGTATCGGTGGCTTCCGGCTCCCATTCGCCCATGTCGAAGCCGTGGGAGACGATCGGCGTTCCGGGCTGCAACTGTTCGAACAACATGGGTCGGAGCTCGAGGTTGACGTTGGGCAGCAGGTAGAGGGTGACCACCGTTGCCTCGCTGATGTCGGCCTCGAACAGGTCCTTCTGCCGAAATTCCACGAGGTCCTGGACGCCGGCCTCCCGGGCGTTCTTCCGGGCCTCCTCGACCCGTGCTGGGTCAATTTCAATTCCCACCCCGCGGGTGCCATACTTCTCGGCCGCCCGGATGACGATGCGCCCGTCTCCGCTGCCCAGATCGTACACCACGTCGTTCGCGTCGACCTCTGCCATCTTCAGCATGCGGTCCACCACCGGTTGGGGAGTGGGGACGTAGGGGACGTCCGTTTCGATGCTATCGACCCCCAACGCGGCGTCCGGAGACTCGATCGCTGGGGAGTCCACCTCAACAGTCGCCTCTGAAGTGGAGGAATCTGACTCCGAGTCTCCGCATCCGGCCAAGAGTCCCGCGCCCCCCAGGGTCACCCCGACGAGGAACAGGACCGAGAGCATTCTTCTCTGTAGCAGGGATACGGGGAATGGCATCACGGTTGCCGGAGCGCGTCAATGATCGGACGAAAACGACCGGGGCTGCGTCGAGCAAATGACACGGAGCAAACGCAGGGCTTGGGGGTGAGGTCCGTTCGCCTCACTGAGTAGGGGGTATGTGCTGGTGTCCGGAGGGACCGAATGGGCGATCCGTCCTCTTGCCACGGGCAACTGTAATGAAGCCCCGCGTCTACCGGGTCCAATTGGGTTTACGGCCCGCCTCGAGGAGGTTACGGGAAGGGACTGCCTCCAGCGCCGCCGGCGACACTGCCCGCCGTATTGCGGAGACGGTTTCCAAACCCGCCGAGGGGGCCGCCTTGTCCGGAGTTCGGAATCTGGAGCCGGAGCAGCTGAGAAAGCTTTCCGCTCTTGACTTGGAGGCTGAAGCTGTAGGACTGGCGCGACCCGAAGGGCACCCAGCTGAAGGACATCACCCAGCACCGACAGCGCCCGATGTCGCGATTGAGGTTGATGCTCGTGGTGGCCACCTCGTTCTGGACGAGGTCGTAGCCCGTGCGGCCCTCCAGCGACCACCGAGGCGTCACGTCGAAGCTAAACTGGGTGTTGACCGTCGCCGTCTGACTCTCGATCTGCTTCCGGGGTTTGCGAAAGCTGTAGTTGAAATCAAAGCTCAGCGTCCAGGGGATGTTCGTCTCGAGGTAGCCCTGCGGAGAGCGGGCGTCGGACGCGGGGCCGCCTTGCTGCGAGCCGGCGCGACCCGACGAGCGACCTTGTCCGGAGCGTTGTGAGCCGGGGCGGCCGGTGGTCCCCCGCCCCCCCGATTGGAGGCCAGGCCGGGTGCCCACCCCGCTGCTCCCGCCCTCTCCATCGAACGAGCTGCTGAGATTGAGGCTGAAGCGCGTGAGGCGAACCGGTGTGATCGGGTTTTCCGTGAACATGTAGCGGTCGACGCGCTGGTAGCGCTGTTCGTCTTGGTCCTCAGTGAGGCGGAGTGCATAGGGAGAAAAGGTCATGGACGACCGAACGCTAAAGTCGCGGATCGTCGTGCGGGCCTGGAGGCCGATGTTGCTGAGTTTGAAGGCGTCGGCCGTGAAGTTGTAGGAGGTATCCAGGTCGAAGTCCAACAGCTTAATTTTCTCCTCGTCGGTTTCTCCGGTCGAGTCGACGCTCACGCGCTTCGTTTCGAGCTCGTTGCCGAGCCGGAAGCTCAGGGTCCGCTGCTCGTTGCTTCCCCGCACCCGATTCCCATTGAGGATGTCGTACCGGATGGGCTCCCCCTGCTCGTTGAGCACGGGGTCTCCGTTGGCGTCGCGGAGCCGGCGTGTCTGACCCCAGAACGGCGCGTTGAAGTTGGGGCTGTAGCTGAACGAGAGGGAGGGGGACATCCGGTGGCGGAGGCCCTGGAAGGGGCCGACCCGGATCGGGAAAAGGCCGTACAGCTCCGTGTTTGCCGAGATGCCCGTCGAAAATTCTCGCCGGGCATAGAAGCCCGAGACCCTCTGCTCCTCGGTGTATCGGTCAACGTTAATTGTGTCTAGGCTGGTCGTATCGGGGTCGACGTTCACGACCTGGCGGATGGTACTGATGCGCCAGTCCGAGTTGTAGCTGAAATTGGGACTGAGGCTGAGGTTGTAGCGGTTGACCCGGAAGGAGGTGCTGACGGGAATCTGGTGCGTCGCGCTGAAGTCGAACAACTCGTCGTCGCCCGTCGCAAGCTGGTAGTCGCGACGGTTGACGAGCGCCTCATACCAGGTGATCTGAGAGATGTTGGCGTTCTCCAGCGAGTCGGCCAGCAGGCTGTCCCCTCGCGACCGTATTTGCTCGATGTCCCGAGGAGAGAACGAGTAGCTGTTCTCGACCGAGAGGTCGTAAGACGTCGTGATTTTCTCGAACCATCGGTCGTCTCCGACTGCCTGTTCCACCTCGAACGGCTTAAACCGGCGCTGAGAGAAATCGAGGCTGGGAAGGGTCATCGACACTTCTCCGCTCTGCAGCTGCTGCCGCTGGTTGGCACTGACGCTCAGGTTTTTGCCGCTCCCCGGCCAGCTTTTGCTGTACCGCAGGTTCGACGAAATTTCCTGGCTGACGGCGTCGTTATAGTTGTTGCTGTTGCGGCGTGCGAAGTCCGTCGAGGTGGCCAGGTTAATGTTGCCCTGGAGGGAGGCGGTGGGGGAGAGGTCCTGGCTGTGTTGCCACTTCAGTTGGCCCCGATGCCGGTTGGTGAAATCGGGGTCTTCCTCCTCACCAATCTGGGTGCGCCGGTAGGTGAGGTCGACGCGCCCGTTGTAGTTGTACCGCTTGCGGTAGCGAAAAATCGGGTTCACCTCAAAGCTGCCCTTCGACCAGACGCTGGCCTGGAGTTGTAGGTCCGTGTAGGCGTTCATCGCAAAGTACCAGCCCCAGTTGCGGAGGAAGAGGCCCTTTTCCCGGTCCTGGCCGTAGTTCGGTGCGAGGGGGCCGCTCCGTCGTCCCGACACGTTGGGCAAAAACCCGAACGGAAGCCACAGGGGCGTCGGGATGTCGAAGAGGTACAAATGAATGGGACCGGTGTAGACCCACCGTCCGTCCACCTTCATCCGGCTCGATCGTAGCGAGTACGAGGGCGTCTCGCCGGGAGGGCAGTCGCAGGTCGTGTACGTTCCGTCCTGCACGAACAGGGTACTGTCTTCAAACACCTTGACGGCATCGCCCTCCACGTAGCCATTTTGCTGCTGCGTGCGGGCCGTTACGACCCGGCCCCGTTCGGTGCGGAGGCTATAGGAGAGGGTCTCTCCCGTGAACGATTGGCCGCCTCCCTGGCCGCTTCCTTGTTGGCCTCCGCCCCTCTGAAAGGTGGGGCGCGTCTGGGCGGTGTCGGAGGGGGAGCCGAACGCCTTCATGACGCTCGTCTCGAAGTTCATCTCGATGGTGCCGGCCTTCAGGGTGGCGCCCTGATACGACATCTGCGCCTGGCCGTGGAGGGTGCCGTGGTCCGCAGTATCCTCGGGAGTGACGATCACCAGGGAGTCCGACGCGGTAAACTCCACACCGGCGGCGTCTTCGGAGCTGGCGGTTGGGCGGGCCGCTCCCGACGCGGAGGGTTGGGACTGGCGGACCGAGTCGGGGATGGAGCGGCGGTCCTGGGCGGCCCCCGGGCGGACGAGAAGGGTAAGCACCAGGAGGGCCCCGAGCCCAACGAGCAGCCGGTCCGGTCGGAGGGAGCGAAACACAGTCACCACGTGGTGGGGTGGACACAAACCGTCCCGCCCTAGAGACTCGACGCGTGGGCTGCGCACGGGAGAGCGTGTGCGGGCCGACGACTATCGAGTCCCAACTTGGGCGTCTTCGCCTTCAAAGGCGAGGCGGGCCGCCCCGAGAAGGTTGGCCTCGTTGCCGAGCTCTTCTCGGTGAATCTGGAGGTCGTCCTGAAGGCCCGGCGTGACAAAGCGGGGGAGGACGTCACGGGCGGGGTCGAGGATGTAGTCTCCAGCCGCAGAAACGCCTCCCCCCACCACAATGGTTCGAATGTCCAGGAGGTTTACGGCGGAGCCGAGCACGCATCCGAGCTTGTGACCGGCCCACGCCAGCATGGTCTGGGCAAACTCGTCGCCCTGCGTGGCGGCTTCGTGGAGGACGCGTGGGGACATCTGCTCCAGATCGCCCTCCACGAGGTCCCGGACGGTGCTCTCCGGGTAGTTGACGAGCCGATCACGGGCGTGCTTCGTCAAGAATTTTTGGCCGAGGTAGCCCTCAATGGCTCCGCTCACGCCCGAATTGGCGAACGGACCCTCGTAGTCGACCGTCATGTGCCCAATTTCCCCGGCCCCTCCGGTGCTTCCCCGAAAGATTTTATTCTGGTAAATGATACCGCCCCCCACGCCAGTGCCGAGGGTGATCATGATGAACGAGTCGACGTGCTGCCCGGCCCCGTAGAAGGCGGACCCGAGGGCGGCCACGTTTGCGTCGTTCTCGACGATGATGGGGAGGGGGCTGTCCAGGCGAGACTGAAGAGCGGAGCGCAGATTTACGGATTCCCAGCCTTCCATATTTGGAGGGTGAGACACCGTCGTACGGTCCCAGTTCACGGCGCCGGGGGCCCCAATGCCGATGCCCGCCACGGCGTCCGTCGGGGCCTCGTTGATCAGGGTCGTGACCAATCCCGCAATTTGGGACTCGATGTGCTCCGGCCCCTGCTCGGCCTCCGTGGGGCACTGGGTCCGTGTAAGGAGACCCTCCTCTCGGTCCACGAGGGCGGCCTTGAGGTTCGTTCCCCCAATGTCAACCCCGACGGCGTGCGAACTCATGTCAGTCCGGGGAGCGGGTGATGGACAGGTGGGCGATGTGTGAGAGGCCGGACGGGGCTCAGTCGTCCGGTGAAGGCACGCGCCTCATTCATCCGGCTCGATGCGGTAGATGGTTTCGCCGGGGCGTTTCATGCCATACTCCTCGCGAGCGATCCGCTCGACGACGCTGTCCGACAGGGGCCGGTCGAGCTGGGAGCGGAGGCGCTCAATCTCGGTGCGGAGCTCGGTGTTCTCTTGCGTGGTGGCCTCCAGCTCCTGGTGCCAGCGGTATCGCTGCCACAAGCTGTGGCTGTCGAAGAAGGTGATCCAGACGAGGACTCCGCCCAGCAGGAGGCCGATTCCCCACCGCACGCGACGATTGGAGAACGAAGAGTCGGGCATGGCGAAGGAGGCCACTTAGTTCGTGAGCGGGAAGGCGTCGAGGCCGGGATACTGGGCTACCGCTCCGAGTTGTTCTTCGATCCGGAGCAGCTGGTTGTACTTGGCGACGCGGTCGCTCCGACTGGCGGAGCCGGTTTTGATTTGTCCCGTCTCGGTCGCCACGGCCAAGTCGGCAATCGTCGTGTCTTCCGTTTCCCCGGAGCGGTGGCTCACGATGGCCGTGAATCCGTGCTTGTGGGCCGTTTCGATGGCGTTGAGCGTTTCGGTCAGCGTGCCGATCTGGTTGGGCTTAATCAGGATGGAGTTGCCACAGCCCTCCTCTATGCCGCGCGTGAGGCGCTCCGTGTTCGTGACGAATAGGTCGTCGCCCACGAGTTGCACCTCGTCCCCGATCGCGTCGGTTAGCATGGCCCAGCCGTTCCAGTCGTCCTCGTCCATGGCGTCCTCGATGGAGAGGATCGGGTACTGGTCCACCCACTCGGCCCAGAACTCGACCATGTCTTCCGAGGAGCGCTCGGTGTCCGGGTCGCTTTTCCAAAAGACGTAGGCCTCGTCCTCCACCATTTCGGCAGCGGCAGGGTCGAGGGCCACGAACACGTCCGAGCCCGCGGTGTAGCCTGCCTTCTCGATGGCGTCGAGGATAAGCTCCACGGCTTCCTCGTTGGAGCGGAGGTCGGGGGCAAAGCCGCCCTCGTCCCCCACGGCGGTGCTGTAGTCGCGCTCCTGGAGCACGGACTCGAGCGTGTGGAAGACCTCCACGCCGGTGCGGAGTGCCTCGGAGAAGGAGTCCGTTCCCGCCGGGGCAATCATGAACTCCTGCATGTCTACGTTATTGTCGGCGTGCTCTCCGCCGTTGAGGATGTTCATGAGGGGCACCGGGAGGGTGCGGGCCGTGGCACGTCCCAGATGGCGGTACAGTGGCACGCCCAGGGTGGCGGCCCCGGCCTTGGCGGCGGCGAGAGAGGCCCCGAGGATGGCGTTCGCCCCTAGGTTCGACTTGTCTTCCGTGCCGTCGAGGGTACGGAGCGCGTCGTCGATCGCCACCTGTTCCAGCACGCTCATGCCCTGCAGCGCGTCGGCAATCGAGTCGTTGACGTGGCCCACGGCCTTGAGCACGCCCTGACCGTGGTAGCGATCGTCGTCCCCGTCGCGCAACTCAACCGCCTCGTACGCTCCGGTGGACGCCCCGCTCGGCACGGCGGCACGGCCGAGCACGCCCTCGTCGGTGGTGACGTCTACCTCCACCGTGGGGGTACCACGGCTGTCGAGAATCTGGCGGGCAGTGACACGTTGAATCGAAGCCATGCGAAACGGAAAGCAACGGATAGTGAACGCAGACGATGACTGAAGCAACGGTCGGCATCGAGGCGGCCGCCGAACGCACCTGTTAACTACGTGGTCGGCGTCCAGAACTACAAGAGCGAATCGACAAGGCCGTTCAAAAACGGTCGGCCATCCTGCGGGGGGGAGGCGGACGGATTTGGGGCAAGTCCCCCCACCATACAACAAAAAGGGCCGGCGACCCTGACGGGGCACCGGCCCTGTTGAGGTTTCACATGAGTCAGAATCAGCCCGAGGAGGGGGCCGAGCGGACGGAGGTCGTCTCGCCGATCCAGGAGTAGCAGCCGTAGTCGATGGTGAAGGACTGCCCGCTCTCCCAGTCCTCGCGGTAAAAGATGTCTTCCTTGGTCGGGAAGACCTT
>CAYLMT010000035.1:0-11895 GCA_964384855.1 uncultured Salinivenus sp.
GTCGTCGCCGCTTCGCCATCACCCGCGAGCACGGCTTCTTCCTCCTCCTCTTCCTCTTCGGCGTAGACGTCGGCCAGGTCCTCCGCCACGGCCTCGAACGCCTCTTCGGCAGACTCGGTGAGCTCCTCGGTCTCGCGAATCTCGGTGAGCACGTCCTCGTGACGAAGGCGGAGGCGCTCCAGATACTCTTCCTCGAAATCCTCGATGTCGTCGACCTCCACGTTGTCGAGGTAGCCATTGATGGCCGCGTAGATGATGGCGACCTGCTCCTCCACCGGCACCGGCGAGAACTGGTCCTGGTTCAGAATCTCGACGAGCCGCTCCCCACGATTGAGCTGTTGCTGCGTGGAGGGGTCAAGGTCGGACCCAAACTTGGCGAAGGCCTCCAGCTCGCGGTACTGCGAGAGGTCGATGCGGAGCGTGCCGGCCACGTCCTTCATCGCGTCCACCTGTGCGGAACCGCCGACGCGCGAGACGGAAGTCCCCACGTCGATGGCCGGCCGGATGCCCGCGTTGAAGAGGTCGGTTTCCAGGTAAATCTGGCCGTCGGTAATCGAGATGACGTTGGTCGGGATGTAGGCGGACACGTCACCGGCTTGCGTCTCGATCACCGGCAGGGCCGTGAGCGAGCCACCGCCCTCGACTTTGTCCTCAAGGGGCTCCGGCAGATCGTTCATCTGCGAAGCCACCTTGTTGTCGCTTATAATCTTGGCGGAACGCTCCAGCAGGCGGCTGTGGAGGTAAAAGATGTCTCCCGGGTATGCTTCTCGTCCGGGCGGGCGGCGCAGCAGAAGCGAGAGTTCACGGTAGGCGACGGCCTGCTTCGAGAGGTCATCGAAGCACACGAGCGAGTCGCGACCCGTATCGCGGAAATATTCGCCGATGCAGGCCCCGGCAAACGGAGCAATGTATTGCAGCGGGGTGGGCATGGAGGCAGAGGCGTTGATAATCACCGTGTGCTCCATGGCCCCGTTGCGTTCCAGATCGCGCTGGACCTGGGCGACCGTCGAGTCCTTCTGTCCGACGGCCACGTACACGCAGTAGACCGGATCACCACTTTCCGTGCCTTCCTCGTGGGTCTGTTTCTGATTGATAATCGTGTCGGTGAGAACTGCCGTCTTTCCCGTCTGCCGGTCCCCGATCACGAGCTCCCGCTGTCCCCGCCCAATCGGAATCATCGAGTCGATGGCCTTAATTCCCGTCTGCAACGGCTCTTCGACGGGCTCACGGTAGATGACACCGGGCGCCTTTCGCTCCAACGGAAGCACCATCTTCTCACCCTCAATGGGCCCTTTGCCGTCGAGCGGACGGCCCAGCGGGTCGATCACGCGGCCGAGCATGTTCTCGTTCACGCCGACCGATGCGATGCGGCCCGTTCGACGCGCCTCGTCGCCCTCACCCACCGCATCGACGTCGCCGAAGAGGATGACGCCGACGTTGTCCTCCTCGAGGTTCAAGACCATGCCCTCCACGTTCTGCTCGGGGAACTCCACGAGCTCGCTGGCCTGGGCATTGCTCAGGCCGTAGAGGGTCGCGATGCCGTCGCCGGCCTGCAGCACAGTCCCGGCCTCGTACTCTTCCGCCTCGGCTTCGAAATCGCCAAGTTCGCGGCGGAGAATGTCGGTGACTTCGTCGGGTCGGATGCTACCGTTGGACATGAGAGAGTCGAGAAATCAAGTCGTTGAGAGCAAATGGGACGGCGCCCTCCCAGCTACACCGCCTCGTCGAGGGCGTCTGCCGTGAGGGTCGTGTCGCGAAGCCGACTGTGGAGCGCGTTCAGCTGGCTGCGGACGCTGGCGTCAAACACCCGGTCCCCGATCCGCACCACGAGCCCTCCAATCAGGTCCGGATCCTCGTTCACACGCAGGCGAACCTCCTTCCCCGTTTTCTTTTCCAGGGTCTCGACCAGGGTTGCCCGGTCCTCGTCGGCCAAGGGCCGGGCCACCGTGGCCTCTGCGTCCACAATCCCGCGCTGCTCATCCCGCAAGGACTGGTACTGGTCGAGAATCTCCTTCGTCAGAGTTTCGCGGTCCTTCCGAATCAGCAGTCGAAGGAACCGCACCGTAAGATCCTCAACCCGATCGTCCAGAAGTTCGCGAACGATCGTTTCTTTCTTGTCCTGCGGGATCACGGGGCTCTCGAAGACGCGCACCAGCGGCCGATTTGACTCGATGCTTCGCCGGAGCATGAGAACGTCTTCGTCGACGGCCTCAAGCACCCCGGCCGCATCGGCTTCTTCGTATAGCGCGGTGGCGTACCGCCGAGTGACCGTGCGCTGGCTCATACGGCTAGAGGGGATTGAAGTTAAACACTAGACCGTCAAAACGCTCATCCTCCAAGCGCTCCACGGTCCAGCGCAATCAGTTCGTCGGAAAGTCGTCGAGCGCGTCGGCGACGAGTTGTCGGTGCCGGTCGGCATCCAGGTCCTCCTCAATAATTTTCCGGGCGGCCTGGATCGCCAGATCGGCCACCTCGTCCCGGAGCTCCTGGAGCGCAGCCTGCTTTTCACGCTCGATCTCGGCCTGGGCCTGCTCCTTCATCTGCTGAATCTTTTGTCGCGTCTTGGCCTCTTCCTCCTCACGGAGCTCCTCGGCCGAGTCGCGGGCCTCCCGAATAATGCGCTGGGCCTTCTGCTCGGCGTTACGACGGGCTTCTTTGTTCTCGGCCTGGATCTCCTTGGCCTCAGCGAGCGCCTCTTCGGCCCGTTGAATGGAGCTTTCGATTTCCTCTTCACGCTCCTGCAGGGCATTCGTGATGGGCTCCCATCCCAGCCAGTAGAGCAGGCCCAGGAAGATGAGGAACGCAACCGTCTTCCAGACGATGAGCCCCACAGAGGGCGTGACGAGGCTCTGGGCGAGCAGCGCAGTCATGGGCAAAAGCAACGATTAGCGCAGAAGGATGCACGGACTCCAAGGCCCCTCCGACCGTCCCGCTCCAAACGGCACGCCGCGAAGGGCCGAGCCGCTTACAGAAAGATTGTAACGGCAAGGAGCAAGCAGATGATGAGGGCAAACAGCGCCACACCCTCAATTAGGGCGGCGGAAATAATCATCAGGTTCCGGATGTCGTCGGTGGCTTCCGGCTGACGGGCCGCGCCGTCCATCGACGAGCTGGCCAGCCATCCAATGCCTACGCCGGCGCCAATGGCGGCGAGGCCAGCCCCGAGTCCTGCGGCAAGATATGCGAGAGCAGCGGCTTCCATAGTATTCGGTTCTTAGTGAAGGAGGAGTGCAGTGATGGGTGATGAAATCGAACGTCAAACGTATTCTGCGGGCAGCACCCGGAGGCGATTACGCAGAGCTCGGTTCCACCGCCTCTTCGACGGCGTCGAGCCGTTCTTCTAATCGCCCCGACGGGCGCGCACCCTCCTCGTCGTGCGCCTCGTCGTGATGATGCTCCTCGACAGCCATGCCAATGAAGAGCGCCGAGAGGATGGTGAAAACGTATGCCTGAATGAAGGCAACCAGCAGCTTGAGCAGCAAGATAAAGACGGTGAATCCTATGCTAATGACGACGGTCCCCACGGCCGCCACCTCCCCGAACAGAATGTTCATGATGAAGATCAGCCCGATGAGGCTGAAGATGATGAGCGCCCCTCCCATCATGTTCGCGAACAGACGGATGGCCAACGCCAGGTGCCGCATGACGAGCCCCACAATCTCGATGGGCACGAAGATAATGCGCACCAGCAACGGTGCATCCGGGGGGCCGGTGAAGAGCTCCTTGTAGTGGTCTTTCGAGCTGTAGAGGAGCACGATCACGAAGGTCATGACCGCCAGCACCCCCGTCACGGCGATGTTGGAGGTGGCCGCCCCCGCGTAGGGCACGAGTCCAAGAATGTTGGCGACCAAAATGAAGAAGAAGGCCGACAGGAGGTAGGGCAAAAACGTTCGCCACTTCTCCCCCTGAATGTTGGGCTTCGCGATCTCGTCGCGAATGAAGATCACGAGTACCTCCATCATGTTCTGAAGGACCCCGTGGGGCGCTTCTGTCCGCCCCACACCCCGCTTATAACGTTGGGCCAGGACGACGAACACCCCGAACACGATCAGCATCGACAGGACGCCGAACACGAAGTGGCGGGAAATGGACAGATCCAGGACGACGTGTCCACTCGCGCGCTGCACGGAGCTGTGCAGATGCTCTTCGGCGGCAATGGCCTCTTGTAGCGCCTCCCCGTCGGTCACTAGGTCGCTGTGCCCCCCCGACTCACCGCCGTCGTGCGGCACGACGCCGTACGGCCCGTTCTCCAGCATCGCCTCCGTGCTTCCGTACGCCTCCAGGCCAAGCTCCCCCTCCGCCGTGCGGACGAGCATGATGCGCGGGAGCTCGACGTTGGCAAAGGGTTTAAAGTTGAGGTAGTACCCGTCGGTCGCATGGCCGAGGATCACGTTGTTTACAATTCCCTCAAGCGTCACGTCCTCGGCCGCTTCGGCCGGCCTCGCCGTTCCCATCAGGCTCAGCCCCAATAGGAGGAGGGCGGCGAGTCCAAAAGTGCGGGCGCGGGCGATCATGTATCCGTACGACAACATTGGAAAGTACACTCCACGGGTCTCCCCGACGCAGCGGGGGTTATAGGTCCCAGAAGTTTTTTCCTTCCTTCTCGCCCCGTCACCGGGCGAGGAAAAGCATCTCTGCTCCCAGGCTCAGGAGGAGCAAAAACACCACCGTCGCCACGAACGTCACGCGGCACACCGGAACGGAGAGAAGCACGAGGGCCACCAACCCAAGCACGACCATCATCCGCGCGCCAAGCCCCCCAAGTTCCCAAAGCAAGAAGGTCCGTTGGTCAGAGGCCTGCCGGGCGAAGCGATGCGCAAGCCTGCGCACCACCGCGTGGAGTCCCACGACTCCAACGCCAAGCCCGAGGCCGAGCCACCAAGAATATCCCATCGTGCTCTGTGCCTCCGGTCCCAAAAAACCCGCCTCGCCGGACCCCATGTGAGTGGTCGCGGCATGGTCGGGGTGCCATCGCTGTTCATAACAACAGGACCGCTCGTGAAGCTATGGATCCCGGCAATGGAGGACTTATGAGAAGCGGTGAATCACACATGAAAGTATTTCGCAGGCCCACATCTCAACTCCTCAGCACACGGTCAGTCGCCCGACACCCATCGCTAAAAACGATTTGACGTGAGGAATCGGCCCTCTTCTTCAGGAGGCGCTTTCGCTCCGAAGCCGCTTGAGTTGAATCACCGCCCCGAAGAGTCCCACCGCGCACCCTCCCAGCAACATCCACGGTGTTGTCGCTAGCCACACATCGAGTCCAAACCCCAGCAAGGGCGGAAAGGCCGTGGTGCCGGCAAGGCGCCAGCCCAAATCGAGATATGGAGCCACGTCTCGGAGGGCCGTCCTCCACGGGGACCTGTCCGGGGAAGAGCCCTCTCCCCGGGATCGGTGGGAGTCGTCAGAACGGTCAGCCGAGGACGACGGTTCGTCCGGGTCCGCCTGATGACTACCCCCTGCGTGACTCATGGACGATTTGCACGGATGTCTATACAGCACACGGGCCCGCCTGGTGCCTAGGCCTCAGTCGCCTCTTGCGACGGCTCCGTGTCGTCCGCCTCGGATCGCTCGGACCGCGTAGAATCGCGCGTCCAGCTCTCCCCGCTATCCGAATCTCCAGCTCCGGAAATCCCCGTGCCCATTTCGCACTCACCCGTGAATTGCGCCCCCTCTTCTACCACCAGGCGATCCGTCTCGATCGTTCCGTCCACCCGAGCCGTACTCTTGAGCACGAGACGTTCTTCGGCGTGAATCTCGCCCTGAACCTGACCGGCAATCTCTACATTGGTCGCAATGATCTCCCCCTCCACCTCCCCCTCTTCCGCAATCATCGTTTTCCCCTCGACCTCGAGGGTCCCCACGATACGACCACTGGCGCGAACGTCACTTTCCGCCCGCACAGTCCCTTCAAAGACGGTGCCTTCGCCGACGAGATTGACTTGATCTTGAACGGTACGTGTCTGGTTAGCCATGGAGGATGAAGCGTCGTCCGTTTGCGAATTACCGAAGAGACCCATTAGCAATGAATGGAAGTCCAAATGAGGATGAGGCTGCCGCCCCGGCGTCAGTTACCAGCCTGCAATGTAGGCGTCAGGCCCCTGGGCGAGGCCGTTCTGCCAGAGCTCAAAGTGCAGGTGTGGGCCAGTCGTAACCGCACCCGTATTGCCAGTGACCGCGAGCGGCTCCTGTGCCGTCACCCGGTCGCCCAGTTGTTTGAGCAAGCGTTTGCTGTGTTTGTACACCGAAAGGTATCCACCGGCATGCTGAACCGCAATCGTGTACCCTCCGTCCTGCGTCCAGTCCGCCCACACGACGTATCCCTCCCCTACAGACCGGATGTACTCGCCCTCGGGCACCGCCACGTCAATGCCGTAGTGTCCGGTTTCTACATCGAATTCTCGGGTGGGAAACCCATTTGTGACCGGGGGCGAAAGGGGAAAGGAAAGCCCCACGAGGGTGTCCGAAGCGCCCGACGTCGAGCCGGTCGTCGGCGTGAGGGCCGGTTGTTCGTGAACATTTTGGGCGGCCACCTCACCTCCCGGCGTCTCCGTCTGAGTACCGCGCGGCGTGACTTCCCCTCCCGCCCCAGCGTCCGAAACCACGGTCCCCGAAGAGGGCATCGAGTCGACTCGACCGGTGATGAGCCCACGAAGGCGCCGAATGTAATGCCGCTGCGCGGAGAGTGAGTCCTGAAGCGCCTGCACGCGGAGGGTGTTACGACGGGCACTTTCTTTCATTTCCTCCGTTCCGTAGCCCGGAATCTGCGTGCGAAGCGGGGTAAACATGATCAAGAGGGCCACCACCACACCCGCCCCCAGGAGACTCCCGCCCCACATCATAATCATGCGCGACGGATGCACATGGTACCGCCGGGTCTTTCCCACCCCGTCCGCATCCATCACGACGATGGTGTGCTCGGTGCCCACGTTTTGGACAAGGTCCGCAAAGAACGACCACATGACACCGCTTCTGCTGAATGAAGGACACAGAGCACCAGACGATCCCGCCACTGAATCGCCCAAACTCCGAGACGTAAGATCCAACGGTGGACAACCTTAGGAACGGATCGTCCAAATTTCAGTTTCTAGGTCGCTTTACAAGCGGGGTGCCTACGTGACTCGCACAATTTTCCTCCGGTGTGCGGAACTCGACACCGCTCCAAACGATCCACTTTCGGTGGATCGATACGCCTCAACTTCCTCCGATCACTACTCTCCCGTCACCTACCCCTTCTCCTAGACCATGCCCCGACACGAATCTGCGAAGAAGCGGATGCGGCAGAACGAAAAGCGCCACAAGCGCAACAAGTCGCAGAAGAGCCGCGTCCGTACGAAGATCAAAAAGCTCCGCTCCCTGGACGACAAGGAAGAAGCCGAAGAACTGCTCAACGACGTGAAGGGCGACCTGGACCGCCTTGCGGCCAAGGGAGTAATCCACAAAAACAAGGCCGCCAACAGAAAGAGCACGCTTGAGAAGCACGTTGATGCCCTGGAGTAGCGTCCGCTTTTTATTCCTCGGTCTGCCCCTATTAACTCCGTAGGCCCGAATCCGCCCCGGAGACGCGTCTCGCCCGGCTCTCCGGAATGAGCCGTCGAGACGACAGGCTTACTTGATCTGAGGCCCTATCGTTTGTAGGTAAAGGGGAAACGCCGTTTCTCTTCCATGAGCGGCTTCTTCTTGAAGACCTCGAATTTATTCCTGGGGAAGGAATTGCGTGTCCGAACCACGTCTTGTACTTTCTCATTGTACGACAAAATTTGTACTCTCCAGGGGGGAGTGGCTCTGGGGAGTCACCGTCTCCCTTCCCTCGGCCCTTGCTTCCTCTAAAACACCATCAACCCTATGATGAACTCCAAACCTTCTTCGAACGCGCAAACCCTCTCCTCACTCTGGGTTCCTCTTCTCCTCATTGTCGGAGGGCTTTTCCTCGCCGGTTGTGGATCGACCGCTCCCGTGGTTCAGTCGGTAAGTGGTCCCGACACCCTTGAAACCGACGAAACCGGCACGTTCGAAGCCTCAATCAACGAGGAGGAGGCCGACGAACCCCTGACCTACACCTGGGAGTTCGGTGACGGCTCCACTGGCTCCGGCCTGCTGTCGAATCACAGCTACGGCTCGACGGGACAGTACTCCGTCCGATTTCAGGCAAGCAACGAAGGTGGCTCTGACTCAGACACCATTTCCGTACGCGTTGTCCCGCCGCCCCAGCCCGCTTCCATCACGTCGATCAACGCGACGCCGAACCCCGTCGACGAAGGTGAGCGGGTTCGCTTCAGCAGCAACGTGCAGGGGGACTCTCCCATTTCACGAAGCTGGAGCTTTGGGGACGGATCCTCGTCGATGAGTCAATCGCCCACCCATACCTACGACGAGCCGGGCCAGTATACCGCTCGCCTGGAGGCCTCTAACGACGTGGGAGAGGACTCTCGCACGGTTACCGTCCGTGTAAACCGCGTGCTCCCTGAGGTCTGCACGACCGTCAGTGAGATGAACTCGGCCTTCTTCGAGCGCAACTCCAGCACCCTGACGGACGAAGCGGAGTCGGACCTTCAGGAAAACGCCGACATTCTCTCCGACTGCCCGAACCTGAGCGTTCAGATTGAAGGCTTCGCCGCGCCGGGTGAGCGCAACCAGCAGTCGCTCTCGGAAGACCGCGCCGAGGCTGTGGCTAGCTTCTATCAGAACAACGGCGTGCCCGGATCGCGCGTCATGACCAGCGGTCAGGGCCAGGTCGAAGGCGTGACCTCGAAGAAGGGCGGCACGCAGCAGTATCGTCGTGCCGACTCGCTGCCGCAGCGTGAGGACGACGGCATGTAGTCCCTTTGACGTCCATTCGGACCGTCTCTTCGGGCGGATCCCTTTTGTGGGATCCGCCCGTTTTTTATTGGGGCACTGCGCAGACCAACAATCCCACGGGGAGACGACGGGGCCTGAGGAGACTGTCATTCTGTTCGTGGACCCGCGGAGGCCCGACGTCCCTGTTCCCTCCATCTCGACGGACCGTCTCCGAAGCCTCCCTTGCCGAGAGGTGCCCGCCGCAAGCTCGGTCCGTGGCGGAGGCCTTGACGCACTCCCCCATCGTACACTATCGCTCCGGCCGGAGCAGGGGAAAGAGAATGACGTCGCGGATGGACTCCTGCCCCGTGAGAATCATGGTCAGGCGATCAATGCCGATGCCCAAACCGGCCGCAGGGGGCATGCCGTACTCCAAGGCTCGGAGGTAGTCTTCGTCGACGAGGGCTTCCGGATCGATGTCCTCGTCGACCTCCGCGGCCCGCTGGCGCGCCTGCGCCTCGAATCGCTCGCGCTGATCCTGCGGGTCATTAAGCTCGCTGAAGGCGTTGGCGACCTCGCGCCCTGCCACCACAAGCTCGAAGCGCTCCACGAGCCCCTCCTTCTCGCGGTGCTTCTTGGCGAGGGGGCTCAGCTCGATCGGGTAGTCGGTGACGAACGTGGGCTGGATGAGCTCCGGCTCCACAGTCTCGCTGAAGAGCTCGTCGAGGAGACCGCCAAGGTCCATGCCGGCGTCGACCTCTTCCAGCCCCAGCTCGTTCGCGGCCACGTCGTAGACGCGATCGGCGTCGGCCTGATACAGATCGAAGCCCGTCGCTTGCTCGATCGCATCAAAGAAAGAGATTCGTTTCCATTCACCTTCAAGGTTAATTTCATGTCCCTCGAACTCCACCGTCGGGGTGTCGTGGAGCGCAGTGGTGACGGTGCGGAGAAGGGTCTCGGTGAAGTCCATCATCCACCGGTAATCCTTATACGCCACGTAGCACTCCATCATGGTGAACTCCGGATTGTGGAACCGGCTCAGGCCTTCGTTCCGAAAGTCCTTCCCAATCTCGTAGACGCCCTCGAAGCCCCCCACGAGGAGCCGCTTCAGGTAGAGCTCGTCCGCAATGCGGAGGTAGAGCGGCATGTCGAGCGCGTTGTGATGCGTCTTAAATGGGCGGGCCGACGCACCGCCGTAGACGGGCTGAAGGACGGGCGTCTCCACCTCCAAGCATCCTTGCTCGTCGAGAAAGGTGCGCATCGCAGAAATGAGCTCGGACCGCTGCCGGAAGACATCCCGCACGTCGTCGTTCACCGCCAGGTCAACGTACCGCTGGCGGTATCGAAATTCCTTGTCCGTCACCTCGTAGTAAGTCTCTTCGTCGGTCTCCTTCACCACCGGGAGCGGGCGCAGGGCCTTGGCCAGAAGCTGAAAGTCGGTGGCGGCCCGAACGGTTACTTCCCCCATCCCTGTGCGGAAGACGAATCCTTCGACTCCTACGATGTCCCCAATGTCGAACAGCTCGGTGAAGACCTCGTCGTAAAAGTCCTCGCCCAGGTCCTGAGACCGCACGTACACCTGAATCGTGCCCGTCTCGTCCTGGAGGTCGAAAAATGCTGACCCTCCCATTACGCGAAGTCCGGTGATCCGACCGGCAATCGACACCTTGTAGCTCCCCGCCTCCCCGTCCTCCGGCTGATGAAGATCGTCGTCGAACGTATCGAGAATCTTGGTGGCGTGGGCGTCAACGTCCCAGGCATAGGGATAGGGGTCGATGCCACGCTGTTCGAGCGCCTCACGCTCCTCGCGTCGGCGCTGTTCTTGCTCACTGAGCTCTGAGGATGCAGGGGACATTCAGGGACTGCGGTCGTCAATGGAAAGAGAGCAAACGTAAAACGGGACGAAAGACGGACGGCGCTCCCCTCCCACGAAGTCTCACACCGGGATCACCGAGGGAAAGAGGAAACCGCCCAAGGGGGGAACCGCTCTGGATAAAGTGCCGAGAGGCCCTACGAAATCCACTCTTCGGCCTCCAGCAACAATGCGTCGTGGTGACTCCGAAGGAGTTGCGCAATGAGTTGACTCAACTCGCGGGCGGCACTGCCCGGCGGCTGGCCCGTCGTGAGCGACGTCATCTGGTCGGTGCCCTGCTCCAGTACCTCCAGCGCGTTAGACAGTGCGAACCACCAGGGCTGTCCTGCGTCGTCGGAGGTCAGATCGGGCCCCGGTGAGGAGGTTCTGGAACACAGATGCATCACCTTGTGCCCCTGCGCAGTAAGCGTGTCGCGCAGCACCGAGACGGCCTGCTCCGCCGTCTCCACCATGGACCCCATTTTTTCCTGCTGTCCGAGGGAAAGGGCTGCGCTCGCTGCCAGCCGCTCGTAACGAAGGGCCTTCTCTAAGATCTGTACGGCCGCGACGGCTACGGACTGGTATGGGGCACACTGACAGTCGGCTTCGTCCACGAGGGTGTGGAGGGCCTCAACGTCCGGATTAGGCACTCCGGATGGCGTTTCCGCGTCGTCTGCCAAGAGAAGCGACCGTCCCGCAAACTGCTCCGGGCCAGCCCCTCGTTCATTCTCGACAACCGACGCTCTGGCTTGACGCTCACGTGCCTCGTCACTCATGCAGGACAGCGCATTGTGAAACAACAGTGGTGGGGGTGCCCACAACGGCACCTGGGACGTCTCACATAGGCGTGCGGGAGACGCTCAAAAACAGGCCGACGTAAAACCACAGAGCCGGTACGGGTTCCTGATTCCGACACGTATTTGTAAAGAAAAGGTCAGTCTTCGAAACATTCAACGCAAAGGGACGGACGAATTTTCCGAATCGATAACAGCCTCCGCGGCCGTCCGCAAAGCGGTTAAGAGCGTCTCCGTCCGCTCGACGGACAGGTGCCCGCCCCGAATGGCCGCGCATACCATCTCCGTGGACGGAGCGGCGTAGAGCGGCACGTGGGGAGGGGTCTCGTCGTCCAAAGAATCGAGATGGGCCTGAACGGTGCCCACATCCCCCCGCATCATGGGACCGGTCAGCACCTCTCCTGGACGTTCTTTTTGGAGATTGATCCAGGTGTGCTCCGCGAGCGTCCGTACGAGATCGGCTCCCGA
>CAYLMT010000035.1:11995-15967 GCA_964384855.1 uncultured Salinivenus sp.
TTTGGAGATTGATCCAGGTGTGCTCCGCGAGCGTCCGTACGAGATCGGCTCCCGACTCGGGAAAGGCGCCCTCCTCTGACGCCCCGAACACCTCCTTCTCAAGGGCCAGAAGCGCAACGAGGCCATTGGAGGCAAGGATCCGCTTTCTCTCGGACGATGTGCTGTCCCCTTTGTCCATTATTCACTTCCTGTCTCCTGCGCCGGTCCATTTCCTGTGACGGCTCCCGAATGTGCAAAAGCGGGATTGCTTTCATAGGTTGCGGTGTTCGCACGCCCATCGCCCGGGCCCTTGGGCCTTTGCGACACGAACTGACCGTACCTTGCGGGACCCCAATCCTCTCTATGGAGATTCCCTCTCTACAACAGGGCTTCGAACGTGAGCGTGGCCTCATGACCAAGGAGAAGCCGCTCACGCAAGATGATGAGCAGGAGTCCCTCCGCATCGGCGTCCCCCGCGAGGTGGGCAATGAGGAACAGCGAGTGGCCCTGGCCCCGAGTGGCACGGGGGCCCTCGTCGCCAACGGACACGAGGTGTACGTGGAAGAGGGCGCCGGGCACGAGGCTCATTTCCAGAACGACGAGTACATTGACGCCGGGGCCGAGCTCGTGACCGCTCCCGATGACCTCTACGAACGGAGTGACCTGATCGTAAAGGTGGGGCCGCCGGTTGAAGACGAAATGGAGCTCCTGCAAGAGGCCCAAATTCTCCTCTCGGCCCTCAATCTTGGGGGCACAACCCCCGAGTTTTTGCATCACCTGATGCGGCTGAAGATTACGGGCATCGGGTTCGAGTTCATCCGCGACCCGGACGGGACCTTCCCCCTCGTGCGCATGATGCACGAGATTACCGGATCGATGTCGATCCAGATCGCCGGACGCTACCTGGAAAGCAACGAAGGGGGCAAAGGGGTGATGCTCGGTGGCATTTCGGGCGTCCCGCCCGCCACGGTGGTCATTCTGGGGGCCGACGTGATTGGCCAGTGGGCCGCCCGCACCGCCCTCGGCTACGGGGCACACGTCATCGTGCTCGACACCGAACTCGGCTCCCTGCGCACCCTGGAAAACACGCTGGACCGCAGCGTCACCACTGCCGTGGCCAGCGAACACTACCTCCGCCGGGCCGTCCGCTCGGCCGACGTGGTGGTCGGGGCCATGGTGACGGGGGGCGAGCGCTCGCCCTTGCTCGTGACGGAGGACATGGTGCAGTCCATGGCCCCGGGCGGCGTTATCGTGGACGCGGTGATGGATCAGGGCGGCTGCATTGAGACGAGCCGCCCTACTACCCACTCTGACCCCGTCTACCGTCGGCACGACATCATCCACTACTGCGTGCCCAACATGCCCTCCAACGCCGCCCGCACCGCCTCGTACGCCCTCACGCACGTCCTCGTCCCCTACCTACTCCGCATCGGCGAGGCCGGCTCGATCAATGAAGCCTTGTGGCGGGACGAGGGGCTACGCAACGGCACGTACGTCTACCGCCAACACCTCACGAAGCAGAGCCTGGCCTCGATGTTCGGCATGAGCCACCGCGACATCGAATTGCTCATCGCATCCGGCATCTAGTCCGGCCCCGCCGATGGCCCTCTCCGTCACCCTCCGGAAGGTGGATGAGACCCCGCGCTACTGCCTCTACGATCTCGGTGCCGCGGATGCGGTGGCTGCCCGTGTGAAGCTCTACAAGGTCTCCGGAGACGTGGAGGTGGTCCACCTCTCGGACGAAGACGTGCCGGCCCGTTCGCCCTTCTACCTCGCGCAGGGTGTGCCACGCTTGCGCGCGTACCACGAGCGCGATCAGTATCCGGACGAGGACACGTGGACCGCATAGTCCCCAACCGGTTTTCGTTTTCCGTGATTTTCCGCGGTGAGGCGCTCTCTGCCCGTCCTCCGTCGTTGTGTTCAGGGGGAGTGCCCTTTATCTTCGCGGTCTGATCGGCTTCGCTCTTCCGGGTGCAACCCGGGTCATTGGGCCGCGCTCGGCGCGGTCCCTCTGTTCGTTCAATCCCTATCCCGAGATGGCCTTTCCTTCTCCGGAACGGGAGCAGTGGAGCTCTCGGCTCGGCTTCGTCCTCGCTGCGGCGGGGTCGGCCATCGGCCTGGGCAACATCTGGCGGTTCCCCTTCAAGGCGGGCGACAATGGGGGCGGCGCCTTCGTGCTGATCTATCTCGCCTGCCTCCTCCTTCTCTGCGTCCCGTATCTCTTTGCGGAACTGGCCCTCGGGCGCAACAGCAAGCGGAATCCGGTGGGTGCGATCCGGGCCCTCAAAGCCCGCTTTCCGTGGCCTCTCGTCGGAGGGCTCTGTGTGGTGGCGGGCCTCGCCATTCTGAGCTACTACGCGGTGGTGGCCGGCTGGGCCGTGGGATACGTCGTGCGGGACCTCGCCGCCACCGGAGAGTCGGACGCCGCTTTCGCCCGCTTCATCGCCGATCCGTTATGGGTCGTTTCTCTATTCGGGGGCTTTCTTTTTGCGACAGTCGGGGTGGTCGCCGGAGGGGTCCGGCAGGGCATCGAGCGATGGGCGAAAATCCTGATGCCGATGCTGTTCGTCCTCCTCTGCCTAATCATCTTTCGGGCCGTCACCCTGCCCGGTGCGGGCGCCGGACTCGACTTCTACCTGACGCCGGACTTTTCGAAGGTGTCGGGCCTGGTGGTCGTGGAAGCGCTTGGGCAGGCTTTCTTTTCCCTCAGCCTCGGGATGGGGACGATGATCACCTATGGGTCGTACCTGCCCGACGACGAAAACCTGGTCGTCTCCGGCAGTTACGTGGCCGCCTTCGACACGCTCATCGCCCTCATGGCGGGGCTGATGATCTTTCCCGCCGTGTTCGCCATGGGCCAAGACCCGGCGGAGGGGCCCTCGCTCGTGTTTGTGGTCCTGCCCGAGGTGTTTGGGGCCATGCCGCTCGGGTCGTTCGTCGGGATGCTGTTTTTCCTTCTCCTCGCCATTGCCGCCTTAACGTCGAGCATTTCACTACTGGAGGTGTTTGTCTCGTACCTTGTCGACGAGACGGCGTGGTCCCGCCGGACGGCGGCCTGGAGCGCCGGAGGCCTCGCGTTTGTTCTCGGCCTGCCGTCGGCCCTGTCGCAAGGGGCCGTGCCAGCCTTGAGTGACCTGTCGTGGCTCGTCGGGGATCAGCTCCTCGGACCCAGCCCCGGCGTGCTAGACGTCATGGACTTTCTCTGGGGAAGCGTGGCCCTCGTCCTCGGGGCCGTCCTCCTGAGTTTGTTCGTGGGATGGGTGTGGGGCGCCGACGAGGCCCTGAAGGAACTCCGGACGGGCGAGGGGTACACACTGGGCCGCTTCGCCGGCTCCGCTTGGCGCGCCGCGATCAAGTACGTCTTTCCCGTCACGATTCTCGCCGTGCTGATCGTCGACCTTCTCTACGACGTGTTGTGACGTGGGCACTCGCCCGCTCACCCGCCCTCCCCCGGCTCGGAATTGCGATCACGTCCGCCACCTTTTAACTTCCGGCGATGACTGTCGCATTCCGGTCCGCATCTGCGAGCCGGACCTCCTCTGTCACTCGCATGAGATCACCCGACGCCTCCCATGAGTACGACCTCGACCGACCGAGAACAGTGGTCGTCCCGGATCGGCTTCATCCTCGCCGCTGCCGGGTCCGCCATCGGACTGGGCAACATCTGGCGCTTCCCCTACCTGGCCGGAGAGGGTGGCGGAGGAGCCTTCGTACTCATCTATCTGCTGTGCATTCTCTTCATCGGGATGCCCTACCTGTTCGGCGAGCTCTCGCTCGGGCGTAACAGCCAGAAAAATCCCGTCGGGGCTATTAAGTCCATCACCGGCGGGGGCTCCGCCTGGATTCTGGTGGGTGGGTTTTGCGTGTTCGCTGGTTTCACCATCCTGAGCTACTACAGCGTCGTGGCCGGGTGGGCCGTGGGGTACGCGGTGAAGGACGTCATTGCCCCCTCGATGGGCTTCGAGGCGTTCGCCGCCTCCCCGTGGCTCAACA
>CAYLMT010000036.1:0-15599 GCA_964384855.1 uncultured Salinivenus sp.
CGATCCGGCGTTTCGTCCACTCCACACAGTCGTGGTCCCCGTCCCCCCAGTTCCTCGCCATTTTTGCCGACGCCCAGTATCCCATTCGCGACGGCTCGGTCGACACGCTCTATCCGGAGTGGAGCGTCCCCTCGTTTGGGTATGCGCCCTCGGACGGGTGGTTTGCCATGCAGAGCGACGGGCCCGACGACTGGTCGGAGCTTCTCGCTGTGGGCCGCATTCCGGTGCGGTCGGTGGCTCAGGGCGAGCTCTTCGTGGACAAGCTCCAGACCTACGAGGCGGCCCCCCTGGAGCGGTGGCAGAAGCGTATGCTCCTCCTCGCGGGGGGCACGAATGAGAGCGAACAGGACCAGCTCCAGTTCTACTCGAATCGATGGGGCAAGATCGCCTCGGACACGGAGGCCACCATCGACGGGACCGAGGTGCCCGTCCACACCGGTGCAGACACGCTTCGGTACTACAAAAAGGTCGACGATCCCCTCGACGCCAGCTTCCAGGACTCGCTGGCCGTTGATTTGGAGCGAGGCACCGGATGGCTCAACTACTTTGGCCACTCGGGTGCCCAAACGTGGGAGATCGTGACGGATCCCCCCTCCGAGTTCGACAACGCCGGGCGCCTGCCGGTCGTCGTGTCCCTCGGCTGCCGCACTGGGTCGTTTGCGGGGGGGCGGTTCGAGGAAAAAAGCGCGCCGTCCCTGGGCGAACAGCTCGTGGTTGGCTCCGTGCGGCCCGACGGGACTCCTCGCGACGGGGCGGTCAATGGCGGCATTGCCCACTTCGGCGAATCGGCCCTGGGCAATCTGGTGCCCTCGGCTCGGCTCAACGACGCTCTCGTCCAACGCGTCTTCGTGGACACGTCGCGCGTGCTCGGGGAGGCCATCCGGTCGGCCAAGGCGGAGATCGACGCCGACTTTGGCAACAGCGACCTTTACGTGAAGCACCTCCTGCAGTATGGGCTGCTCGGGGACCCGGCCACGAACGTGGCTCTCCCCACGAAGCCCGATCTGCACGTGTCCTCGGACCTCATCGATACAGATCCGACGGCGCCGGTGCCCTCCGACGAGCTCACCACAACGGTCCGGCTCCAGAATCGTGGTCTCATTCCCGCCGACAGCGTCACCACCCGTCTGACCTGGGAGCGGCCGGACGGGAGCACGACCCGACGTACGCGTCGTCTCAATCGATTTCCGCTCGAACGGACACTCCCCTTTTCGTTCTCCCTGGACGAGCAGGCCATCGGGTCCAATACGTTCCGGGCGACGGCCGACCCGGCCAACGAGTACGAGGAGGCCAACGAGGCGAACAACACAGCCGAGCGTACCCAGGTGGTATTTGACACAGGTGTATCGCTCCTCTCCCCAACCGACTACGGGACGGTGGCCGCTGAGGACCCGTCGCTGGAGTTTGTCGTCTCCGGCCAGGCGACGGACCGAGTCCCCGTCGTGCTTCAGCTCGACACGGTCCCCGACTTTTCGTCGCCGGCTCGGCGTGAGGTGCGGCGCGAGGTGGACGGGCTGCGCGGCACGTGGCAACCCTCCACGCTGTCCCCGAACCAGACTTACTACTGGCGCGCCCGATTGGCCGACACCGATGCAGAGTCGTGGCGCACGGCGCGGTTCACTGTGGCGCCCGACGGGGCCGACCGTTCATGGCTCCAGCGAGACCGGTTCTTTGCACGGAACGCGAACGCGCGGCTCCGGCGCACGGATCAGTCGTGGCAGTTTGACGAGTATCCCCGGAACGTGCTGGTCTTTTCCGAGCGCGGGCAAGGCTCAAGGACGGACGGCTTCATTATCGACGGGACCTCTGATTACGAGTACCTGAAGTTTGGATTTGGGGTGCTCGTCATGGATGGTCTCACGGGAGAGGTGCGGGAAAGTGAATCGTTTCCGACGTATGATCTTCCGACAAGATGGGAAGATTACCTCAAGGACCGAGGAGAATTTATTGGCGACGAGCAGGAAGCGATTGATGCCCTGGCGACCTTCCTCAATGAGGTTGTTCAGGAGGGAGACTACGTCTTCGTTCGGACCCGACACCTGGCTCGGCAGAGCGGTCCGACCATTCCGAAGGAGGTGAAGACATTGTTCGAAGACTTGGGCTCGACCGCCATCGACACCCTCACGTACAACCACGTCTGGGCGTTACAAACCCGGAAAGGGCATCCGGACGAGACGGTGGAGCGCGTTTCTCCTCCGTCGGAGGCGGACGAGGTAAATGAGATTGCTTTGAATACGGAGCACAATTTTCCGCACGCGTCCGGAACCACCTTTTCGCCCCGAATCGGTCCCGTCAGCGAATGGGCGTCCCTCCAGTGGGGCGGCACCGCGCCGGATGGGGGAGACACGGTCGAGCTTGACGTCCTCGCCGCGGACTCTACCGTCCTCATTGACGATCTCGACGGGGTGTCGGGAGAACGAGACCTATCGTCGATCGATGCCCAGGCGCATCCATACCTCTACCTCCGGGCCACCCTCACCGACTCGACGGCCCGCACGGCGCCACAGCTTACGGACTGGAGCGTATCATACACCGGCGTCCCCGAACTCGCGATCGATCCGGCCGACCTGGGTGCCCTTCCCGACACCCTTCTGCAGGGGGAGTCGGCCTCCGCCAACCTACCGGTCGTCAATTTCGGGCCCGTGGCGAGCGCACCGGCCCACCTGCGTGCGGCGATCGATGCGTCGTCAAATAGGAATACGACCCTGCTGACCGATACCCTTTCGACCCTCGCTCCCCATGGAGGACGAGACACGGCTACAGTCGAGTTCACGAGCACCGACTTTCCAGGTGCCAACGTCATTACGGCACGGGTGGAGGCCGACGGTCCGCCGGAGCGACTTACGAGCAACAATACCGTGGTGCGCAATCTCTATGTGGAGCAGGATCAGGCACCGCCCTCCGTTCGAGTGCTGGCCAATGGGCGCGAACTTCCCCCCACCCCCGAGGATGTGTCCAACCTGCAGGCGCCAGAGCTCCCCTTCGTTTCGACACAACCGACGCTTGAGGTACGGGTCCAGGACGACAATCCGCACCTCTCGCTCGACGACACCAGCCATGTCGACGTGTATCTGAAGGGTGGTCTCCCCAGCCGTGGCCCAGGCCTTGGGAGCGACTTTCGACGGATTTCCTTCGCTGAGGATGCCCTCACCTTTATACCACCGGATTCCGGAACGACCGAGCCGATCCGGCTGCGTTATGAGCCGAACTTGGCTAAGCGAGACTCGACGTATACCCTGAAGGTGGAGGCCGAAGACGCGCGTGGCAATGCCGTCGAACCCTACCAGGGCAGCTTCCGCGTGCAGCAGGAACAGGTGATTCGGGACGTGTACCCATACCCGAATCCGATGCGCACCCACACCACGTTTGCCTTTCGGGTGGAAGGGGGGCAGAACGAGGCGCTCCGCGACTTCACACTCCGCATCTACACCCTCTCCGGCCGCCTCGTACGGCAACTCGAGAGCCGTCATCTCGACCAGCCGCTACGAGTGGGATGGAATACACTACGCTGGGACGGGCGGGACGAGGATGGCGACCGGGTAGCGACGGGTGTGTATCTCTACCGGGTGCGCATCGAGGGGGCCGAGACGACGTTTCGGGGGGACGTCGAAAAGATCAGTGTCATTCGGTGAGGGAGACGTCGTGCGTGGGAGTCGTCAGCATCTGACGGTAGAGGGTGACGAGGCGATCGCCCACGGGCTTCCAGCGATACTGCGACGCGGCGGCGCGGGCATTCTTCGCACATTGCCGGTACCGCTCCGGGTGGGTTTGCCACGTGTCGAGCACGTCGAGAACCGCCTCCGGCTCGCCCGGCGGAACAACGGCTCCGCACTCGTGCCGCTTCACGAAGCGTCGCCAGCGGGGGAAGTCCGAGCAAATAATGGGAAGGCCATAATAGAGGTACTCGTAAAATTTCGTGGGGAGGGAGCCCACGTGGTTGGGGTGCGGCTCGAAGAGCGCGAGCCCAACGTCTGCACAGTGATAATGGGGGGGCATGGAAGAGGGCTGAACGTACGTGTCCCATCCCACACGTGTGAGGATCTCGTCGAGCCCCTCCGACTGAATTCGGGCTTCCGCTCGGGCCCGCTGATTCTCGTAGCGACAGATGCCGACGAGTGCAGTGGTCTCTGGTCGATTCGCACGCCGAATGCGCGCGGTCAGGTCCACCATCGTATGGAGGCCGCGGCTCGCGGAGAGGGTGCCGGTGTAAAGGAGCCGCGTTGGGGTCTTCGAGGTTCTCCCGTGATTTCCCAAGTCCGGATCCCCGATCGGACGAATGTAGTTGGGAATGTAGGTGTGAGCAGTTGGGCTGTCCTCGACAATCGACCGGTAGCTTTCCTCCGCAATGAGCACGTGATCGATCCACCGGAACCCCCAGCGCTCCAGCCCTCGGAGTGCCCGGCCCAGGAGTGGCCCCTTCGTCCGGTAGTTCTCGTGCATGTCGTAGACAATCTGGGCACCCGTTGCTTTTCGCAACAGAAACGCGAGAGGAATGAGCTCGGGGTCGTGAATCTGGTACAGGGCCGCATCGAGGATGCGAGCCGTCTCGAGCACCTGGGGTTGTAGGGCGAATCGGCGCCATCGAGTGTCGGGTCGGGGAAGGGCGTGGATCGAGATGCCTTGAACTTGTTCGGTGTGGTCGTGCGGGGCAATGAGGTGCGTATCGAAACCGGCGTCCCGGAGTGAGGCAAGCTGCTTATAAAAAATGCGCGGGTCGAACGGCTGGTGGGCCGTCGTGATGTGCACGATGCGGTCCGACTGTGCAATCATGGGCGTGGCATTCTCGCTGAATGGACGAAAAAATACTCCGCCCTGTGCGGTTTCCGATCTCCCAGGATACGATGCGCAGGTATGAGCCTCTCGATTGGCATCGTTACGTTATCTGGGCCTGCTGTCTCAACGCTCCGTTCTTCTTCCGTGTTCGAGGGCAGTGAAACGCCGATTTCGAGAGGCCTTTCTTCGCGCCGATACCTATTACTCTGGACGCAGCACGTTCATGTTGTTTGAGCACGCCGGTGTCTCCGAAGCGGTCGTGATCTGTACTCGAAATCGACCTGCGGATCTTGCCCGTACCCTTAAAAGTGTCGCCGAGCAGCACGGGGCCTGCGACCGGCCGGTGATCGTTGTGGATGGCAGTGACCGCGACGAGGCGGAGCGGACGGCCCGCATTGTCCGTGCGCGGCGGGACCAAGGCCCTCCCTTCTTCTACCACCAGTATTCCGGGGCTCCCGCGGGGACGCGGCAGCGGAACGCGGGCGTCGACCTGCTGCCAGAATCGGTAGAGGTCGTCCACTTTATCGACGATGACGTGGGACTGCGGCCCGGGTACTTCGAAACGATTCTGGGGGCCCTGCGCCGGCACCCCTCACTCCTCGGAGTCGGAGGCGTGATCTTAGAGCCCGGCGAGGGACACCGGCACCCTCCGGTCCAGTGGGCAGAGCGGTTCTTTCTGCTTCGGAGCGACCAGCCGAGTTGCGTGCTCCCCTCCGGACAAACGACGCCGGCGTGGCCGACCGGGGACGGGACGGTACAACCCGCCGACTGGCTCAGCACCTGTGCGTCCAGCTACCGGGCCGAAGTGTTTGACACGCACCGCTTCGATCCGGCGGTGGAGGGGCCCTCCCCCCGCCTCGAAGACCTCGACTTTTCGGTTCGCGTAGCCCAGGACGGACCCCTTGCCGTGGTGCCCGAGGCACGGTGCGTGCATCGCGTCTCTCCACGGAACCGTCGCGACACTGCGGCGACGACGCGGGAGCGTCTCGTTCGACGGTACTGGTTTGTGGAAAAGAACATGGACCACCTCGTGAATCGTCTCGCATTTTGGTGGAGCGCCTTCGGCCAACTCATTGCTCTCGTCACGTCTTCGAATCCGGACAGCCGGGCGGCCCTCCGGGGGCATCTTCGGGGCCTCCGACAGGTGTGGACTCGCGCGCACCCTCTCCTTGCTGAGGGGCCGGACGACGCCTAATCAATCGTGTGCAACTTCCCGCATTGAGACCTATGTTTTAGGGGTTGTTCGGGGCATTGTCCCCCGGATCTGGATCGGGCGCTGCCCATTGATGCAGACACTTCTTTCTTTGTCTTCCTCCTCAACCTGACTCAGCACATCCATGAAGTACGCCGTCATCATGGCCGGGGGCATTGGCACCCGCTTCTGGCCCGTTAGCCGGAAGGAGCATCCCAAGCAGTTTCTGGACATCTTCGGCGACGGGACACTCATCCAGAACACCATTGCGCGGCTCCAGGGCCTCATTCCCCCGGAGCGGTGCTTGGTGGTCACCCACGAGCGGTACGTGGAGAAAACGAAGAAGCAACTTCCGGCCGTGCCGGAGGAGAACATCCTCGCGGAGCCGATCAGTCGCAACACAGCGCCCTGCATTGCCTACGCGGCCACGGCGCTTGCCAAGCGAGACCCGGATGCGACAATGGCGGTTCTTCCGGCCGACCACGTCATCGGGGACGTGGCGCAGTTTCACGACACGCTGGACGTGGCGTTTGACGCCGCCCAAGAGCGCGACGCCCTCGTCACCATCGGCATCGATCCTACCTATCCGGCGACCGGATACGGCTACATTCAGTACGATGGCCCCGGCGCGGACGACCCCGAACTAACCGCCTATCCGGTTCGCACCTTCGCCGAGAAGCCGGATCAGTCCACGGCCGAGCGGTTCATTGATTCCGGCGATTTTCTGTGGAACAGTGGCATGTTTATCTGGCGGGCAGACACGATCCTCGATCAGATCGAGACGCACCTGCCCGACGCCCACGAGGCATTTGCGCCGGTCCGCAAGTCGGACGACGACGTGGACCCCGACACGCTTACGAAAGCCTTCCGGGACAGCCCGCACATCTCCATTGACTACGGGGTGATGGAGCAAGCCGACACGGTCTACGTGGTGCCCGGCACGTTCGACTGGAACGACGTTGGCGACTGGCGGGCCGTCTACGACCTAAGCGAGAAAGACGAGCACGGCAACGTGATCGAGGGGGAAGTCATCATGCAGGACTCCAGCCGGTGCTACGTCCAAACCGAGGATCGTCTCGTCGTCCTTGTGGGCATCCATGACAAGGTAGTCGTCGACACTGACGACGCGGTCCTGGTCTGTGATCGTGAGAGCGCCCAGCAGGTGAAGCAGGTCGTGGAGTACCTCCACGCTCACCAGTTTGAGGAGTACGTCTAGCTGGGGTGACGGCGGTCGGTCGTCATCAAAGCAAGCATCTCTGCTCTCGACTGCCTAGTCAGGGATTACACGTATCGGCGAAGATACCCCATGACGGCATTGGGGCCGTCGAGGCGTGCATCGGCCTGCGTGTCGTTGTTGCCAACCTTGATGGTTACGGCGTACCGATCCATCTCCTGGAGCGCCGCAAATGCGTCCTCGTCCGTCACGTCGTCCCCCAGGTAGACCGGCACGTGGTCGGGGTGCTGCTCTGCGATGCGGCGCACGGCAGTGCCCTTCGTGAGGCCATCTGGGCGGAGTTCCACCACCTTTTTGCCCCAGATGGCGTCAAGCACGTCCGGCAGGTCGGCAAGCCAGTCCTTGAGCTGGGCCCGAGCCGCCTCCTCGTCCGTCACCTCACGGTAGTGCACCGCGAAGGACCGGTCCTTGTCCTCCACCCGGAGGCCATCGATCGACGGCACCGACTGTCGGAGGTGCCGGAGGGCCTCGGCCGCGGCGTTGGACATGAGGCTGTTGGCTTCGCGGCCCACGACGCCCTCCTGCGCCCCATGTAGCCCGATGGCATTCAGGGGCTGATCGAGAAAGGAGGCGAGGGTCTGCAGGTCGCGCCCCGTCACGATCCAGAGGGGATACTGGGCGTCGAGCGTGCGGAGCAGATCGGGGGCCTCGGGATGGGGCACCGCTGCGTCCGGGTCGTCCACGATGGGGGCAAGCGTGCCGTCGTAGTCCAGAAAGAAGAGCGGGGTTTCGACGACGGGGGGCATGGCAGTCAGGTGCGTATTTCAGTCTGAAACTACTTCTACGCTGCGCTCAGGGCGCGTATTGCGTATCTCGTATTTTCCACGGGTTGTGCCACGCATTACGCACTACGCAATACGCAATACGATCCCAAAAAGAACCCCAGTCTGAAATCCTGATCACAAACAGGGAACGACAGCGCTCCTACCCCTGAATAGAGCTGAGAAAATTCCCGGCCCAGTTGTGCACGTCGAGGGTCTCGATGGTCTCCTTGAGCCCATTGAGCCGCTGTTTTCGCTCGTCCTCTGGCATTTCCAGGGCAGTGCGGATGGCGTTGGCCACGCCGCCGTGATCGTACGGGTTCACCTGCACGGCCTCGGGCAGCAGGTAGGCCGCACCGGTCAGTTCCGAGAGGATGAGCACGCCATCCTGCGAGGCGGTAATGAACTCCTGAGTGACGACGTTCATGCCGTCGCGGAGGGGCGTGATGAGTGCGGCGTCGGCCGCCCGGTAGAAGGCGCACAGCTCGTACTGGGTGTAGGTGCGGTAGCGATAGTTCACTGGCACCCAGCTGTCCTGGGCGAAGCGGCCGTTGATGCGGCCCACCACCTCGTCCACCTCGCGCCGAATCTGCTGGTACGACTCCAGTTCCGTGCGGCTCGGAGTAGCAATCTGGAAGAAGCTCACGTTGCCGTGGTACTCGGGATTTTCCTCCAGGAACTCCTCGAACGCCAGCATGCGAGACCGGATTCCCTTCGTGTAGTCGAGCCGGTCGATCCCGATAACAATGTGGTCGGAGCCGAGTCGCTCCCGAAATTTCTCGGCCTCCTGCTGAATCGACTCGTCTCGAGACATCTCCTTGAATCGGTCCACGTCGATCCCGATTGGATGGGCCTCCACCCGGGTCTCTTGTCCGTCGTACCGAATGCAGTGGTCGTCGACCTCGGCGTCGAGCAGCACGTCGGCGCTCTCGATGAAGTTGTCGACGTACTCCTCCACGTGAAATCCGATCAGGTCGCACCCCAGCATGCCACGCAGCAACTCGCGTGACCACGGCAGGATGCGGAAGATCTCCATGGCGGGCCACGGAATGTGCCAGAAGTGCCCGATTGTGGCCTCCGGGCGCTCCTGTCGGATGAGATTGGGAGACAGCATCTGGTGGTAATCCTGGATCCAGATGACGTCCTCATCGCCTTTCTCGGTTTCGGCGAGGACGGCCTCGGCGAACCGCTCGTTGACGTGGCGGTACGTCTCGATGAACTCGTCTTTCAGTTCCAGGTGCTGGATGAGGTAGTGGGACACGGGCCAGAGCACCCGGTTGGCCATGCCGTAGTAGTACCCGTCGAGTTCTTGGGAGCTCAGGGGCACGCGTCGGACGAGGAAGTCGGGGTCGTCGGCGGGGTACTCCTGGCGCTCGGGGAGGTCCGGATCCTCGCCCATCCCCACCCACATTCCCCCTTCTTCTTCGAGTACAGGAAGAAGCGCAGTGGTAAGGCCGCCCACCGACGTTTCCCAGCCGTCATCGGTTTGTCGAATGGGGACGCGGTTCGCAACGACGGTCAGACTCAAGGCGATGAGAGTTGCGTGGTCAGAGAGGCAGTGATCGGGTGCCGGAACCGTCCCGGACGACCGTTAGACCGTCCGGGAGCGTCACACAGGGACGAGTCCGTTACTAGCATACCGGTGCGGGAGAACGAAGGCAAGACCACGTTCATGCTTCTTCCGTCACGTCGTCCCCACCCGGCAGTCCCTTTTCCCGTCGTCTCGTTCCGTGCTCTGTAGTTGGACGTTCCGAGGGCTGTCACCGCAGCTCCTATCCAGAAGATTCTGCCATCGATTCAATCACCTCTCGCCCCACGTCCGGATAATCGGTGATCAGGCCATCGACCCCGAGGCGAATCAGGCGGCGCATGGTGTCGCGCTTGTTGACGGTCCAGGGCACCACGCGGAGACCGTGGTCGTGTGCAGCCTCCAGTAGCGCTTCGTTCACGGCGGAATGGGCGGGGCTATACGTCGACGGTGTGAATCCAAGGGCGTCCAGTTGGTCGGGGAGGGTGGTCGCCGTGCCGTGTGTTACCAGGAGGGCGAGCTGGACGGCCGTCTCTGCGTCCCGATCCTGGCGCAAGCGTCGCGTGGCCCGGAGGGCACGCTCGTCGAAGGATTGGATCGTGGTCCGGTCTGCGACCCCGCGCTCGTGGACCACGTCGAAGACGCGTCGCGCAAAGTCTTCTGGCTTTGGGTGAAACGTCCCGTCCCAATCGGGCTGCGACTTAATCTCGATGTTGTAATGCACGGGCGGGCGGTCGTGCTCGGCCTCGTACGCCTCCGCCATTGCAATCACGTCGTGGAGGAGAGGCTTGGCGGCCGGCTGGGGTTCCTGACGGGGAAAGTCGGGATGTTGTCGCCGGCCACAGTCGTACTGCTCAATCTCCGCATACGGCATCCGGTAGAGGTTGTGTTTGCGCGCGTCCTCGTCGGGGACCGGTTCGCCGGACGGGAGCGAACAGATGGCGGGGTGCATCCACGGCTCGTGCGACACGACGACTTGGCCGTCGCCGCTAATCACAACGTCCATCTCTAGCGTCGTCACTCCGATCTCCAGGGCCCGCCGGAACGCAGGAATCGTATTCTCAGGGGCGAGGCCGCGGGCGCCCCGGTGGCCCTGCAGGTCGAATGCCTCCGGCGGGGCAGTCGAGTCGTCGGGGGCGGGGGGCTGTGTCGTGGCGGGCACCGCCAGTCCGATCGTGGAGAGAAGGGTAAGCAGTACGGCGGGAGTCATGGTAGAATGAGCTCATTCCGTTTTCTGTGCGGCACCGGCCGATGACAAATGCTCGGTGATGTGGTTCGTGATCATAGTGAATAGGTGCAGTCGGGTCCTGCCTCCGGCAATGCCGTGCTCGTGGGTTGGGTACATCATGAATCGAAACTGCTTGTTGGCCGACTGCAGCTGATTCACCATCTGAACGCTGTTCTGAAAGTGTACATTGTCGTCATCATCGCCGTGCACGATCAGTAGGTTCTGGTCGTCGCGCAGGCGGTCGGCATAGACCTGCGGGGCGCCGTTTTTGTAGCCGTCCGCATTCTGGTCGGGCGTCGACATGTAGCGCTCGGTGTAGATGGTGTCGTAGAGTCGCCAGTCGGTTACGGGGGCCACCGAGATGCCCGTGTCGAACGTGGAGGGGCCTTCCCCCTTCAGCATGGACAGGAGGGTCATGTACCCGCCGTAGCTCCAGCCCCAGATGCCGATGTTGTCCTCGTCCACCCATGCGGAGTCGGCGAGGGCCTGCGCCGCGCGGATCTGGTCGGCCGATTCCGGCTGGCCGAGGCGCTGGTATGGCACGTCCTGAAAGGCTTTCCCGCGCCCCCCGGTGCCCCGATTGTCGACGCTCACGACGACCACGTCGTGCGCTCGGGCTAGGTACTGGTGCCAGAGCTGTCGGGTGCTTCCCCACTGATTGGTCACCGTCTGCACGCCGGGTCCGCCGTACACGTACATCAGCACCGGATACGTCCGGGATGGATCAAAGTCGCGGGGTTTGATGATGTACGTGTTGAGAGAGGTGCCGTCGGCCGCGGGGAGACTCGTGAACTGTTTCGGAGGAAGGTCGAGACTGTCGAGACGCTGTTTGAGTTTGTCATTGGCCTGAAGGGTGGTGAGGCGATCGCCCGACACCTCGTGGAGGGACCAGGAGGGGGGCATGTCCGTCGTCGAGTACCGGTCGATGTAGTAGGCGTGGTCCTTCGACAGATTGATGGAGTGCCAGCCCGACCGCGAGGTGATTTTGCGAGCGGGTTCGGCACTCTCGTGCGGGGTGAGCGAGACGTCCGTGGCGTAAAGGTGTCGCTCCAGCGACGTGTCGCGCGTGCCGGTGACGTAAGCCGTCGAGGCGTCCTCGTCCACCCCATGGAACTGTGTCACTTCCCACTCTCCCCCGGTGAGGGGGCCCACCTTCGTGCCATCGGTGCGGTACAGGTAGGCGTGGTTGTACCCACTCCGCTCCGACAAGAAGACGAAGTGCTCCCCGTCGTCGAGGTAGGTGAGCTTGTCGTCCGTTACGTCGATGTACGTGTCTTGCGTCTCCTGGAGCACCTGCTCGGTGGCCCCCGTTTGTGGGTGACCGTACAGGAGGTCCAGCACGTTTTGGTCTCGATTGAGGCGATACATCCAGACCCGGTGTGCACCCTCAATTTCGGGGGTCCATCCCATGCGAGCGAGGTACTCGTGCGTTCGGCCCCCGGCGTTCCACGTGTTGGTGTCGAAATACTGGATCGCCTGCGGCTGGCCCTCCGCGGTGGTGTCGACCGCCGCGAGATCGATGACTCCGATTTTGATTTCGCTGTTCTTCTCACCCGCCTTTGGATAGCGAAACTCCGTAATGTCCGGGTAGCGAGTGGTGTGGTCAATCAGGGGAAACGACCGGGTCTCGGACTCGTCGAGCTTGAAGAACGCAATGCGCTCCCCGTCGGGGCTCCACTGCCATCCATCACGCAGTCCAAATTCCTCCTCGTACACCCAGTCGAACGTCCCGTTGATGATGGTCCCCTCGCTGCCGTCCGTCGTGAGGGCCGTCTCCGTCCCCGTCGTCAGGTCTACGACGTGCAGGTTGCGCTTTCGGACGAAGGCCACCTTCGTGGCCGACGGGTTGAACTTCGCGAACATCTGGTACCCCTTGTCGCGATCGGAGACCGGGGTGAGCGTTTGTGCATCGAGGTCGTAGACATAGTAGTACCCTTTCGTATTGGCGCGCCACACTTCCTCCGAGTCCGTGTAGATGAGCACCTTGTCGCCCGCCTCACTGAAGGTGTAGTCCTCGATCGGCACGATGCGGTCCACGTCGTCCGCGTGCAGATTCGTGCCGTCGATTACCCGCGTCTGTTCGTCCGTCCGCAGGTTGTACCGCATGAGGTGCGTCGCGTCGGCCGTGTCGGCGGACTCGATGTACGTAATGACCGGCCCCTCGTCCGTCCACTTGCCGCCCTGAAAAGTATTGGGGCGAAACGTGCCCGAAGCGTGGATGCTTTCAAGAGTAAACTCGGGACCGTCCTGCCCCTGGGCGGGCCCTGTGGGGAGGGAGAGCACCAGGAGGACGACGAGCGAAAGGGCAGCGCGGCGAATCATCAATCGGGGGCGGACTGGTGAGTAGAGAAAGAGGGAGTACGGCCGCCGAGAACTTATTCGTCTTGCGGGGCTTTTGCAATGTCTCTAGTCTCAACTGGCGTGGGGGCGGGGGTGGCGAGGCCGGCGGGCTGGGCGAAAAAGGTCGTCGTTCTTCTCGTCGGGCCTCGAATTCGCGTTGGGGAACCATCGTCCGGCCGGACGCCTATCAAGCGCCTGATCGCTCGTTTTCACGCGTAGCACTGCTTTGTTCGCCATCAATCGGTCGGCCGACACAGTCGAGAACGCTCCGGTGACCGCCACCGTAGACCTGGCAGCCATTCGGCACAATGCGCGCGTTCTACAGGAACGGGCCGGTGGGGCCGACGTGATGGCCGTCATCAAGGCCGACGCCTACGGGCACGGGGAGGGTCCGGTGGCCCGGGCGGTGCACGAAGCAGGGGTTCGCCACTACGGCGTGGCTCGGCTGCCCGAGGGTATTCACCTGCGGGAGGACGGGCACCCGGGTCGGATTCTCGTTCTCGGGGCGCCGGCCCCCGGCCAGCTGTCCCAGTATGTCAAATACGACCTCGACCTGACCGTCCCGTCGGCCGACATCGCGGCGGCGGTCGTGCGGCACGCGTCTCCGGAGGCCCCACTCCGGGTGCACGTAAAGGTCGATACAGGCATGGGGCGCCTCGGACTGGCCCCGAACGACGTGCCGGCGACCATGACCCGCCTAGCCGACGCGCCCGGCGTTCACCTTGCAGGGCTGTGGACCCACTTCGCGACCGCCGACACGCCCGGAAGTTCGTTTGCGAAGACCCAACTCGAACGCTTCCGGGCGGTCGTGGACACGGTCGACGTAGAGGTCGAGCACGTGCACGCGGCCAATACGGGGGCCCTCCTCACGATCGGCGGGCCCACCCACGACTTTGCCTCGTCCCTCGTGCGGAGCGGCATTGCACTGTACGGCCTGGCGGCCACCCCGGAACTGAGCGCTCGCCTCGACCTACGTCCGGCCATGCGCCTCACGGCCCGCGTGACCCACCTCAAGACGGTCCCGGCGGGCACGACGATCTCGTACGGTGCCCACTGGCAGGCCCCGCGCCGAACCCGCATCGCGACGCTGGGGATCGGGTACGGCGACGGATACCCACGTCGGTGCTCCGGCCGGGCCTCCGTTCGGATCGGGGGCAGCTCGTGTCCCATTGTGGGCACTATCTGCATGGACATGTGTATGGTAGATCTTGGACCGCCGGACCAGGCCCCGGCCACCCGCGTCGACTGCGGGGACGAGGCCATCCTGTTCGGTCCCGCCGGGCCCACCGTGTACGACGTGGCCCAGTGGAGCGAGACCATTCCGTACGAGATTTTCTGTGGCGTTTCGCCTCGCGTGCCGCGGCGGTACGTGGACCGGACCGACGAGGGCCCGGCTCTGTCCGCCTCAGCACACTCCACCGCGTCGGGCGTCTGAGCGACACACACTATTGTTACATTTGAGCCGGTGGCCAGAATGCGGGCGCTGCATCCCACCCTGTGGCCATTGCATAGAATGTAGGGCGGTGAATGAAACGTTCTCCCCCGATTCACAATCAAAACAACGTACAAAGTTTTTATTTCTACTCATAAATCTCCTTTGTAAACAATGCCTATTACTGCCGATCCTAGTGACATCGATGTTCTCGTCGTCGACGATGAGAAGGATGTTGTCGAGGTCGTAGGTCACTTTCTTGAGGAAGAAGGATATACCGTTCACACGGCTTTTGATGGGGAGGAGGCCCTTGATAAAGCCTCGGGGAAAATCGATCTGATTGTTCTCGACATCATGCTGCCGGGCGTGGACGGCTACGAGGTGTGTAAAGAGCTGCGCTCCCGCGTCGAGACCGAGGAGATTCCGATCGTCTTCCTGAGTGCGAAGACCGAAGAGGAGGACCAGATCGAGGGCTTGATGCTCGGGGGCGATGACTACCTCACCAAGCCGGTCTCGCCACAGGTGCTCGTGGCCCACGTGAAGGCCGTATTGCGGCGCTCCGGCGTGGAAGAGAGCAGCATCCTCGAAGTGGACGGTCTCAAGATTTACGAGGACGAGTACCGTGCGGAGCTGAATGGGGAGGACCTTGGTCTGACGCTGACGGAGTTCGAGCTCCTTCGCTATCTGGTGCGGCATCCCCGCAAGGCCTTCACCCGCCAGCAGCTGTTGGAGACCATCTGGAAGGACGCGATGATGGTCACCGAGCGGACCGTGGACGCGCACATCAAGAATCTGCGCGAGAAGCTGGGCGATTTCGCCAAGCACATCCAGACGGTTCGAGGTGTGGGGTACCGATTCGTGCAGGAGGAAGAATCGGCCGAAGCGTAATTTCACTGCGCTTCGTTCTAATTTGCGGGAGTCGGCACTTGCCTGCGCCGTATGTCTTTTGTTCGGTCGATTCGGGACGCGCTGTTGCCTCGCCGGGCCTCGACGCAGACCTGGATGGTCTTGACGTTCGCCCTGTTTGTGGGGACGGCCGTCGTAGGAGTGGGGCTCTATGTGGTGCTGGTCCTGCGGGGGGAGATGCGGACGGCCATGCAGCAGACGCTTC
>CAYLMT010000037.1:0-15521 GCA_964384855.1 uncultured Salinivenus sp.
GTGATTGGCCCGCCCGTTCCGTCGCCACGAGTACGCGCATGTTTAGGGCCTGGGCCGCCGAGGCGACCGTCGCGAACTGGCCGATGCTGGCCTCCTGGTCGGCCCGCATGATGAGGAACTGCTGGTCGGTTCGGATGGAGCGGAGCTCGCTGACCAGGCGAGCCTGCGGCACCGGTGATCCCGCGACATAGTACGTGCCGTCTTTCGTAAGGGACACGGTGATCGACTGCTCCGAGACAGGCGATGCGCTGTCCACCTGCGGCAGGTTCACCTGAATGCCCATCTGGGGGATGAAGCTCGAGGTGAGCAGGAAGAAAATCAGCAGCAATAGGACGACGTCCGTCATGCCCGCGAGGCTGAAGGTCGTCATGGGCTCGCGGGACGGGGAAAAGTCGAGCGGCATGGCGGCACAGGGGGTTCGTCAACGAGAGGAGCGGGATGGGAATGGCCTTAGGACGGCAACTCTTCGGAGTGCTCCGGGGAGACCGGTTCCTGAAGAAGGTCGATGAAGTCTGTGGCGGACCGCTCCATGTCGTTCGATAGGCGCCGGATGCGTCCCATGAGGTAGTTGTACGAGAAGAGCGCCAGGATGCCGACGAGAAGGCCCGCCGCGGTGGTGATGAGGGCTTCCCAAATTCCCCCCGCAAGCACGGAGGGGTTCACGTTCCCCTGCAGGTTCTGAATCTGTTGGAACGCCCGGATCATCCCGACCACCGTCCCGAAGAAGCCGAGCATGGGAGCAATGCCAGCAATGCTGGCAAGCAGGTTCGTCCGTTTTTCCAGATCGAAGGTCTCGTGCTTCCCCGCGGCCTGTACGGCGTCCTGAATTTCAGAAATGGGTCGTCCCAGGCGTTCGAGGCCCTGTTTTAGGATCCGGGTAATCGGGACATCTTTTTGCTCACAGTATTGAATGGCGGCCTCCACATTGCCGTTGCGTACGAACTCGCGCACCCGATCCGTAATTGCCTCGGGGTCAGAGGCGGCCTGCCGGATCGTAATGAGACGCTCCACCAGCAGATAGATGGTCAGCACGGAGAGCAGGAGCAGGGGAATCATGACCCATCCCCCCAGCACCAAAATGTCGAGGAGGGAGGAGGCCTCCCCCGATGCGGTTTGGGTGGTGTCGAGGGCTGTGGTGTCCACTTGTTGAGGGAGGGCGGTCGCGGCGGTCAGCAGAGCAGTAGGCACAGAGGCGAAGCAGGGGTCGTGTGGGAAAATGTTACTCGAGGTTGTGGGTCCAGGCGTCCGAGGGAAGGGCGTCGGCTCGATCGTCGAGGACGCGTTCGGCATTCGCTTCGGAGGCATACCGCCCAATCGTCACGCGGTACCATGTCGTGTTGTCCACCGTTCCGGGGACGACGGTGACGGAATCGAACCGGGACGCGTACGCGTCGGCCACCTCCTGGGCTGCGCTCCGAGACGAGCGGGAAGCCACAACGATCGTCCACTCCCGGGGGGGGCGGGTTTCCTTCTGATCGGCCGGCGGCTCAGCCTCCGGGTCTGAGGGTGCCTCCGATTGCGCACCGGTGTCGGAATCCGGTGTGGTGTCCTCTCCGCCCTGAGCGGGAGGAGATTCGGTGGCCGTGGTGGGCATCGAGTCTTGGCCGGGACTCCATACGTTCGACCGGTCGAGCACGAACCACCCAACACCCAGCAGGAAGATGACCGTGAGTACGAGGCTGATGATGGTGAAGGAGTCCGGAGAACGGCCGTCGGTGTGGGCCGTCCGGCGATCCTGAGTAGAGGAGTCTTCGCCTTCGGCCGCGGGTGTCGGGGATGACTCGGAGTCCATCGCCTCCTCGTTGGGGTCTTCCTCCGGGGCGGATTTGGGAGTCAGGAAGGGCGGCGGCTCCGGCTCGGTCGAGTCGGGGGGATCAGTGGGGCCGGGAGTGGAACGAGCCGGAGAGTCTTTGGTCTCGCCTGCTGGGGACGGGGAGAGGGATTCGGCGGTGAGTCCCTCGTACGGTCGATTGACGCGTTGGCGCAGAGTGGGGCTTGGCTGGAAGGTGAGGGTGCCGCCTTCCTCCTGGAACGTCCCGAGCCCGGAAAGTTGAACGCCGTCGGACTCGGCCCGCTGGCGGAGCTCTTCCACCATAGTGTCCAGCAACGACCGGGCCTGGTCCTCCGAAATGTCGAGCCGCTCCGCGAGGAGGGGGATAATGGACGTGGACATGAGGCTCTGCGGCTAGTGAAGGAGTCACTCGTCCTGATCTGGGGTGAAGGTTACCTCGTTGCGCGGGGGGGCCAGGCGACGGATGCCGTCGTCTTTTTCCACCTCGCTCGGGCGATGCTCGACGGAGAATGTGCCGAGGGAGGGAACCTCGATGGTGTTTCCGGCGCCCAGTTGATCCTCGAGAACCTCGGTAAACGCGTCAATTACGTCTTCGGCCGAAGGGGACTCCATAGCGATGGTCGGCAAAACGAGTGAGTGAAGCCATTCCGAAACGCTGTCTAAAAATACGTTCGTGGGGCGCAACATAAAATTGGCAGGCACGATCTCACGGGGACTCCACGAGCGCGGGCGGAGTTACCACTGGAGTCGCAGGCCGACCGAGAGCTCGGCAACGGGCTGCGGGTAATTCGCCCACAGTGTCGGATCGTTCACCGAGAGCTGTTCGGCGCGGGCCACGAGTTCGAGGTCCGATCCCACGGCGTAGGAGCCTTCGAGATCGACGGAGAGGTACGGATCGAGGCGAACAGTTTGGTTGACATCGGCGTCGCGCGGACCGTGAAATTCCCCGTGGGCCTTCAGAAAGCCGTCGCCTCCGGCAAACGAGAGCGTCACGAGGGCATCCGCCGTGACAGGAGCAAAGTTTGGAATGGGGGCGTCGACGTCAGGGAGCGTTCCGTCCCGCACCGACAGGCCCAGTGAGGCCTGCACGCCCTCAACGCCCTGCAGGGCCACCTCGCCGCGCCCCTTGAGGATGCGGGCGGTGTCGTACTGAACTCCGTACAGCCCCTCGTAGGCCTCCTGGCTGCTGAGACTGAAGTAGCGGTAATTCGGCGCGTACCGGTATCCGGCCGCGGCGACGATCCGTACGAGGCCACGGGTGAGGGTGAGGCCGGCCTCCGCGTTCGTTGTTTCGAGGGTGGGACGGAGGGAGGGGGCGTGGCGGGCGTACGGGTTTGTGGCGTAGAGCTGGTCTAGGGAGGTGTCACCGAGCCGGGGGCGATTGCGAAGGTAGAAGCGGGTTGCCTCGGTGACGCGCCACTCGGCATTCACTACAGGGGCGATGAACGTAGCTTCCGCAGAGCCCGTGTTCGACAAGGCAGGCTGAGCGGGGGTGTCGAAGGTGAGGAAGGCAGCTCCTGCTTCGACGGACACCGGCTCAATCGGGGAATACGACAACGTGCCGCTGGCGTCGAAGTCGAAGGCTGTCTCGGTTTGTGGGTCTTCGCCCAGCCATGAGCGCTGGTACCGAACAGTCAGGTGGGGCCGATAGGGAAGAGGGGCTGTCACCTCGCCCTCGAGTCCCAGTTGTTGCTGGTTGTAGATGAGTCCCTCCGTAGTGGTGTCAAGGTGAGAGGTGTACTGGGTCTTGTCGTAGCGCACTTCCGCCTGGGCCGGTGCCACGGGGCTCGTGTGCCGGATCCGAACCGCGCCGCCGGCCGAATAGCTTTCTCGATCGGGGACATCCGCCGACGTGTCCCGAGAGGCGCCGTAGAGCGCATATCGCTGCACGTTGCCGTGGGCCGTCGCGTCAATCCGAACGGGGTCCTGCGTGTGGCTGAGACGGACGCGCGCATTCGCGATGTCGTCGTTCGGGGCCGCTTCCGTTCCCGTGTATGCGCCGTAGACGGAGAGCCGGTTCTGGGGCGACAGCGGCACGCCGACCCGCCCCTCGAAAAAGCGACTGAAGTAACGCCCGCTCCCGCCTTCCAGGTAGCCCTGGGCCGGCTCGGCGGTCGGGGCCATCGACGCCGAGACTGTTTCGGGGACCGGCAGGCTCTCCGGAAGGTCGTCCAGGGGCTGGGTATAGGAGCCGGCGTACGGGGAATGGTCCGCCGGCACGGTGGGGATCGTGGGCGGTGACGTGAATCCGGACAGGGGTTGGCGCTCCAGGGAGGGGAGGGCAATCTGGCGCTCACCTCGAATCTCAATTTCCCGAGGCGCAATTTCGGGGAGCTCCGTCGTATCGGTCTGCTGACCGTACGTGGGCGGGACGATCAACAGGGGAATCAGCCCAATGAGGCAGAGGCCGGAAAAACGGGAAAGCATAGGCACGGGCCCGTGATTTGAGGTGCGCATGTGGAGGAAACTGGGGGGAGTTGCACGAGGCGATCGGTGGGGCGGAACGCGAGGACCGCTACGACTCGATTGCCTGCTTTTCTTTCTGGGCGGTTTGGGCGAACGGGGTTCCACCGTATGTTTGCTGCACCTCGTCGTATAGCTGAACGGCTTGTCCCGTCTCGCCACGGTCGCGGTACGCCCGGGCCTGTTCGAGCAATGCTCGGGCCTCCCACTCGGGGTGTCCTGCGAAAAGGGACGGCATGCGTTCCAGTTCGCGGATGGCCGCCTGGGGATCCCCCTGTCGTCGAAGTTGTCGCCCAAGGCGGTACAGTGCCTCCGCCCCAGTTTCGCCGTCCGACGCGCTGATGACACGTCGGTAGAGGTCGAGTGCTTCGTCCGTGCGGTCCTGTTCTTCACGGACCCGACCTAACCCGAGTCGGGCGGCGTTCTGGAGAGGACCTTGAGACTCGGCCTCTAGAATCTGGGACAACAGTTCATCGGCTTCGTCGGTCCGGCCGAGCTGCAAGAGTGCCTGGCTTTGGCCATACCGGGCCTGGGCCCGAAGTTCGTCTCGGGTTTGGTCGTGCTCGGCGGCGGTGCGGTACGCCTCCAGCGCCTGTTCATAGGCCTCTTGATCGAGGTAGATCTCTCCCAGACGAAGGCTGCCCTCGGGGACGTATTCGCTGTCGGGGTACTGCTCGGCGAGTTGTTGCAGGTAATTTTTGGCTTCGTCGTACTGATCAGTGTCGGCGTAGAGGAGCCCGAGGTAGTAGTACGCGTTGGGAACGAGCGTTTCTGTGGAGGCGGTGCGCACGAACGTGCGGAAAAGACGGAGGGCCCGCTTCGAGTCCCCCCGCTGGTACGCGGCGCGGGCCCGGTGGTAGCGCAACCGGTCCCCCATATTGGCCTCCGGTACACGGTCCGAAACCGACTCGATGATTTCATCGGCGCGATCCTGTTGCCCCGCGGCGTTGAGGGCAAAAAAGAGGCTGGACGCTGCCTCACTGGCGGATGGGCTCTCGGGATAGGTCTCTAAGACCGTCCGGTAGGCCTGGACTGCATTTTCCATCTCCCCCGCGTTGTAGTAGGTATCCCCGATCGCGTACTGGGCCTGCGCGGCGCGGGCATGATCTGGATGATCGTCGAGCAGCTGCTCGAATGCCTCGCGGGCCGCCTCGTACCGCTGCTCCTGGAAGTGAATGTCTCCAAGGCGGTACAGCGCATCGGGGCGCAATGGACTGTTCGGGAAGTCTTCTACGAACCGACGGAGCCGATCGAGGGCTTCAGCCGGCCGGCCCGCAAAATACAGGGCTCGGCCTCCCTGATAGAGGGCGTACTCGGAGGCCTCTCCCTCGACCCGGTCGTAGGCAGTGATGGCGTCATCGTACTGTTTGAGGGCAAAGTAGCAGTCCGCTAGTCGTAGGCGGGCGTCCTGCCGGTACGGGACGTCGGACGTGGAGCCCCCATCGTACGAGTTCAGGAACTGACGAAACGACCGGGCTGCCGGCTCGAAGCGACGCTGCTTAAAGTGTGTCCAGGCGAGGGCGTAGCGGGCGCCCGCCCGCTGCGGGTTTTCCGGATTCGTGTCGAGATACCGCCGGAATAGCCTCCGAGCCTCTCCGAACTGTTCCCGCTGATAAAACGTGTCGCCGGCCCAAAATAGCGCTTCTTGGCCCCGGGCCGTCTGCGGGTGCGCGTTCGCTAGGGCCTGGAATTCCGTGCCCGCCTTGGCGTAGCGGCCGTTTTGGTAGAGGGACCACGCCTTTTGAAACCGAACTTTGGCCTTGACCGATTCCGACGCTGTGCCCCGATCGATCGCCTCAGTGTACGCGTCCAGCGCTCGGTCCAGGTTGTCGGTCGCCAGGTAGGCGTTGCCGAGCCAGTAGTACGCCTCGCCGAGCGGCCCTTCGGGCGAGGCCTGTTGGGTGACGGAGCGAAAGGCCGCTGCGGCCTGATCGTACTGTTCCTGCTGGTAGTGCAGGAGGCCGATTTCGTATTGCGCCTCGTTTGCGAGCCGTCCTTCCTCGGCCTGATCGAGAAACGTGCGGTACAGTCGGAGGGCGTCCTCCCGGGCACCCAGGAGGGCCCGGTTTACGGCCTCGTAGTACGTGGCCTTGGAGGCGAGCGGGTGTTCCGCCGAGCGCACCGTCGCGAAGGCCTCAGCGGCGGCTTCGTGGCGGCCGGCGGCGTAATGCTGCCAGGCGAGGCCGTAGCGGGCCGGGGTCGAGTACGGACTATCCGGCTCCTCTTCCAGGATCAGTCGGTACTGGGTCGCAGCGTCCTCTCGGCGGCCGAGCGCACTGTACGTTTCCCCGAGCAAGAACAAGGTACGGGCCCGTTCGGAGCCGGTCAGGTCCGGAAGGCGTCGCTGCAATTCCGTTGCGGCATTCTCATACTGGCCGAGACGGTAGTACACTTCGCCCAGGATGGTTCCCAGGTTTTGGGCAAAGGGGGAGTCCGGAAATTGCTTGCCGAGGCGCTCGAAGGAGGCAGTGGCCCGGTCGTAGCGTTCCAACCGTACCTGGGTCACCCCTCGGGCATACAGGGCCGCTGGCGCTAGCTCGGCGTTGGGGTAGCGGGTGTAGACCTGTTTGAAATAGGGAAGGGCGGCGTTGAGATTGCCCTGGTTTTGTTCGGTTCGACCGAGGAGATAGAGGGCTCGAGCGCCTTCGTTCGGGCGATTCGGGGCCGTTGCAATGGCCTGGAGTTGCGATTTGGCGCGGTCCGGATTTCCCTGGTCAAGGTAGTACTGCGCCAAGCCGAGCCGGGCAGTCTGGGCCTGCGGATGAGCCGGGTAGTCCCGTTGAAGCTGAGCGAGGAGGCGGCGGGTCTCTGTGTCGTCTCCCTGAGCAAGGGTGGCCTGGGCCTCCAGATAAAGGGCCTGGGGGGCGGTGACGTGCGAGGGGTGAGCCTCCCGAAAGGTGGAAAATGCCGTGGCTGCGTCCGGGTAGAGCCGTTGCTCGTACAACTGCACCGCCGATGCGAAGGCCTGCTCCGGGTGGGGAGGCTCCTGCTGGGCTCGAGCCGGGGACAGTGCCAGCCCCGCGAGCACGCAGAGGAGAAGAAATCGACGCCAATGGGGAACCATTTTTGGGGGAATGCGAGTCAAATCCGAACGACGACGCCGTACAGGGATCTCAAATCTCAATCCCTGTTCGGACTTCTCCTACGACGTGAACCGAGGGCGGTTCGACCGAGGAAAAGTGCCCTAGACGAAAGTCGGCACTGGGCCCTTCGTTCCCACCCGGCGACTGAGAAAATGCTGCATCCATTCTGGTTCAATCCCTTCTCTCCCAAGAATATAAGTTCCCATGGCCAATCCTTCCACCGATCCGGATCCGGCTGATTCTTCGCCGTCCTCGGGCCCTCCTTTTGAGGGAGACGATCCTCCATCCTGGGACGAGGACGACGGGATGAGGATGCCCGATGGGGTGTCGTCGTCTTTCGCAAAGGACATGGCCCGATCGTGGGTGCAGCAACACCAGAAGGCTACAATGCTTGGGGCGTTCGCCGTGGGGGTGTTTGTGGGGGTGATGCTCCGGGATTAGCGACCGCATCCGGGGCGGTCCATTCGCTTGCGTCCGCTGTGCCGTTCGCCGAGGCACGAGGACTTCCTCTGGGACGTTGTACCCCCGACGCCGATTTTGTCTTCCTTTCGACTTCAACCCCTCTCTACTGATCTCTTCATACCATGAGTGAACACAATTCTGACAACGACCGCTCCGGGGCTTCGGAGGGTTCTTCGAACAACTCGTCGGATGTGTCGGCCGAGCAAGCGAGAGTCCAGGAATTGAACGAGCTTCTCGGGGAATTGCGGGCCGAAGTGACCCGACTGAAGGCGCAGAAGGCCAAGAAGCAGGCCGAGAGCTGGGTTCAACGCCGCCCTTTTCTTGCTGTGGCTCTGTCGACGGTGGTGGGGGCGGCCGTCGGATACGGTGCCGCCGCAGCCACGCGGCCCCGACCGCCCAGTTTATCGGAGCAGGCGCGCCGTCGACTGCGTCGCCTGGCGGACGAGGCTCGGCGGGTGGCGACCGGCGTGGGGAAAGACCTTTCCGATCGAGCCGCTCGCTCCAGCACGGACGTTCGCAAGCGTGCCCGAGAGACCGGTCAGCGCCTCGCGAAACAGGCTCAGGAGCGGGGCAAAGGGATCCGCAAACAGGCCGAAGACCTGGCTCGTCAGGCCTCCGAACGGGCCCGGCGTGTAGGGGCTGAGGCTGGGGAAACGGTTCGACGAGCGACGGAAGACGCTTCCAAGGAGGCCCGCGAGCTTGGGGAGAGTCTCGCGGAGGAGGCGGAGGAGACCATTGAGGAGCAGGCTGAATCTGTCCAGGAAACTCTCTCCGGAGACGACCGGCCTTCCACCCTCCGGCAGTCCCTTTACACGATTGCCGGTCTGGCGACGGGAGGGTATCTCGCTGCGAAACTGCGTCGCTGGTGGTAGTACGCCTGGGATCTCGCTCTCCTTCCTATGGGTGACAACGCTGCTCACTGACTCGAATCTGTCTCTATCTTGCGCTTGATGTCTACTTTTTTCGAGGAGGGGCGTCCCCACGATGGGCTTCGCTACGAGGAGTACCGAGAAGCGTGGAAGCGTCAGCTCGATACGCCGCTTCCGGACGACGCCGATCCGGAAGAGCGACGGCTGGACCACTATCTCAACTACAATTGGGACCGGCAGGCCCACGTGCACGAGTCATACACTCCCTCCGGGGCGCTCCGATCAGCCGTCAGTGCGATTGAGGATTCCCATCTCTGGATGGTTCTCACCGAGCCGTGGTGTGGTGATTCGGCGTTCCTGCTCCCGGTGATCGCTGAGGCAGCTGATCTATCCGATCAGGTGACGCTACGCATCCTCCTGCGCGACAAGAACCTGGACATTATGGATCAGTACCTCACGGACGAGAGCCGCAGCATTCCGAAGCTCGTAGCGTTCTCAGAGGATGGTCAGGAGCTTTTCACGTGGGGACCGCGGCCAGAGGGAGCCGCCCGTCGGTTTGGCGAGTTGCAGGAGCAGTACGACGAGAAGATGGAGCTCATTGACGAGTTCCTGGAGTATTACGAGGAGGGAGGTTGGCAGGAGACCGATACGGAGTTAGCGGAACGGATTCGGTCCGTGGTTGGGCGGTCCGTCTCCGTCGCCAACAGATAATTCCAACACCTCTCGTTGAAATTGGGTGCTACGGTAGGAGGGGACTTGGCCTTTAGACAGTCGTTTCGGGGACGACAACAAACGCCCGGTACTGCTCTCGACTTGAAAAAAGCGAGGCCATCGTCACGTCTCAATTCGCCTTTGAAGCTACGCCCTGACGATGTCCCTGCCGATTTTCAAGACGATCGGCGGCCTCGTGTTGCTCACGCTTGGGGCCGAGTTGCTGGTGCGGGGAGCGGCAGCGTTCGCCCGTCGCTGCGGACTGTCGCCCCTCGTGGTGGGACTTACGGTGGTTTCGATCGGAACCAGCATGCCGGAACTGGTCGTCAGTGTGGATGCTGCGATCCAGGGTAACGAGGCGATCGGCATCGGGAATATCGTGGGCTCCAACATCAGCAATATTGCCCTTATCCTTGGCCTCGCCGCCCTCGTTCGGCCCATGGACGTGGAGGCACAGGTCGTCCGTCTCGACGCTCCCATCCTCGTGGGTGTTTCCCTATTGCTCGTGGTCCTGGTGCTGGACGGGCGGCTCGGAGGAGTGGACGGCGGGCTCCTGACACTCGGCGTCGTGGGCTATCTGTCGTTCACGGTTTGGGCCGCACGGGGCACTTCCGAGCGGGTTCACGACGAGGTGTCCAATGTGCTTCCGTCACAAACGTCCCAGATTTGGGAAGTGGGACTGTTCGTATTGGGCATCGTTGGCCTTTTGTTTGGGGCAAACCTGTTGGTCGAGGGGGCGGTTCGTATCGCTCGGCTGTACGAGGTCTCTCAACTCGTAGTGGGGTTGAGTGTCGTGGCTGTAGGGACGAGTCTTCCGGAGTTGGCCACGTCCGTGTTGGCGGCGTACCGGGGAAAGGGAACGATCGCCATTGGAAATGCCATCGGCTCGTGCATCCTCAATATTCTTGGAATCCTTGGCCTCACGGCCACGGCACTTCCATTGTCGACGGCCGCTCTCTCGACCGTGGAACTGGTGCTCATGGTGGGGGTCACCGTCCTCGTGCTTCCGCTGCTAAGGAGCGATTTCACGCTGAGCCGTGGCGAGGGCGCTGGCCTGCTAACCTTGTATATAGGTTACATGTTGTTCCTCTTCATGGGCTAAGCCTGAGGTGGGTGTGGCTCTTGCTCGTACACTTCGAAGACGGTACGCTCGTCGGGCAATACAGCCGCGGCCACAACCTGCTGTTCGGGATCATACGTCCGCACCAGATCGTGAAGCTTCGAGAAGGCCCCGTCTTGGGCCGCGGACTCGTCGTTAAACGTGAGGTACTTGAGGGGCGTGCGCTCGTTCGCCTCGGCCTCGGGCTGAACTGTGAAGACGATCGCCCCGCGACCCCGCTGGTTGTACTGTCGCCAGGCGTGCCGGGCCGCGGTGTCCCAGTGCGTGTCGACGAGCCGAGTGAGTAGGGGGCCGGGATCGGAAGGAGGCATGCGATGCGAAAGAGAGAAGTAGTGCGAAGGGCGTTAAGCTAGTTGAAAATGCGTCGGTAGGACCTACCTAATGCCGTTATTGCAAATAAAAGAATGGAAAGTCCCCCTGCAAGGGAGCACTATTCAGTCTTTGCGGCTGCCGGGGCTTCCGTCTGCTCGTAATAGTCAGCAACGGTTTCGGCCTTTGCCGGACCCACGACCTCTGCCAGGGCTTCCTCGTCGGCTTTTTTCACTTTGGCCACGGACCCGAACGTCCCGAGCAGCTTCTGCGCCGTCTTCGGTCCAATGCCGTGAATGTCAAGCAGCTCGGACTGGAGCGTCTTTTTCTTGCGACGCTTGCGCTGGTAGGTGATGGCAAAACGATGGGCCTCATCCCGCACCTTCTGAAGCAGTTGTAGGGCTGGGCTGTCCTTCGCTAGGAATACCGGGTCAGAGTCCCCAGGCCGGTAGATCTCTTCGAGTCGCTTCGCGAGGCCGATGACGGGAAATTGGTCGAAGACACCGACCTCTTTCAGCATCTCCACGGCGCTGGAGAGTTGTCCTTTCCCGCCGTCAACGACGAGGAGGTCGGGCCAGGGTCCGTCCTCTTCCAACATGCGTCGATAGCGGCGCCGTACCACCTCGCGCATGGCCTGGTAGTCGTCGGGCGAGCCTTCGTCTGTCGAGCGAATCTTGTAGGTGCGGTAGTCACTCTTGCGGGGCGTGGCGTCGGTGAAGACCACACAGGAGGCCACGGTTTCCTTGCCCCCGTGGTGCGAGACGTCAATGCCGTCGACCCGACGGGGCAGATCGTCCATTCCCAACTCTCCCTTCAGGGCTTTCACCGACTTGGGAATGCGGTCGCGCTCCCGTTTCATTTGCTGGGTCTTCCACTCGCCGACCTGTAGCTTCGCGTTGGACGTGGCCATGCGGACCAGACTGGCTTTTTCACCCCGCTGCGGCACTTTGATGGGCACCTTGTGTCCCTGCTCTTGGCGCAGCAGTTCTTCGAGCGCGTGGGTGTCCTGGGCTGGGTGATCGTTCGGGTCGTGGGAGAGGAGAACCTCTTCCGGGAAGAAATTCGCGTCGGCGTAGTAGTTCTCGACGAGGGAGAGCATCAACTCCGCGTCCGTTCGAGCTTCTACCGAGCGGAGAAACTTGTGCCGCTTCCCGATCATCTTGCCCTCGCGCACCTGAAACAGCACGCCGCAGCCGAGGTCCTCGTCCCGTTCCACGTGGAGGGCGAACACGTCACGATCGGCAAAGTCCTGACTGACGACCTTCTGCTGCCGGGAGTAGTCTTTGAGGGCCTGGATCTGGTCGCGAAGGCGGGCGGCCTCCTCAAAGTTGTGCCGGTCAGATTGCCACTGCATCTCGTCCTCGAGGAGGTCGATCAACTCCTGGGTTTGCCCATTGAGTAGCTTCTTTACCTGCTCGATCGTCTCCATGTAGTCGGCCTCGGACTGCTTCCCCACGCACGGGGCCTTGCAATTGTCGATGTGGTACTGGAGGCACACATCGTATTTCCCGGCCTCAATCTTCTCTTCGGTGAGGTCGAGTGAGCAGGTGCGGAGCTGGAAGACCGACCGGATTGCGTCCATCATGGTGTTCATCTTCGACACGTCCGCGTACGGGCCGAAGTATTCGGATCCATCCTGCTTCACGGTGCGCGTCTTGAAGACGCGGGGGAACCGCTCGTTTTTGATGCAGATGTAGGGGTAGGTCTTGTCGTCCCGCAGGTTGACGTTGTAGCGGGGCTGGAGCTCCTTAATCTGGTTGTTTTCGAGAATGAGGGCTTCCGCCTCCGTGTCCGTCACGATCACGTCGACGTCGACGGCCTTCTCCACCATGACTTCGATGCGACCGTCGCGCTGCCGACTTTGCTGGAAGTAGGAGCGAACGCGGCTGCGCAGGTTCTTGGCCTTGCCCACGTACAGGGCCGTGCTTTCGTCGTCCAGTAACTTATAGACGCCCGGATCGGTCGGGAGGGAGTCCAGTTTTTGGACGAGGGCGTCAGGCTTGTCGTCGAGAGTCTCGCTCATGATCGGAATGGTCAATACCCAGAACTACATTGGAAGTGAACGCTCGTGGAGTGGGGTGTGATTCGGTTGCAACGCGGGACGGTGGCAAACGTATCTGTTTGCGAAGATTGTCAGATTTGGGCAACTTGTAGAAGGGCAAAGACAACGAGGCAAGGGACGGCCACTCGAACCCCTCAGCAAACGAGGAACGGGGTGCAGGTCATGAAGCGGCTCTGGTTCGGACTTCTGGCGATCGTGCTAATTCCGGCGGCCGCTTGTACGACGACCGTGGGAGGCGACTGCGGGCCCTTTCCAGACACATTTAAGACCACCGGTTTTTTCACCACCGTGGTTCAGGTGGACAGCATCGACTCGACCGGTCGGCCGGTGCTTTCAGACATTGATGGCGACACGCTCCAGAAGGGGCAGTTTGCTGTGCAGATGGAGCCGAAGAAGGACCTCTACTCCATGGCGGCCCGGCGTCAGGATGTCGTTTCGCTGATCCCTGCGGTCCGCGCCTGCTCGCCCCCGATCCCCACGTCCGAGGAAGTCATTCAGGATCTCCGGGTGTACAGCACCAAAGCCTTTAGGACCGACTACTCGGCGAGAGACAACCTCGCGCGTCTGTTCGACATCGTTGCGTTGTACCGAGCAGAGTTCGGCTACCGCCGGGCGGAACTGCCCGACTTTCTCTCAGGGGCTCCAAACGCGGCGGACGAACTCATTCTCATCCTTGACGCAGCTCCGGACACGATGGCCCGGATGCAGTTCACGATTGAGTACGAGCAGAGGGGCCCAGGATTGGAGACCTACTCCTACACGACGGAGCCGGTAGTGCTTGCCGCTCCATGAATACCTGTGATTATCCCATGTAGTAGAGCTCCGCGCCCGGCCCGAGGGGCAGGCCCAGCAGGACCCACAGCAGAAAGACGATTGTGCTCACGATCCCGAAGCCAATCGAGTAGGGAAGCATGAGGGCAATGATGCTCCCGATTCCGGCATCCTCGTCGTAGCGCTGGGCGAAGATGATGACCAGGGGAAAGTAGGGAAGGAGTGGTGTGAGGATGTTCGTGAACGAATCCCCGATGCGGTAGGCGGCCTGCACGGTTTCGGGGGAGTATCCGGGGTCACCCGCGAGCATGAGCATGGGGACAAAGACCGGCGCCATGATGGCCCATTTCGCCGAGGCGCTACCGACGAATAGGTTGATGAGGGCCGAGACGAAAATGAACGCGAGGAGGAGGGGGATGCCCGTAAATCCGACGCTCTGCAGGGCGTCGGCGCCGCTGATGGCAATGATAGAGCCGAGGTTGGACCATTCGAACATGGCGATGAAGTGGGCGGCGGCGAAGGCGAGAACGATGTACGCCCCCATGTCGGCCATGGTGTCAGCCATCATGTCGGCCACGTCCGAATCGTCTTCAATTTCGCCCACGACGATGCCGTAGGCGAGGCCGGGTAGAAAGAAGAGAAACACCATGAGGGCGACGATGCTCTCGATGAGTGCCTCAAACTCGGCCAGGGGAGCGCCCTCAGGCACGGCCAGGAGCACCACGCCGACAATCGCCGCGAGGGTGACCCCACCCGCCCAGCGGAGGCCGTGCCGCTCCTCGTCGGTTAGTTCGCTCGATTCCGTATCTTCCTCGTCGAAGTCCTCCGGCGGTTCGTACTCACCGAGGTACGGCTCTACGATGTTATCGGTGATGTACGCGCCCAGAACCACAAAGACCGGCGTAAGGGCGATCATCAGCCACCAGTTGGCCGTGACGGGGACGCTGTAGTCCTCCGCAATGAGCTGGGCGGCGGGCTCGGTAAAGCTGGCGAGCAGCGGGTCGAGAGACGTGAGCAGGAGGTTGGCGCTAAAGCCCGCCGAAACTCCGGCAAACGCAGCCCCGAGACCCGCGAGGGGGTGCCGGTCGACCCCGTAAAACAGCACGGCCCCGAGGGGAATCACGACCACGTAGCCGGCGTCGACTGCCAGGCTCGACATGATGCCGGCAAAGACGAGGGCGGCAGTCAGCAGCACATTCGGAACGCTGGCGACAAACGACTTGAGGGCTGCGCTGATCAATCCCGTTTTGTCGGCCACCCCAATGCCCAGCATGACGACCAGGACGAGGCCGAGCGGCGGAAAGTCGGCGAACGTTTCCGCCATGTCCGTGAAGAGGCGGCGGATGTTTTCGTCGGAGAAGAGATTGTCGGCCGTAATCGTCTCGTCGGTGCCCGGGTGGACCACGCTCACGTCGGCCGTGTGGGCGATCCACGACGTCACCATCACGATGGCGATGAAGATGAAGAACAGTGTGACCGGGTCGGGGAGGGCGTTGCCGGTTCGTTCGACGTAGTTGAGGGCGCGGTCGGCGAGCGAGGAGGAGGAATCGGACGGCATGTTCAGGGACGAAAGATTCGAAAGGCTCGCGGTCCGCCCTGATACTATGAATCTTTGGCCATGGATACAACAGTACCGAACTAGTTATTTCCGTTATTGCAAAACCATCTGGTGATCCGTAGCACATTGATCGCCAGATCACTCCGGGAGTCAGGTGAGGGGGAAATGAGGCCTACACCGTGAGCGACCAGGAACGGGGGTTCAGTAATCGCGCCTACGTTCCGGCGAGTGGAGCATCGGAGCCGGCCGCGTCGCCCCAGATTTCCCGGAGCCGATCATCCCGACCGCAGCCCTGCCGATAGGTGTTGTAGCGGTCGGGGT
>CAYLMT010000038.1:0-15038 GCA_964384855.1 uncultured Salinivenus sp.
TCGGCTCCTCGCGGGAGACCAGGTAGTATCGCAGGGCTCCCGCCACGGCCCCGAGTAGCACGTCATTCACCTTGGCGTCCACGACGTGCCCGATGCGCTTGACGCGCGCTAGCTCAAGGGGGCCGGACCAGGTCGCACGTTGCTTCACGCCCAGCTCGCCCTTGAGGGGCGTATCGGCGTCGTGGGGAAGCGAGAGAAACTTCGACAGCGCGGCCCCGAAGCTCAGACCCTGCTTCACGCGGCGCAGGGCGCGAGAGGGATTGAGGAGAGACTTTGCGCCTTCGCTGAGCAGGCGACGGCTGGCTGCGACGGTTCCACGGACGGTGTTGAGGGCACCCCGCACCATACCGGGCAGGAGTCCGCGCTCCTCGGTCGTGGGGAAACGACCCGGATCAAAATACTCGTCGGTGAGCGACAGCAACACCTGCAGCAGCGCCATCCCGTCGCCAATGCAGTGGTGCAGCCGCACGATGATGGCGCTGCCGCCGAGGTAGTCCTCGATCAATTCCATGTCCCAGAGCGGCTTCTCCCGATCGAGCGGCACGCTCATGAGCTCGCTCACCCGCGCCTTGAGCTCATCCCGTCCGGCGTCCCCGGGCAGAGCGGCCCGGTGGACGTGCCGGTCAAGGTCGAAGTGGGGATCGAGCTCCCAGTACGGAGAGCCCTCGGGGTCCCGCACTCGCTGCCGAAACCGGACGAAGCCGAGCAGCCGCTCCTCCAGGAGCATCTTGAACGTGTCCACGTCCATCGGATCGTCGAGCACGAGCACGCCCGTGATCGTCATCAGGTTCGTCGGCTCGTCCATGCGTAGCCACGCCGCGTCGACGCCGGAGAGGGGCTCGTGGGTGTTCATTGTGGGAGGCGGAGCCGAGATGAGGAGGGGAGAAGGCAGGCGACCGGCGCAGGGTCGGCAGGTTTGTCTTTACGATGACCCCCCGGCCTCTGTCCGGGTGCGGTACAGCACCTCGTCAACGCCGTAGATGGCGAGGCCGAGGGTCGTGAACACGACGAGCGCGGCGGCCGGCGCCCAGATGATGAATCCGCCGATGATGCCGAGCGCGGCCCCGAGGTACTTGATGTAGTTGAGCTGCTCGTTGGTGGTGCGGCGCAGCAGCATCTCGAGCTGTTGCTCGTCGTAGGCGCGCACGTTTTCGTAGATCATGCGCTCCAGGTCGAGGGTGTCCACGAGGCGAAGCACCACGCGCGTCAGTAGAGACTCGATCTCGTCGCTTCGGCGTTCCAGTTCGGTGGGGAGGCGGTCGAGCACCGGGTCGATCTCCTCGACGAGCGGATCGATTGCGTCGGGCAGGCGCTGGACGGTCTCCCGCAGCCGGGCTCGAAAGTCGTCTTCTCCGAAAAACCGATAGGCGCGCAGCATGAGTCCTGAGAGGCCCTCGCCGGCGTGTGTCTCCACCTGCTCGGCCGTGAGAGCGACGATCCGTTCCTGCACCGACGGGGTGGAGAGCACGTCCCGCAGGACCCGTCGGAGCAGGGCCTTCACCTCCGTACGCACCGCGTCGTCGGTCGCCACGTCGCTAGCCGCGGCCACCATCAGATCGCGGTACTGGGCGACGAGGCCGCTCTCCCGGATTTTCTCCTTGATGAGGGCCTTGTTGATGAGCTCGTCACTCACCGCCTGGGCGAGGCGGTAGGCCACCCGTTCCCGCTGGGCGGGCACGAGGCCCTGACCCACGAGGGGCCGCGGATCGCGGGGCCGAAAGAGCATCGTGATGGCGAGCCAGTTCGTGCCGAAGCCGACGAGGCCGCTGACGGCGGTGAAGCGCAGCAGGTCTTCGAGCACGACCGTATACCCGGCCACCGACAGGCGGACCCCGGGAAAGTCCCACACGAACGAGAGCGCAAAGAGGGCGCCCAGCACCCAGGGTAGAGTTTTGAGCACGGGAAGCCAGCGGGCGTAGCTTCCGGTGCGCTTGGGGGGCGGCTCCACGTTCGACCCTTCGGTGTCGGAGGAGGGGGGCAGGTGGCGGCTCGCCGTGCGAAAGACCTGCCGCTGCAGGCGGGGCCACGACGCGTCGCGATCGGTCACGTCGTTGTCCGGTCGGGCGCGCATCTCTGTCTCCGAAACCTCCGGCTCGTCGTCAATGTCAGAATCGGGCGCAGCCATGAGCGAACGAGCGGTTCCGTGCTGGAGTCGACCTCTCGGCGCTTCACGCTAAAACACCTTCACGAGCGTCATGTCGTTCAGGTAGCGCCCCGGATCACGCTGGAAGTCCTGAAGAAGGGTGTTGGTGCGGGCGGCCGCCGAGTCCAGCCGATTGTAGAGCCCAGGGTCGTTCAGGAGGCGCCCGGCCGTGCCGTCGCCCTCGTTCAGCTTGGTGGCCACCGTGTCGAGCGTGGCGGAGGTCTGTTCGAAGGAGGCGAGGCCCCGGTTGAGGCGGTCGAGCGACTGGTTGAGGCGCCGCACCGCAACGTCCAGCGAGTCGCCATTTTCTCCCATGAAGGCGTCCAGGTCGCTCGAGACTGATCGCAGGTTTTGGAGGAGGGCGCGGATGGTCTCTTTTTCCGCTTCGGTGACCGATTCGAGGTCGGCTGCGAGGTTTTTGGCGGACGCGAGGGCCTGCCGTAGGTCGCTGTTCGGGTTCTTGAGTTGGGCGCTCAGGGCCGACATGGTCGCGTTCGTGCTCGTGAGGACGCTGTCGGCCTTGTTCGCCAGCGCGGGGGCCTGGTCGGTGAGGCGGTCGAAGACACTGCCCTCGGGCGGGGGGGCGAGCGTGGCGCCCGGTGGGAGCGGCGGGTTGTCGCGCGGGCCCGGCAAGATGCTGATGCGGACGCCCCCGATGCCACTAAAGCCGGCCACCTTCGCGTGGGATCCTTTCGGGATCTTGATGCCCTCCTCGATGCGAAAGCGGACCCGGACCGTTTGGGTCTCCTGATCGAGCCGAATGGACTGCACGGAGCCAACGTTGACGCCCTTCATTCGCACGGGATTGCCCGCCGTAAGGCCGCTGGCGTCCTCAAACTCGGCGCTCACGAGATACGTGTCCCCGAATAGCGGGAGGTCCTGAAGAAACCGAACCCCAAGGACGGCCGCGATGACTGCGAGGACGATGGCAATCCCAACCTTGGCTTCGTTGCTGTATTGCATGTAGCGAGGAAGTGGGACGTACGAAGACGGCGAAGGACCGAGTACGAAACGGACTCGTCAGGCCGACGGGCCGGACAGGGCGGGGGTCGTGCTCCCTACCTGGTACTCGTTGGCTTTCACAAAGGAGTTGAGGTGCGGGTTCGAGCAGTCGTGAATGTCGGACACGAGGCCCACCCATTCGAGGTTGCACTCGTGGAGAAAGGCGACCCGGTCGGCGATGGAGAGGACGGAGTGCATGTCGTGGGTCACGACCACGCTCGTCACGTTGAGCTCCTCGGCGAGATGACTAATGAGGTCGTTGATGGTGTTTGAGGTTTCGGGGTCGAGGCCGCTGGTGGGCTCGTCGTAGAGAATGTATTCGGGCTCGATGGCGATGGCACGGGCGAGGGCCACACGCTTCCGCATGCCCCCGGACAGATCGGTCGGGTTTTTCTCCCCCACACCCGAAAGGCGCACGAGGTCGAGGCATTCCTGCACCCGATTCCGGATGCCTGCCTCGTCCAGTGCCGAAAAGTAGCGGAGGGGGAAGGCGATATTTCCGAACGTCGTCATCGAGTCGAAGAGCGCGCCGCCCTGAAACAGCACGCCGAACCGGCGCCGGATTTGGCGAAGCTCCTCGTAGGGAATCGTGCCGATGTCCGTCCCGTCCACGAGCACACGCCCCTCGTCCGGCGTCAGAAGCCCCACGAAGTGCTTCATCAGTACGCTCTTTCCGGATCCGGACCGTCCGATGATGGCGAGTGTCTCACCGTCGTGGACGTCGAGCGAGATCTCCTTGAGCACCTGGAGGGTTCCGAACCCCTTCGACAAGTTTTGGACCTCAATCATGGCGAAGACGGAGGCACGTGGCAGGACGAGTGCAGGGTAACGGGACGGCGGTGCACGTCGGTCCCGTCACAGCAGCAGTAGGGCGATCAGCAGGTCGGCGACGAGGATAAAGACGCAACTCAGGACGGCGGCCTGGGTTGTGCTGTCCCCCACCCCCACGGCCCCGCCGCCCGTGTAGTAGCCCTTGTAACAGGCGACAGAGGTAATGATGAAGCCGAAGGCGAACGACTTGATGAGGCCGATGGTGGGGTCAAGCAGCTTGAAGAACTGCCGCGCCCCCTCCAGAAACTCGCTGGCGCTCAGGAAGCCCCCGAAGTGACCCACCCCGATGCCGGTCCCGATGCCGACGACGCACGCGACGACGTAGAGGATCGGAAACATGAGGATCCCGGCGAGCACGCGGGGCAGGATCAGGAACCCGACGGAGTTGAGCCCCATCACCTCCAGGGCGTCAATCTGCTCGGACACCCGCATCGTCCCCAGCTCCGCCGCGATGCGGGCTCCCACGCGCCCGGCCAGGATGAAGCCCGCGATAACGGCTCCGAGCTCCAGCATGATGGACGGTGCCACGATCGACCCGATAATCGTCTTCGGAATGAAGGGCGTCTCCAGCTGGTAGGCGGTCTGCACGGTAAACACCGCCCCCGTGAACGCCGCGGCGAGGGCCACGATGGGAATCGAGTCGATCCCCACGCGCACCATCTGGATAAAGAGGTTATTCCAGTACGTGCGCACCTTGTTGATCGAGGCAAACGCCCGGCCCATGAGCATTGCGTACCGGCCGAGGGCCCGGAAGGGAAAGAGCAGCGTATCGAGCAACGAAACGAGAAGGGGTAGAATGCGCGGAGCGCGAGCAGGGTGGCCCGGAGCGGAAGGGGCTCGGGGCCACAGCCTGCATATGCACATCCACCCCCGCGGTGAGGTTCCTCTGCACTGGGGGCGCGAACGGATCTCTAACGGGCGGATGGCAGTGCACTATTACGGGGCGCCGGGCTCAGAAATTGCGGGCCGCGTCCTGTTCGTCTTGGTCGATCTACGAGCCTACCGGTGTTGCCATGGCCAGCTCTGAGCCGCGGTACGTGTGTCAGGAATGCGGGCACGAAGCCCACAAGTGGATGGGCAAGTGCACGGGCTGCGGGTCCTGGAATACGCTCGTAAAGGAATCCGAGAGTGCCGACGTGGAGGCCCAGGTCCCGGACCTCAGTCCGGACGGCCAGAACGGGAGCGCGACGGCCCAGAACCAGCCGACCCAGTTGACGGAGGTCGAGCTGGGGGCGGAGGCCCGCCTCCGGACCGGCGTCGACGAGTTCGACCGCGTGATGGGGGGTGGGATCATGCAGGGGTCCTTCAGCCTCATCGCCGGGGATCCCGGCATCGGCAAGAGCACGCTCATGACCGAGTTGGGCGGCTACCTTCCGGACCGAAAAATCCTGTACGTGACCGGCGAAGAGTCGAAGCGGCAGGTGAAGCTGCGCGCCCGTCGACTCGGGGTCGACAGCGACGCCCTCTACCTGCTGGCCGAGACGAACGTGCAGGAGATCGCCAACGCCGTCGACGACGTGGAGCCCGATCTGCTCGTGGCCGACTCCATTCAGACGATCTACCGGCCCGATCTGTCGAGCGCCCCCGGCTCGGTCAGCCAGGTGCGTGAGAGCACGGCCTCGCTCCTCAAGCTGACGAAAGAGCGAGAGTTTTCCACCTTTCTCGTGGGACACGTCACCAAGAAAGGCACCATCGCCGGGCCGCGCGTCCTGGAGCATATGGTGGACACGGTGTTGTACTTTGAGGGCGATCAGAACCACGCGTACCGCATCCTCCGGAGTGTGAAAAACCGGTTTGGAGCGGCCAACGAGATCGGGGTGTTCGAGATGCGGGAGGATGGGCTGCAGGAGGTGCCCAACCCGAGTGAAATCTTTCTGTCCGAGCGGGGCTACGGCGTGAGTGGCTCCACGGTCGTCTGCTCGCTGGAGGGCACCCGGCCCATTCTGGTGGAGATCCAGGCGCTCGTGACCCCCACCTCCTACAGCACCCCGCAGCGCACCGTCACCGGATTCGCGTCGCAGCGGCTTCAGATGATTCTGGCGGTGCTGGAAAAGCGCGCCGGGCTGGCCTTCAGCGACCACGACGTGTTCATCAACGTGGCTGGCGGGGTGCGGCTGGAGGAGCCGGCCGTGGACCTGGGGGTTGCCATCGCGGCGGCCTCCTCGTTTCGCGACATTCCCGCCGACACCGGGTCGGTCTTGATCGGGGAGGTAGGGCTCGGTGGCGAGATCCGCACCGTGAGCCGGGTGGAGCCGCGCCTCAAGGAGGCCGCCAAGCTGGGCTTCGATCGGGCCGTCGTGCCGGAGAACAACCTGGACCGCATTGCCGGCACGTACGAGATTGAGGTCGCCGGGGCCACACAACTGCGCGACGTGCTCGACGTGGTGTTATAGTCCGGTCCGACCGGCGCTCCGGAATGGTCCTTGTACCCACAAATTCTCCGAGCGAACGGGGCACACAATAATCGCGCTGGGACGCTCGTTTGAGTCAGTGCCATGTCCCCACGTCCCGGCCCTTGCCAATGATTGGGTTTCTGCATGCAGCCTACGGATGAGGAACTGGTAACGGCGTACCTGGAAGAGGACGACGAGCAGGCCTTCCGGCGGCTCGTCGAGCGGCATCAGGACCGCATCTTTGGCTACCTGATGGGCATGGTGAAGGACCGGGCGGTGGCCAACGATCTCTTCCAGGAAACCTTTGAGCGCGTCATTAAAGCCATGCACGGCCAGCGCGGGTCCTACGACCGGCAGGGCCAGTGGCTGAGCTGGGTGATGAGCATCGCGCGCAACGCGGCGATCGACCATACCCGGAAGCAAAAGAAGTGGTCGGATGTGCCGCAGGACGAAGACGAGGGGCGCTCCTTCTGGGACACGCTGGAGGATGACTCGCCCTACGCCGACGAGCAGCTCCACCGCGCGGAGCAGCGGGAATGGCTCGACGAGCACATCGAGCAACTCGCGCCCGAACAGAAGGAGGTGCTCCTTCTGCGGCAGGAGACGGACCTGACCTTCCGGGAGATTGCCGAACTGCAGGACGTGTCCATTAACACGGCCCTCGGCCGCATGCGGTACGCCCTCAAGAACCTTCGAAAGATGATGGAGGCCTCCAACGAGACTGCGCTGGTCGGCACGCTCGACGCGTGAGGATCCCGGTGCGGTCCGCCTCGCTTCACAGATCGATTCTCGTTTCCTATGGACGATCGGCTACGTCTCATTCGGTACCTGTACGGAGAAGAGGTGGACGATTCGGCGCTTGTGCGTCGTTTGTCTGAGGACGAGGACCTCTACCGCGAATACGAGCGTCTGTCGGCCACGAAGCGCACGCTGGATGATCGGCCCGCTCGTCGGCCGGACCCGGCGGTCGTGGACCAGGTGGTGAACGAGGCCCGCACGGCCGCCCAATCTTCGGTGTCGCCGGCCGAGGATCGTCCGGCGCGTGCTCCGTCCAGCCCCTGGACCCGTCGCCTGCAAACGGTGGGTGCCGCGCTCGCCCTGCTGCTGTTGATTGGGCTGGGGTGGTGGCAGGAAGGCGGGGTGTCCGACGGCCCGGTCGCAGAATCTGCGACCCCCAGCGCACTGGACGGAGCCCCCCAACAGGCCCCCACGACCGCCGAAACCCGGACGACCGACGCGGACGCCATTCCGGCGTGGGATGATGGGGAGGAGTTGATCCGCATTCAGCGCCGTATCAACCGGCTGCAGGCGCGCAGCGCCCCGGACCGATGGGGCTCCCTCCAGCGGGTCAGCCGGCCTTAGGAGGAGGCTCCCGATTTGCCTCGTGCATCACGCTTTTCCGTCTCGCACCATCCATGATTGCTCTGCATTCCCCGGACTCGTTGTGTTCTCGTCTCGCCTCGGGGCTCGTCCTCGGGCTCCTTCTATGGGGACTGTTCCTGCCCGTCGCGTCGGCCCAGCAGACTCACACCCTCAACATTCGAGATGGCACGGTCTACGTCGACGGACAGCCCCTGTCGGAGGATCAGTTGCCGGATAGCCTGAACCTGGAGGGCGTCCGCGCCAACTATCGCTTCGTGGGGGTCCAGCGCCCCGTCGTCGAGCTCAAGGGGCGTCTCTTTGTGGTAGAGGATGGATTGAGGTCCATCACTGAGGAGGAGGTGCGTGAGCAGCGGGCGTCTGTCGTGCTGGGAAGTGGAGCGGTGCAAGCACAGGCCTCGTCGTCCCGTCGTGGAATCAAGGCCACCAGCAGCCCCGAGGCGTCCCACCGGCAATATCTCGATGCGGTGCAGCGCTCGAGCCGAGAGCTCTACGAGCGGCTCCAGCGCGAGCGCCAAATGGAACAGAACGCTCAGAATCTCGCGCGCACGATTCGTCTGCTGCCGGAAGGGGCCGAGCGACAGGCCAAGATCGACACGCTTCGCGCCATGCTCGAAGACATCTTCGCGGTAAAGCAGGAAAACCGACGCCGCGAGATCGAGCGTCTCCAACGACAGATTCGGGAACTGCAGGAAAACCTCCAGCGACGTGAGCAGATGCGGGATCTCATGATCGACCGCCACCTCCGACAGCTGATCGACTCTACCCGCACCCGTTAGTGACTCCGCGCAGGACCGCCCGGCGGCTGTTTCCTTTCCCGTCACCTCATCCTTTACTTTAAGTGAGCTACGTCGCATCTTGTATGCTGGCGGTGGCAAGCACTGACCGCCGATACGTAGCTTTTCGTTAGGGGTGTTGTATTTGTTCATGGATTGGTTCCGAGCCCACATCGCTCGTTGTGCCGAATGTGGCGCCGGGCTCCGTCGGAGTGTGCCTTGGGTCGTGGCCGGGCTCCTACTTTTGGCGGCGGGGCCGGTCCAGGCCGATGTGCTCGTGACCGACGTGGCCTTCTCCCCCCGGTCCGATGGGCAGGGCTACGTCGTACGGGTTCGGACGACGGCCTCACCCGAGGCGTACATGCTGCAGCCGGACGGGGCGAACGAGCTGAAATGGGTACTCTACAATACGAGCCTCCACGCGGACTACGAGAAGCGGGCGCCGGAGGGGCCGATTGACGCCTACACGGTGACGCAGAAGAATGGCCACCTGATTCTTCGGGTGACGCTGACTGCGGATCGCACGGTGAGCCCCACGGCTTACCGCGATGGGGCGTCCGACGATCTCTTGCTCAACCTCGCGTACGACGGCACCACCCCCGTGGCCGAGGAGGCGTCTTCGTCCGCCGCGTCGACTGCATCTGCCTCGTCCTCCTCGTCCACAGAAGAACCGACGACCTCCAGGGGAGAGACGGGGCAGCAAGACCCGATGGCCACCCTCACACGCGAGCGATCGCGGCTCGACACGGTGGTGATCGATCCGGGGCATGGAGGCAAAGACCCCGGGGCGATGGCCCACGGCCTGCAGGAGAAAGACATCGTGCTGGACGTGGCGCACAAGCTGGGCGACTACATTGAGAATCGCCTCGACCTCGAAGTGGTCTACACCCGAACGGACGACCGCTTCATTGCACTGGAGGAGCGCGGACACTTCGCCAATCGGGTGGGCGGTGACCTCTTCATCTCGGTTCACGCCAATGCCTATCGATCGTCCGCCGTCCAGGGCACGGAGACGTACTTTCTAGGGCGCTCGAAGACGGACGCAGCGCGGCGCGTAATGAAACAAGAGAACAGCGTTGTACGGGAGTACGAGGAAAATCCGGACCGATACGACGAGTACGACGCGGAGGCCTTTGTGAAGGGTGAGCTCTTCCTGAGCGCCAGTATGCAGTTCAGCGAGGAGTTCGCGGCGATGGTCCAGAATCAGTTCAAGGAGCGCGTCAAGCGGCGCAGCCGGGGGGTGCACCAGGCCGGGTTTTACGTCTTATGGAGCGCCTCGATGCCGTCGGTCCTCGTGGAACTCGGGTACCTCACCAATCGCCAGGAAGCCCGTTTCCTCAATAGCGATCAGGGACAGACCTATCTGGCGAGCGCCATTTTTCGGGCGGTGCGGAAATACAAGAATCAGTACAACAAGGGCATCGTCTCCAGTGAGTAGCTCCGTCCCTGAAGACGTCGAAGCGAACGTTTTTGGGTCGTGCTTGTCCTCGAAGCGACCTGGGTCCGGCCCGCGACTTCATAACGACGATCCTTTCTCTTCATGACCATTGCCCTCCGATCCCTGTTGCGGGGCTCTCTGCTACTCGTTCTGCTGGCCGGAAGTGTGGTGTGGACCAGCTGTGACATTGCGTCGGCGGGAAGCACGGCCATTCTGAACGCGGACTCCGCGATACCGCCGATTGTACGACATCGGTTCGAGTTCTCAGAGGGCGACGCCACGGGTGAGGGGCAGGTGGCCGTCGAATCTACGATACAGTCGAGCGACCTCGACGCCGTTCTCTCCGAAAATTTGGGAGCCAACCGTAGTGACGTGGTCTCCGCCCGGATCGATAGCGTGCGCGTGCGTGTAGAGCGGGTGTCGACTCCCTCAGTGCGAGAAGCCGATATCTTTTTAGGAACGAGCACGGAGGCGCCACTCGTTGCGAGCGTTGAGTTTCAGCCGGACGGCCCCTCTTCCATTGTCGATGACCGGCGAACAACCGTCACCGGGGCCGTACGAAACGGAGTGGGGACGCTTTTCGGTCGATTCCGCATGGAAAACGTTCGCAGTGGAGTGGTCCGGGCCATCGTCTACTATCGGCTCGAAGTGGAGGGCGTGTAGCCGCAAGCCTCCGCCGAATATCCCTAACGGACGGCGATACAGGAGATCTCGACGCGCGCGTTTCGGGGGAGGTCGTCGACCTGCACGGCCTGACGGGCCGGCGGCTTCTCGTTGAAGTATCGCGCGTACACCTCGTTGATCTGCGCGTAGTCGTTCATATCTGTCATGAAGACCTCACAGCGCACCACGTTCTCGAACGACATGCTCGCGGCTTTCAGGATGGCCTCGATGTTATCGAGCACGCGCTCCGTTTCCGCCTCGATCGACCCGTCGATCATGCTGTCGGTGTCCGGGTCGATTGCGATTTGACCCGACACGTAGAGCCGGTCGTCGACGAGGATGCCCTGGCTGTACGGGCCGATGGCCGCGGGGGCGAGGGGAGTGGTGACGGTACTACGAGACGCAGAGGTCGTGGACATGAGGTACAGATCGGAGACGTTGGGGCAGGAAACGATACTTCCAACATCTATCTCTCCGCGGCGTGGTACAAGCAAATATTTTCTGAAGACCATACCCCTCCAGGTCCAGCGGGGACACTGATGCCCTGGGAGCAGAGGGCGGCGTCAGCCGTCGGCAGTGTTCCCACGACGAAATGAGGAACGCCGGTCCATGTGAGACGGTTCATACCATTCGACTAGCACTAGTCTTTATACCTCATTTCTCGGCTCATGAGCAAGAAGGGACGCGTGCTCGTCGCCATGAGCGGCGGCGTCGACTCCTCCGTGACGGCCGTTCTATTGAAGGAGCGCGGCTACGACGTGGTAGGCCTCACCATGAAGACGTGGGACTACTCCACCAGCGGCGGACGCGACGGCAAGGAGGTGGGCTGCTGTTCCATCGAGTCGATGAACGACGCCCGCGTGGTAGCGACGAAGCATGACTTTCCTCACTTCGTGGTGGACCTTCGCGAGGAGTTTGGCGACTGGGTGATCGAGCGGTTCACCAACGAGTACCTCTCGGGCCGCACGCCCAATCCCTGCGTGCTCTGCAACACTCATATCAAGTGGGATGCGCTGTTGCAGCGGGCCGACGACCTGGACTGCGAGTACATCGCCACGGGGCACTACGCCAACGTCCGCTACGACGAGGACCTGGAGCGCTACGTCCTGAGCCGTGGGCTCGACCGCAACAAGGACCAGAGCTACGCGCTGTGGGGCCTGCCGCAGGAGCATCTGGCCCGGTCGATTTTCCCCCTCGGCGCGTACGAGAAGCCCGAGATTCGCGAGATGGCCGCGGAGTTCGACCTCGACAACGTGGCCGACAAGCCCGACTCCTACGAGATTTGCTTCATTCCGGACAATGATTATCCCCGCTTCCTCAAAGACCGCGTCGACGGGCTCGAAGAGGAGGTGAGCGGCGGCGAGTTTGTGCTCAGCGATGGCACCGTGGTGGGGGAGCACGACGGCTACCCCTTCTACACCATCGGCCAACGCCGCGGGCTGGGGCTCGCGCTCGGGGAGCGCGTCTACGTCACCGACATTGACCCGGAGACGAACACGATTACGGTGGGGCCGAGGGAGGAGCTCATGGAGCAGACTCTGACAGCCCACGAGATCAACCTCGTGAAGTATCCCGAGTTCGACGGCGAGCGGCCTGCCTGGGGCACCATCCGCTACAATGACGAAGGGGCGGGGTGTCTCGCTTGGCAGCCGGATGACGACACCCTCAAGGTGGCCTTCGCGGAGCCGCGCCGCGCCATCACGCCGGGTCAGAGCCTCGTGCTGTACGAGGACGACGACGTGCTCGGAGGGGGGTGGATCCACGAGGTGGGCAGTGCCGAGGCCGAGACGGCGGAACGGGCGGCCCAAGCGCCCGCGTGAGTCGACCCGCGTCTCCCGAATGCTGGGGATGAGGGAGGGCCCATCCAGGGGAGTTCCAACGTCGGCCAGGGACGCGAATGGCTGGGACGTGTGTCCCGAGCGCTCCGAGGGGTGGAACACTGAATTTCTCGGCGGGGTTCAACTTCCCCTCACTCACGTCTCACAAACAACAAGACGCGGCGTCCGGGACGGCAGACGGCCTTCGGCGTGCGCGAACACCCACCGTATGAAACGCACGGACCTGACGCGGATCGACGAGTTCACGTGGGAAATTCCCAAGTCGTTCCAGGAAGCGATGCGGGTGCCCGTGCGCATCCTCGCGAGCGAGAGTCTCATCGACGAGATTCTTGAGCGAGAGGCCATCGAGCAGGCCATCCGCACCTCGATGCTCTCGGGGTTGGTGGGGCATTTGGTGGTAATGCCCGATGTCTACAGTGGTCAGGGGGCGCCGGTGGGCATCGTGGCCGTGTCGAAGTGGCCCGTGGGCACCATCGCGCCGGGCGCCATCGGACACGACATCAACGCGGGGGTTCGGCTATTGGGGTCGGACATTAAGACAGAGGAGGCGGAGGGAAACTTCGACGCCCTCGCCGATGCCTTGAAAGACCACATCCCGAGTGGAGTCGACGCGGAGGGGTCCATCTCGCTCAATAAGAGCGAGGTCGATCACGTCGCGCAGTCCGGGGCCCAATGGGCTCTGCGCAAGGACATGGCGCAGCAGGACGACCTCGTCCGCGCCGAGGAGGGAGGTCGCCTCAACGAGGCGGATCCGAACAAGGTGAGTGAGGCGGCCCGCTCGCTCGGGGCACAGCAGCTCGGGACGCTCGGGGGCGGCGAGCACTTCATCGAGATTCATTCCGTGGAGGAGGTCTTCAACCGCGCGGCGGCTGTCACGATGGGGCTCAAAGAGGGGACCCTCGTCGCCCAGGTCCATTGTGGGTCCCGCGGCTACGGGCGGCAGATCTGTGCGGACTACATCGAACGGTTCCAGGAGGTGGCGCCGTCATACGACATTGAGCCGCCGGATCCCAACCTGGTTTCCGTACCGCTCGACTCGGGCGAGGCCGAAGACTACATGGGAGCCATGCGGGCCGCGGCCAACTACGCCTACGCCAATCGACAGGTGCTGGCCCACCGCGTTCGCGAGGTGTTCGACGAGTTGCTCGACGGGGCCGGGCAGCGCCTCAAGACAGTCTACGACGTGGCCCACAACCTCGGGCAGGTGGAGATGCACCAGGTGGACGGCAAGCATATGCGCTGCTACGTACACCGCAAGGGAGCAGCGCGCGCCTTTGGGCCCGGCACACCGGGCATTTCGCTTCCCTACCGCGCCCTCGGACAGCCGGTCCTTGTCCCCGGTAGCATGGGCGAGACCTCGTGGGTCATGCTGGCCACCCGCGACGCGATGCAGAAGAGCTTTGGCTCGGCCTGCCACGGGGCCGGCCGCACGATGAGTCGGCACGAAGCGAACCACCACGCTGAGCCAGTGACGCTCGACGAGGACGCAGAGGGGATGCCCGTTGGCTCCGGCGACGGTTCCGCCTCCGCCGGTGTCCAAGTCAAGGAAAACATCGATGGAGTGGTGGAAACGGTGGCGGGGGCCCGGCTCGCCGGGAAGGTGGCCCGCCTGGAGCCCCGCGCGGTCATGCATGGGTGAATTTCCGGTCCTCCTCTCCGGCCTGTCACCCTTCCTCTTCAGATCGGCGGTGGGCCTCGCATCTCATCCGGTGGGGCTTCCGGAGTCTAACTCGTCTGGCGGACTGTCGAAGCGGGAGTACAAGTTGCTCGCCTATCTGCTCCGCTGCCGCGGCCGCACGGTCACCCGCGAGCAGGTTCTCCGCGACGTGTGGGACCTGCTCTACCGAGGTGGAGACCCGCACCATCGACCGGCACGTCAATGCCCTCCGCGACGTGATGGAGGGGGATAACGAGGACGAATGGCCCATTCAGAGCGTGTACAGGATCGGGTACAAGCGAGAGGGGGCTGAGCGCGTGCCGGAATCCGAGCAGGAAACGGTGTAAGCGAGCGTCCCATTCGGACGTTCGCCCAGGCGGACTACTCGTCGTCGAACCGGTAGCCGATGCCGTAGACCGTCTCGATGTAGGTGGGATCGGAGGGGTCCGGCTCGATCTTTTTGCGGACCGAGGCCATGTGGCGGTCGATGGTCCGTGTGATAATGTTTTCGTCGATGCCCCAGACGTCCCGCAGCAGTTGCTTGCGCGTGACGGTGCGGCCTTTGTGCTGGATGAGGTAGCGGAGAATGTCGAATTCCAGGGCCGTGAAGTTGAGCTCTTCGCCGTTGCGGTACGCCTCGTGGGTCGAGAAATTGACTTCTACGTCCCCAATCTCGTAGACATCCATCGGGGCCTCGGCAGGGGGCATCGTACGTTGCAGGATGGCCTTCACCCGGGCGGCTAGTTCCTCCACGTTGAACGGTTTGGTGATGTAGTCGTCCGCTCCGAGGCCGAACCCCTTCAGCTTTGACTCCTGTTCACCCCGGGCCGTGAGCATGAGAACGGGGGCGCTAAAGCCGATCTCCTGCGACTCTTCGAGCACCTCGAAGCCGTCCTTCTTGGGGAGCATTACGTCGA
>CAYLMT010000039.1:0-14889 GCA_964384855.1 uncultured Salinivenus sp.
CAATGGCTATGAGTCCCATCACGTGGGCCCAGCAGTGCGGAAAGAACGAAACGACGACCCGGCCAAAGGAAAATTTGGGGCAGCGTTAATATTGGAGAGGGCCCCGGAAAACGCAACTCACGACGAGTCGGCCCGCTCACGGATGGTGTCCATACCGATGAGACCGCGGCCCGATTTGTTGAGGCGTCCTTGCTCGTGGAGATCGAGTAGAACGGCGTCGATCACTCCGTTGACGAACGTACCACTCCGCGGCGTGCTGTACATCTTGGCAATCTCAATCACTTCGTCGACTGAGACCTTTGGTGGGATTTCCTCGAACTTCAGAAGCTCCGTGGTCGCCATCCGGAGGAGACACCGATCGATAACCGCAATGCGGTGGATCTCCCAGTTTTCCGCGTGTTTTTCGATGATCTCGTCGGCCTCGTCCATCGTGTCGAGCGTCTCTCGGAAAAGACGCTCCGCAAAATCGCGGGTTGACGGATCGTCTTCGAGTGGCGCCCGGATGAGGGTGTGGATGACCTGATCGGCGTCTCCGTCGGCCTGCTCGTGCGCATAGAGCGCCTTCATGACCTGTTCGCGGGCGTCGCGTCGGCTGCTCATGGCGGGAGACCGTTCGGGGGAATTGCGTCGCAGGGAGACCGCGACCGTGCGGAGACGGCTCTTATTTCCTGTGGCGGAGGCAGGTCCGTCCCGGCAACCGGATTCCCTCAATTTTGGATTTGCGCTCGCCTCCGGAAGTATAGTTCTAAACGTTAGGTTTCATCCAAACATGTGTCTTTTGAGCCCGCTTTTTCCGTACGGTGGCACTTCGCCCCATGCGTCCCGACTCGTCGGTTCACTTGACCGCCTATCCGGCTCTTCTCATGGCCGGGGCCTTCGCACTGGGAATTGTGGCGGCGTCGGTGCTCGACCTCGGCTCCCTCCCTCTTTGGATCAGCGGGGCCGGGGGTGGGATCGCAATGTTTGCGGGGCTGCAGTGGTGGGACCGGATGAGACTCGTCACTCTTGCGCCGCTGGGGCGGGTCGTGGCCGTCCTGCTGGTCGCGGGATGTGCGGGTGGAGCCCGTCACGCAATTTACCACACCCCGTCGCCGAGAAGTCTCGCCCCTGGGGCCAAGGTGAGCGATGTCACCGTGACTGTTCGCGGCACCGTCGTAGACGCCCCCGAGCAGACCGACGAGGCAACCCGCTTTGTGCTGGAGGTCGACACTCTCTTTGGATCTCGCGACACGGCTGCGGTGGAGGGACAGGTCCGAGCGACGCTGAAGCCATCCCCCTGGGACGATGAGGTCGGGCCTTTTCCGAAGCTTCGTCAGGGAGATGTGACTCGGCTCCGCGGGTCGTTGCGGCATCCACCCGGCCTCCGAAATCCCGGCGGATTTGACTATGGCGCCTACCTGTCCCGACGAGGCATCTGCTGCACCTTGTACGTGGACACCCCTGACCATGTCACTGTATTGGGAAGTCGGCGCGGAGCGATAGAGAATGCGCTCGTTTCTGTGCGAGTGCACGTTCGTCGGCAGGTAGACCGGTATGTCCCAAGTGCGGGAGGGCGGGCTGTGCTCCGGGCATTGTTGTTGGGAGATCGGAGTCGCATCACCGATGCCCAACGGGATCGCTTTGCGAAGACGGGCCTGATGCACCTCCTCGCCGTGTCGGGACTACACGTGTTTTTGGTGGGAATGGTGCTTTACACACTGCTCCGTCCCCTCCTGATGCGCTTTCGGCTACGGTGGCGCACAGTGGAGATCGTGCGTGCCGTGCTTACGATTGTCGTGTTGGGGTTTTACATGCTTCTCACGGGAGGTCGGCCTTCCGTCGTACGAGCGGTGATTATGGCAACCCTGTTCATTGGAGGAATCTTTTTTCAGCGCTCGGCCCACCCGTTGAACACACTCGGTGTTGCCGCCCTACTGTTGCTTGCCCTGCGGCCCCCAATGCTATTTGACGTCGGGTTTCAGTTGTCAATGGCGGCGGTCACGGGCATCGTGACGTTGAATCCTCGTTTTCTGGAGGCTGTACCGGATCGGTATCGGAGCTCTGAGTCTGGAGAGTGGCTGGTGTCTACCGGTACGGTGTCGGCAGCTGCTATTCTGGGGACGGCTCCAGTCCTCTTGTATCATTTTGGGTGGGTGTCGGTCGCCGGTCTTCTCCTGAATATGGTTGGGATTCCGTGCACTGGGCTGGCGCTTTCGTCGGCGATCGTTACGGTGGGGATGGGAAGCCTCTCCACTTCGGTGGCCGCCTCATTTGGGAGTGCAGCGGATTTCTTCCTGCACGGGCTTCTCGCCACGTCCCGGTACGGGGCAGCGTGGTTTTCGTGGGCAGGCGTTCGGATGCCCGTTCCAAACCTGTGGAGCCTAGGGGCTCTCGGAGCTGGGCTCATTGCCCTGGCGCAGTGGCCACGTCCACGCCTCCGATGGCGCTGGGTAATTGCAGCGGTTTTTCTTGCAACCGGATCGGTGTGGAGTTCCGCAATTGGGCAAGGGGCAGGGCCGACCCTCGACGTTGTGTTCTTCGACGTTGGGCAGGGAGACGCTGCCCTCCTCAGAACACCTTCAGAGCGGCACATACTCGTAGATGCGGGGCCACGATCGCCAAGCAGTGCGGCCGCGGAGTTCGCAGTTCTACCATTTTTGGAGCAATGGGGCGTTCGCCGACTGGATCTCGTTGTCATCTCGCATTCCGATGAAGATCACCTGGGGGGACTTCCTGTCTTGTTAGAGGAAGTGCCGATGGATCGGGTTGTGCACAACGGTCGTCCCACCGATACCGAGTTGTACAAAGCGACCCGTCATCTCCTTCCTCAGAAAAAGGTCCCCCACGAGGCTGTTCAGCGGGGCGATACTCTTCGGGTGGACTCCTCTGTTCATGTGCAGGTCCTCGGTCCCCCTCGCCGAGGCAAGTTCAAATCAGAGAATGACGCTTCTGTGGTTCTCCGCGTGGTGTACGGAACGGTGGACATTCTTTTGCCGGGGGATGTGGAGGCCGCTGCCGAACGGAATCTGGTTCGATCGTATGGGAAGGGGCTCAAAAGTCATGTCGTGAAGGTCCCGCACCACGGATCTGAAACCAGCAGTACTCCGAAATTTGTGCGTTCAGTCTCGGAGTCTGGAAAGACACACGCGGTGGTAAGTGTGGGAGAAGGGGATCAGTACGGGATGCCCGATGGGGGTGTCCTCCGAAGATGGGAAGAGCGAGGGAGCCAGGTTCACAGCACGGCTGATCGTGGCGCAGTGTGGATGCGGACGGATGGAAAAGGGATTTGGCGACTTCGTTGGAAATGAGGAATACCCTCGGTGGAGTTTCTTTTCCCCTTGAAGGTGTGCCGTTTTAGCGCCGAACTGCACTCCCAAACGGGAATATCATCCCTGCAGAACTGATACACACAGGTATATCAGTCCTGTCAGTCAGAGTCCGCTGGTATATCGGTTTCTCGATAGGAATATTGCCGACGAATCAAGTTATCCACAACCCCTAGTATGGACGAGGCACTTGGGAATTTTTTAAAGATATGGTTGTTGTTACTGGTCGTGTGGAAATGTGGATGACGGAGTTGCCCACATCTAGGCCGGTGCAATGTGAATAGAACCTCCCTTCATTCACGAGGTTATCCACAAGCCGTTAACCATCAATAGTCGGTGTACGGCGCTGAGGGCCGATATAAAGACAGTTTTCCACGTTTCCACGGCCCTCCACAGGATCATTCGGGGTTCGTAGTGTTGGTTATGAACACTCATCAACAGTGTGCACGGCACGGGGATGACTGTGGATATCTCCGGTAGTTATACACGGTCGACGAAGTCCGATCAGTAGTACACAGATTATCCAGACGTTATCCCCCACTTATCCACGAGTTATCCACAATCTTGTGGATAATGAACACTTCCCGGGCATACGGGGAGAAGTCGAGGCAATTGCCCCCGGAGAGACGTAGAGGTGGAGGTCTGTGAAAGAGACTCCTCCACTGCAACCAGTGAGGAGACGATTGGCGCAGAAGACATCAGTGATGATAAACTATAAGGGTCAGCCAGTCGCTGACCTGCAGGCGCATCACCATCAGCGACGTGCCGAGGAGCGCGTTGGGGATCTAGAAGAGTTGCACTAGACCCAGGGAAGATGAGAGGTAGGCCCGAAGGGGAGGCCGGGGTGGAAAAAATCCAGGGTTAGGCGCCCGGATCAACGAGCTCCATGAGGAGAGGTGTGAGCCGGTCGGCCGCGACGGTAGACAAGGTGTCTCGGGCCTCTGCGGGCAACTCGATGGGAATCTGTTCGACGAGTTCGAGGCCGTATCCGGCCAGCCCAATTCGCTTGCGGGGATTGTTGGTGAGCAGCCGGAGCTTACGGATGCCGAGGTCCCGCAGAATTTGGCACCCGATGCCGTAGTCGCGATGGTCCATTTCGAGAGATACGTCCGCGGGGGCTTGGTCGTCCTCGTTCTGCTGGCGTTCCAGGTCTTTGAGCTTCGAAAGAAGGCCCTGGCCGTGGTTGCTTTGCATCATGTAGAGAATGGCGCCCGCACCTTCGTGCTCCACCCGAAGCAGCGCCTCGGCCAGTTGTTCGCTGTACGACTCTCGGCGGGCCGCCAGCACGTCGCCCAGCACGTTCTGCGAATGTACGCGGACGAGGACGGGCTCGTCCTCAGCCCAGTCGCCCTTGAGTAGGGCTAGGTGCACGTCGCCGGTAAGCGTTTCCTCGTAGGCCACCACCTGGAACGTGCCAAACGCAGTGTCGAGCTGGACTTCTGCCTCCCGCTCGATAAGCCGCTCGTTCTGCATCCGGTAGGCAATCAGGTCCTGGATGGTGATGAGCGGCATGTCCAGGGCCTGCGCACGCTCGCGAAGTTGGGGGACGCGGGCCATGCTTCCGTCCTCGTTCATAATCTCGACGAGGGCCCCGGCCGGCTCGAAGCCCGCGAGGCGGGCGAGGTCGACGGCCGCTTCGGTGTGGCCGGCCCGGCGCAGCACGCCACCCGTGCGAGCGCGGAGCGGAAAGACGTGGCCCGGCCGGGCAAAGTCGTACGGGGAGGCGTCCGGGTCCGCCAGTGCGCGGATGGTTTTCGCACGGTCCGCTGCCGAGACGCCGGTGCTCGTGCCCTGCCGGTAGTCGACCGAGACGGTGAAGGGGGTGCTGTAGGGCGACGAATTGGCGTCAACCATCAGGTCGAGCTCCAGTTCGTCAGCCCGCTCGGGGGGGATGGCCGTGCAGAGGAGTCCGCGCCCTTCCTTCGTCATGAAGTTGACGAGGTCGGGCGTCATTGCTTCGGCCGCCCCGATGAAGTCGCCTTCGTTCTCACGATCCTCGTCGTCCACCACGATGGCGAGTCCGCCGTCTCGAATGGCGGCGAGAGCATCTTCGATGGAATCGAAGGGCGTGTCCGGGGAGGAGGCTGGAGTACGAGTCGGGGAGCTCATGGTGGGGCGCGGTCCCGTATGCGAAGTCGGTCCCGGGTGGATACGAGAAGGGCGAGGTCCTACTCCTCGTCGCCGGCGAGGCTCGCGATGGAGTCCTTGTCGAAGCGAAGCCGGGTGCCCTTGCTGTCGACCTGAGCCAGAACGCTGTCCTCGTCGACCTTCTGTATGGTCCCGTGGATGCCGCCCACGGTCACAATTTTGTCACCCTGCTCCAGGTTTTCGACCATTTCCTGGTGCTCCTCTTCGCGCTTCTGTTGGGGACGGTAGATGAAGAAGTAGAAGACGCCGATGATGAGGACCAGGGGAAACAGCAGGCCGACGATGCCGCCACTGCCACTGCCGGATTGACCGACGAGAAGGATCGGATCGAGGGCCGAGAGAAGAGAGGGGTGCATGGTGGGATGCGTTCGGAAGATCAGAATTTGGGGAGAGGGAGCGGAGGCCCCACGACGGGGGACAGAGACAACGCGCTCCGACCCGTAAACGGCGCGGGGGACGACCGGTTCACGCGAATGGGGGCGCGCCACACCGGGAGTGCGCAGCAAAAGAAAAAGGGCAAGCGACCCGCAGCGCGCCGCTGCGACCTCCTACCGCTGCTGCCTTCCGGCCCTGACGGGGTTCAGAGGGAGCTGGCCGTGCGGGACTTGCCCTTTTCGGTGCGGGGAATCCCCGCGAAATGTCGGTTCATATGAGACGATACGACCCTTGAACGGTTCCCTGCGACGAGTGGGGCCCCCTGAAAATGTCGTCAAGCCCGACGATGTCCTCATAGGGACGAACGGAGGACTTCGGCGAACTTCCAGGAAGCGGCACGGTTCTGCGAAACGACTCTTCGTGTCGCCGGACGTGTCCCCGGGACTGAGGTTATGACCGATACACCGCTCGACAATGAATCGGGACAGGCGCTGGGAACGTATCCACCGCCGGAGCTTCTCGTTGCCGCCTTTTGGAAGGCGATTGGGCGCCGGGACGTCCAGGAATCCGGGGCGGAACCGCAGGGGACGCCACAACAAAACGGTTCTCCTCCAGGTGCAGTCGATGCAAAAGATGGGGAGGTCCCCCAAGAAAGCGAGACAATGCCCTTCGAAGAGTGGCTTGAAGAAACGCTCGCTGCGTTTCGAACGGCAGGCGGCACCGTTTGGGAAGATCACAGCGACAAGCAGTCGCAGAATCAGAGCTCTTTGGGAATGGTCTCCGAGGAGGATCCCCTCAAGGCGTCGAAAGCGCTCCCCACTCCACCGGAATCGAGAGAGGGGGCCAGCAAAGAGGCGGTGTCAAGCCGAAAAACGCGCGAAGAAGCGGACTGGCGAGACGAAGGGGACGCCGGAGCTTCGTCCGAAGACCTTGCATTGGCGTTCCGTCGGGCCTTCTATAGAAGACGAGTTCGGCACGAGATCGCCAACCAAGCAGATTCGGCCGAGAAAACAACCCGAACGGCTGCTTTTCCTCCGCGTCCAGCGACGTCGTTTCTCTGGGTGACCCATCGTCCCCGGGGCAATACGAGGTCCATAGGAATACAAAATCTATCTGGACTCCGGGCCCGACGGGCCGGGGCCTTTCTCCTGCGGGGGGAGGGCGAGGAGCCATACCGACTTCTGAGCCGCATTCGGCACCATCCCGAACCACGCATCTCCCTCAAGCCGGTGTTTTGGCGGGGCGGCGCCGATCAAGAGTCGCCGGTGGTTGATCACGTAGACGGAACATGGACCCCCCAGGCCGACCGAGAGGCCCTCCGGACGCTTCGGGAGCGGGCGGCCACGATCAACCAGCGGATCCACGCCGTGGTTGAGGGAGAAGAGGGGACGGAGGACGCCGGTACAGCGCGGCGGCTGCTTCGCTACGTTGCCACGCGCTCGGGCGATTTTGCCCCACGGCGAGTAGAAGAGGGCATCGTGTATCCGCAGCTCACGCCGCTTCTCGGGGGGGAAGGAGAAGAGAGGCTTTGACCCGAATGCTCGTGAGAGTCGGGTGCCTCTGTGGGCGCTGTGGAAGAAAAGTTATGGTCTGGGGCGAGAACGGTTGTCCGGCGACAAACAGCGGAGCGCCCGCAGAACGTGGCTACATAAATTCGTGGGTGCGTTCGAGGGGACGGCTCTGCTCCAGTTCGTCTTCGACGTCGTCCACGATTGCCTCGATCTGGCGCCGAACCCTGGTGATCGCTGGCTTCAGCGGATCAATGTCGGTCGCCTCTTCTTGGAGGTCCTCCTCGATCGTTTTGGCCTGGTCGAGAAGCTCGCGCAGCGCGGAGAAGAGAGCCTCGTGGCGTTCGAGCTGGGCCTCGCGGAGAAACTGAACAATGCTGTGGGCGAGGCGAAGACACGCGTCGAAAAACTGGTCCCGTGTCAGCTCAAGGTCGCTCGCCGTGGTTTCCAGAAATGATTTCGTCGCACGACTTACTACGTGTGTCCCGCGCGTGAGTGGGCGGGGTGGGTCGAGGGCCTTTTCGACAAACCGGTGCCGGGTGTCTTCGTCCTCGTCCCGTAGGAACGACACGGTAATCTGGGCCGCCATCTCAGCAACCTCCTTCTGCGACACGTCCCAATGGGCGGCCAACTTCTCTTTCGCCTTGAGCGCGTCCTTGCTGAGCTTAAACTTGACGTGGACCGACCGCTTCTTCCCACTGGTCGGGGAGTCGTCTCCCAGGGAATCGCGGTTGGCGAGGAGCTCTTCCATGATCCGAACCGTTCAGGATGGGCGGGGTGGCGAAATCTCCCGGGGCCCTAGATGGGAGCGGCTACAGTTCCTTCTCAAGCAGTCCCATGATCTCGTCGTAGCTTTCCTGGGCGGCCTTTTCGTCGCCCGACCGGATCGCGTCGGTCACGCACGTCTCCAGGTGATTCTGGGTAATGGTACGACCCACGGACTTGAGGGCCTGTTGCACCGAATGGATCTGGTCGAGGATGTCGCCACAGTAGCGGTCGTCCTCGACCATTCGCTTTAGGCCCCGAATCTGGCCTTCGATGCGGCTGAGGCGGTCGGTGATTTCGTCACGATCGGCGTCGCGAACCGGCATGGGAGTGGAGGAAGATGAACGAAAAAGCTGAAACCGCAGAGGGGGTCTCCCATGAGGGGGAGCTTGGCGTGTAGGGTCCCCCCCTACTTCCCCATGGAAAAGGTTGTTTCTCCCACGGGGAAGAGAGGACGGACTCGCCCCGGTGTCATGGGAGCGAGTGGAAGAGAAGATTCCGCGGGCTCTGGGGGTGTCTGGGAGCCAGCGGCAGTGCTTTCACCGAAAGATTGCGGTTCCTCTTTTTGTTCACCCGAGCGCGCCTTTTATTCTGTAAATGATGTCTCCCGCCTTCCGCCGCTGACCGTGCCCCTTCCTCATGCCTGCGCCCCCCACAATGCCGACGCTCGCCCCCTCAATTATTGCGTCCGATCCGGGACGATTTGCCGCTTGTGCCGACGAGGCCCTGGGCGCCGGGCCGGACTGGCTCCACGTCGATGTCATGGACGGTCATTTCGTCCCCAATATCACCATCGGGCCCGACGTGGTGCGCGCCCTCCGACCCGTGGCCGATGAGCACGACGCGCGGCTTGACGTGCACCTCATGATCGAGGAGCCCCAACAGTACGTCGACGCGTTCACCGATGCGGGAGCGGACACGCTCACCGTTCACGTAGAAGCCTGTACACACTTACACCGAGTGGCTCAGAAGATTCGAGCCGCCGGGTGCAAGGCCGGCGTCGCCCTCAATCCGGCCACTCCCCTCGGACACCTCGAAGGCATTCTGCCCTTCGTCGATCTCGTCCTCGTCATGTCGGTGAACCCGGGCTTCAGCGGCCAGAGCTTTATTCCGGAATCGACGGCGAGGATTCAACGGGTGCGCCGTCAGCTCAATGCTCTCGGCTCCAGTGCGCATCTGGAGGTGGATGGGGGGGTCACCCCGAATAACGCCATGGAGCTCGTCCGAGCCGGGGCCGACGTGCTGGTGGCTGGGAGTGCTGTGTTCGGGGGAGAGCAGTCCGTGGGGAAAAGCATCGAGGCCCTGCGGAACGCATTGACGCTCAAAGTATGATTGAGACCCTGTCCCATCCTATCCCGACGCCGTCGAAGGACGCGGTGCTGAGAGCCGAGCGGGTGGATGAAGGCGTCAATCGTTGAAGGGAGATCCATTCATCCAGTTCAGTAGGGGCTATGGAAAATCCCCGGTCCGACCTGAAGGACATGAGCGGCACGGTGTGCGTGGTGACCGGGGCCAACTCGGGCATCGGCAAGGCCACGGCCACGGAACTGGCCCGCCTCGGGGCACGGGTGGTGATGGTGTGCCGTGATGAGGGGCGGGGACGGGAGGCCCAGGCCGAGATTCGGGCCGCGGCCCAAAAAGCCCATCCGAGCCGAGAAGATACGATCGACCTGCAGATCGCGGACCTCAGTGTGCAGGAAGAGGTGTATCACCTGGGCGAGACGATCCGGGCCGATTACGACCGGCTCGATGTGCTCGTAAACAACGCAGGGGTCTTCCTCGAATCGCGCGAAGAGACGGATGACGGGATTGAGGCCACCTTTGCGATCAATCACCTTGCTCCGTTCCTGCTCACCCATCTCGTATTGCCCCGTCTCCGCGAGACGGCCGGCCGCACCGGAGAGGCGCGCATCATCACGGTCAGTTCGGAGGCCCATCGCGGCGCCAGCTTGAACTTCGACGACCTCAACGCGGAAGAGAGCTACAACCCCCTGCAGGCCTACGCCCAGTCGAAGCTCGCCAACATCCTCTTTACCCACGAGCTGGCCCGTCGGCTTCAGGACGAGGGCATACTCGTAAACGCCGTACATCCCGGGGTGGTAAACACAAATATCTGGCGCGGCTCCGGCTGGATATCCTGGATCGGCGGTCTCTTCTCCTGGCTGTACAAGCGTCCGGAAGAGGGGGCGCGCAGTGTCATTTACCTTGCCGCGTCCCCCGAGGTGGAAGGCGTGACGGGTCAGTATTTTAAGGAGACCGAGGTCGTCAATCCTTCGCCCGAGGCCTACGACGAAAAAGCCGAAGCCCGCCTCTGGAAGATCAGCCGGGAGATGACGGGTCTTGCCGAGACCGGGGAGGGCGAGCGTACGGAGTAATTCGGCTCTCGATTGTCCGGGGGGTCCCTGCTCCCTCCTCGATTCCGCTTCGGACATCCACCCAGTCACGTGCGTTCGTCAAGGACCGCGTCGAGGCCTTCTTCGTGCGCCGTCTCAAGTTCCTCTTTCTCCCGGCGCCAGAAAAGAAACAGCGCGGCGCCCATCACGATCACCATGAAGACGCTGCCGTACTGCATCACCTTGAACGCACTCGCGGAATACGAATTCGAGTCCGGGTTGAACCGCGCACAAGCCAGGAACGCCTTGTCGACGATGTTGCCGATCGTGCCGTTGGAAGCCTCCACGAGGGCCGTGCGCAGGTCGCCCGGGGCAGGATTGAGGGTCGTGAAGTAGCGAGTGACAGTGCCGCTGGCACTCAGGAAGATGATCGTTGTGGGGTGGGCGAACTGTTGTTCTTTCTCTGGGAGCGGCTTGTATCGGAAGCCAACCGAGTCCGTGAGGGCATTGATTGCCTTCTGGTCGCCGGTCAGGAAGTGCCAGCCGTCGAGGGTTTCTTCGGGGCGGTCCAGAGAGGTGGCGTAGCGCTCCTGGGCCTTACGGGCCATCTCCGGGCCCTCCTGCGGATTGATGTCGACGGTGAGCACTTCAAACTTGTCCCCGGCCGTCCACGACATGCCGCTCAGCGATTCGGCGAACTTCTGCAGCTGAATGCGGCACAGTTGAGGACACCGGTGGTAGTTGAGGGTCAGCATCACAGGGTTCGACCCGTCGAAATACTGACCCAGACGGACCGACTCGCCCTGCTCGTTTTGGAACGAGAGATCCTGTGGGATCGTCGCGCCGAGCCTCTGGTCGACCCCTACGTTCTCAAGCTGCTCCGGAGTGCGGTTGGCTCGTTGGCCGTGGGCCGTCGGGGCAAGGGAGCCGGCCCAGAAAAACACGAGGGCTGTCATTAGTCCGAGCCGAACGAGAGGGCGGGACCATCCGACCGCCTCGGCAGGGCGCGCATCGGGCATGGGAGGTGAGGAGAGATTAGGGAACCGCGCAGTATTTGAACCCGGTGCTGCGCCGAAAGTTTGCGGGATTCGATGCCCGGACGAGGACGCTACTGCCAGAGGACCGAGACAGGCATCGGGTCGATTGCCCCATACTGGTGGACCGTTAGCCAGGAGAGACCTCCGGCTCTCGGTGGAGCTCATCTCCGGAGTATCGGTCCGGTGGACGAAGAAAGGGAAATGGGAACATTGATCTCCGCACCAGCGGCCCTTATCCTATACGTTCGGAGTGTCACAAAAATCTCCAGTCTCGGCTCGCTACGACTCCTCAGCGCACAGGGCCACGCATGTCCGCACCCTCCTCCGAACTCCGGACCGTGATTGATCGTCTACCGTTCTCGGTAGACGATACCGACGCCGCGAACGAGGCCTTTCGGCGGTGGAGGGAAGAGGAGAATCCGGACGCCAAACGCCTCGCGGATCTCTGGACGTATTGCTACGTCTGCCGGTACTTCCTGGCGAAGTCGGTCCGGGGGACCTTCAACAATCCGTCCGATGCCGATGAACTGACCACTCGGGCCTACCGCAAAGTGCAGAAGAACCGCGATGGGGTGCGGGACGCAACCCGGTACGCCAACTGGGTGAGCGTCGTTTGCAAGAACACGCTTCTCAACTATACCCGACGCAACCAGTTCTCCGAGTCCATTGAGAGCGAGGGCCGGCTGACCCTCACGGCCGAGAAAAAGAACTCCGTCGCGGAGGTCGGATTCGTGCACGAGGCGTTCGTGGAGGCCATCGAACGACTTCCAACATATTTACAGGAACCGGCCCGCCTCTATTTCCTCGAAAACCGGGAGTTTGAAGAAATCAGCGAAGCCGTTGGAAAGTCCGTCGCGACGGTTCGGACGTACAAGCACAAGGCCATGAAGCAGCTTCGCACCGATGACCGCCTTCGTGAGTACGTGAATCAGACGGATTTATAGGTGGAAAGTGTCAAATTTTAGTTTAGTCAGTTATGCATATAAATTCGATGTGTCTCTTTGAATCCCTTCGCATCTGCTCGTTCTTCGCCTGATTTCTCAGAGACGTCGATTCACGCCGTGCTGGGTTTGTGGCCCACCGGTGTTAACAATTCTCCCGGCTTACAGAAGGGGGTTCCATTCTGGGGGCCTCCCGGAGAACGTCGGTGGTTTTCTTATCGCACGTAGTCGCGTAGTGTGCCGCTCATGAATGACGTCGAAGAGCAAATCCTTTCGTATCCACACCTTTCCCGGGAAAAGCAGCGGGAGATCGAGGTGTATGTGGAAAAACACCCAGAGTGGGCCCCTCTGCTCCGAGACGTTCGGTCGGTCGAGGGCCTCTCGGCGAACAAGCGGGCAGATCTTTCCTCCAATACCCTCCTTGCCACCTACGTAGTGGTTCGACACCTGGGAGACGACGGGGAGCTGTCGACTCGCCTGGAGGCGGCCTTTTCACGGCTTGAGGCGCGCATCGAGGAAGAAGATGCGCTCCGCCATGAGGTAGAAGCGGCACAGCGTCGACTGGAAGAGGCAGAGGCAGCCATCGATCCGATCTCGCACTTCGAGGCGCTCACGGAGCACGAGCTCGGGATTGAGACGGAGACGGAATCCGAGAAAAGCGAAGCTGACGACACCGAGTCGGAGACCGCACCGAACACGGCACCCTGGTGGGATACGTTTCTAGCGCTCCCACGGCTTGCACGTGGGGGCGTAGCCGTCGCGGCGGTCCTCGTGGGACTGTACGGGGGCTTGTATGGGGTCAGCCTCGCGACGCAGTCCACCCTCGACCGACTCGCGGCCATGGAGGTTAGCGATCAGGTCGTCGACAGCTACGCCAACGCTCAGATGCGCAGTGCAGCGCCGGAGGCCCCGTCGTCGGTCGACGAGCAGTACTTGGAGGCGCTCTCCATACTAGAAGATGCGCGCGTCTCCACACTGGGGCTCTTTCCCCGGTACGACACTGATCGGCTGGCCCAGGCGGAGGAGCGTCTCGGGCAGGTTCTGGAAAAGGAGGAGCCCGGCTCGTTTCTGGTCTTGGAGGCACACTTCTATCTCGGCAAGATTGCTCTCGCTCAGGGAGACGTCGACGCTGCCCGGTCGCATTTCAAGACCGTCGTCCAGCGTGAAGGCCGGCAAACGCAGGAAGCGTACGAGATCCTGAAAACCCTTCAGCAGGGATATAGCGAAAGTGGATCCTAGGCCGTTCTGCCCCTCCAAATCAAACTGGAGGCCAGCGCGACACGCTGGCCCCCAGGTCCGATTGAGGATCGAAATGGGATCGCGAGCCGGCCGAGATTAGGCGTAGGTGTTGAGCATCACCGGCATGATGAGCATAAGGATGTCCTCGTCGTCGGCGTCCTCACGGGGCAGGACGATGCCGGCACGGTTCGGGGAGCTGAGTTCGAAGACCACCTCGTCGCACTCGACGTTGCTGAGCACCTCCGTGAGGTACTCCGAGTTGAAGCCGATCTCCATCGGCTCGCTGTCGTAGTCGCAGTGGATGGTCTCCTCGGCCTCACTCGAGCGTTCTACGTCCTCCGCCGAGATGGTCACGTTGTCGGCTGTGATGTCGAGCCGAATCTGGTTCGTCATGCTGGAGGAGTAAAGCCCCACGCGTTTGACGGCGTTGAGCATGTCCTCGCGGTTGACGACTAGGTTGCGGTCGTTCCCGTCCGGAATGACGGACTGATAGTTCGGATACGTCTCGTCGATCAGCCGGGCCAGTACGCGGGAGTCGCCGAATTCGAAGCTCACGTGGCTGTCGTCCACCCGAACGGTGCAGATCTCGTCGTCTTCCACGATCCGCCCGGCGAGCTTGGTGGCCTTCTCCGGCACGATGAAGTCGACGGAGGTGTCGGCCCGGAGCTCCGGCAGGGTGAGCTTCACGAGCCGGTGCCCGTCGGTCGCCACCACGGAGGTCTCCTCCTCGCTAACCTGGAAGTAGACGCCCATCATGGCGGGGCGCAGGGCGTCCTGGCTTACCGCAAACGCGGTCTTGTCGATGGAGCGGCCCAGGAGTCCCCCCTCCACGTTAATTTCGTGCTGCTCCTCCAGCTCCGGGAGCTCCGGATAGTCCGACCCGTCGTGGCCCACCATTTTGTAGTGGCCCTGGTCGGTCTCCATGCGGATTTCGAAGTCGCTGTCCGCCGAAAACTTAAGGGGCAGGTCCGGCAGTGCACGCAGGGTATCGATTAACCGCTGGGCCGGCACCGCGATGGGTGTACTCTCGGGCGTGCCATTCTTCTCGAACTGGACCGGCACGGTCTGAATAATCGAGATTTCGAGGTCGGTGGCGCTCAGACGCAACGTGTCCCCGTCCCGCTCGAAGAGGATGCATTCCAAAATGGGCATCGTGCTCTTCGACGGAACGGCACCCTTGACGGTGTTGAGCGCCTCGAGGAGGTCGGCGCTGGAGGCGGTGAATTTCATGGGTATCG